>NZ_JAFBAT010000178.1 GCF_019247615.1 Mycobacterium sp. | reverse complement strand
GGTACCGACTGCCTTCCCCATCGCCTGGCTGTTCTGCTTCTTGGTGACAGGGTCGTCATCGACGATGTTGTAGGTCCCGGCCGGGCACTGCAGGGCGGCGACCACGGCGCTGGCCGCGTCGGCGAGATGGATCGACGACATGTACGTGTCGGCCCGACCGGCCTGGAATGCGATGTGGCGACGTGCCAGGGCCATGATCTGCTCGCTGTGCGCCGCACCGGGTCCATAGAACAATCCAAACCGCAAAATGACTGCGTCCCCTCCGGATTCCGCAAATCGTCGAGCACTGGACTCTGCGGCGTGATTCCCCGCAGCAATCGGGTACCGATCAACGTTCCAATCCTCGTCGATCCAGTGGTCCCCACCGTCGTGATAAATCATCGCTACGGACTCTTGCACCACCCTCCCAACGCCGGCGGCCAAAGCCGCCTCGACGACGGTCGCCGATCCTTGGGTGCGGATGCGCTGGCAGTCGCTCCAGGCAGACTTCAGGATGAATCGCTGCGGCGACGGCAGCGCCGACGCCATGTTCACCACCGCGTCGTGACCACTGAATGAAGTGGTAAGCCCATCACGGTCGAACAACGACAGCTGAACCGCCGTGGCTCCCTGACGTCGCAGAGCCTCCGCTTTCGTCTCACTGCGGGCCATCGCGGTAACGTCATGACCCGCGGCAAGCAGCGCGGGAACCGCATGGCCACCGATCGCTCCGGTGCCGCCGGTAACGAACACACGCATCCTTACCATCCCCATTGGTGCCGGCTTGCCACTGTTGGTTTCGAGGCTAGCCCGGCGCACACTGGCACCCTTATCAAGAGACAGGATCTGACCACGCTCGTATCCCTAGATACGAGCGGACTCGCAGGTAAAGACAGCTCCGCGCACAATGGTCCCCATGCCGGTGGACACCCGCCACATAGTGCTGGGCCTGTTTCCGATAGTGGTTGTTCTCGTCGTGGATTTGTGGCTTTATGCCGATGCAAAAGCGCAGGCCAAAAGCGGGCGGCCAGTAGTCTTCTCGACCGGTGCTTTCGTTGTAGACACACCGGAAGCGTGGCTCGTTGGGAGCTTGCTGCTGTCGATCATCTTCATCCCGCTCTACCTCTCAATCCGCATCGGTCGTCGCTGACGGCGCGGCGACGCGCCCGAAGCGGTTTGTGCAAAACAAGATTGGTGCATTCGTCAGAAACGACGTTCTGCGTGTGGCGGTGTCCGTCCTCGGGCGCTGCCAGCCTTTGCTCTGCCGACGGGTCAGCCGCCAAAACGCAGGGTGATCAGCACACCGATCAGCGCGATCACGCCGGCCAGAAGCATCGCTGCCCTCGGGTTGCCGAAGTTGAGCGTCCATCCCAGACCGAACCGGCGCGGAACCAGCAGCGCGTGGTCTTCGCGGTTGATATAGAACAGGCCACCGCGCCAGTACTTGTCGTCATCGCGGTGGGTCAGGCCGGTGTCCTGCTCGCCGTCATCGCGCACACGGTTGTTCCTGGCTAGCACCACGACCGCCACCACGACGGCGGCCAGGATCGGCAGCACGACCACCAGCGGTGCCCACGAAGTGACCGTCCCGGTCCACATCAGCAGCGATGATCCCAGCATCCCCACGTCGATCATCGCGACCAGCCCAAGCAATGCCTTGGCGCCCAGTGACATGTAATGGCGGTGCCAACGCGCGGAGCCCACCGGGTGCGCGGGGTCGATGTCGGGGCGGCTACTACGGAGGATGGCTGTCGCGATACCGACCAGCAGCGCCGTCACGCCGATCTGGACGAACACCAGTGAGAAAGCGGTGCCCACTGACTTGGCGGCCAACCGGTTGGGTACGCCGTTGGCGCGGTAGTGCACCACCAGCGTCTCGGGCATCGAAGGATAGAGGACCACGCCGATCACCGCCGTGACGATCATGACGATCAGCGCCGGTGCCAGCCATAACCAGGGAAAACGTGGCGGGTCGGTCCGCAATCGGGTGTCCACCGCGATGCCTTGGCGTAGGCCCTCATACCAGTTCCCGGCGGCCTTCGCCGCCCGGATTTCGTGGTTAGCCATGACAAAGCAGCCGTTCCAGAGGCCAACCAGCACCAGCACCGACAACGGCAGCAGCAGTTTTTCGCCGGTCACCCAGTAGACGACGGCGCCGACTCCGGCAGCGACGATCCCACTGACGAGTACTCGCCATCGGTAGATGCGGGTCTGGCTGACAATCGTCGGGTCGTCGGCATGCTGGGCCGGTACGCGGACCCCGAAGGGCACCGTCGGACTGTTGATCGAGGGCAGACCCAGGGCGATTGCGAGCAGCAGTGCTGCCAACGCGGAGCTCAGGGCGATCGCAATGGTCATGGTGTGTCCTTTGACTTCGGGGTACCGAATGAGTCCAGCGTGGACCGACAGGTGTCGAGAACCTCGTCGGCCGGTAATCCTTTGGCTACGGCTTCGGCCAGCAGGGTCCGTGCCCTCGCGGTCCATTCCTCGCGGAACGGCGAGTGCGCGACCGTCGGCGTCACCACCGCGCCGGTCTTGCGGTTGAGCCGGATCAGGCCCTGCTGGCGCAGCAGGTCGTAGGCCTTGTTCACGGTGTGGAAATTGATCCCGAAGTCCGCGGCGAGCGTCCTGGTGGCCGGCAACGAGCTGCCCTCAGTCAGTACGCCGTCGGCGATCGCCTCTACGATCCGGTCCCGAAGCTGCTGGTAGATCGGCACCTCGCTGGCCAGGTCGACGTTGAGGATCATGGAACCCGCCTCCCATATTGCTCTATAAGTTATAGAACAAAAGGCCACTTGTGGCAACGCCGAACCCGCACGATTCGATGACTACTGGACCACTCCGTGGGATCCCGTTCGTCGACCAACCGGGCCTCGACGAATCAAAGAAGTCCGTAGGACCCGCTCATTCCGCGGCCGCGGCGTGCCGGGAGGTAGAAGCGCGCATGTTTAGGGAGCACATCAAGGCGCTTCGGGACACCATGTGGGAAACCTACTTGCGACCGACACTCGCCCAATGGGGTCAGGCGAATCGAATGTGTTTGATGGATATCCAGCTTTGGCGCAGTCGCCTGCGCACCGGTCCTTCGGTATTCGGTCGGAGCGCCAGGCCGGCTGATGTAGCGATGCATTGGGCCACCTCTGGGACCGCAATCGCGTCGGTCCACACATGGTGGGCGAACTCAGGTCCGCGAAGCCGGTCAAGGCAGCGGTCGACGTGAGATGTAGCAAACGGGTCACGACTGAGCCCCCAGAGGGTTCGGCCGTGGATCCGACGCAGCACGGTCTCCCGATTGGCGAGGAGCGCGAAATGGCGGACGTCGTGGCCGCGTTCCCGTAGCCGGCCCACAGTTTCGGCAAGGTACTTCGGCTCGATAACCGTCATCGGGGCGATCACGACGCCGCGGTGTGCGCCTATGACGTGATCGAGCACTTCATAGACGCCCTGGCGCCAGGCTGGATAGTCCTGGAAGTTGGTGCGCAAAGCCCTAGGCATCGCCCGATGCAACCCGAAACCGATCTCCTCTGGATCACAAACGACACTGTCAGGAAGTCGCCGATGAAGTTCGAATGCGGTCTGCGTCTTCCCGCCGCCGAACGGTCCATTGATCCACACCAACATGTAGGCAACTCTAAGCACGAGCCAGGCCACAACCGAACTTGACATCGGTGGGTCGCTCAACAGTTATAGGCACCAAATCGGTGCCAGCGCATAGGATCGTCCGCCCTAGCGAGCGGAGCCCGAAGGCAGGCGACTCCTAGAGCCGCGGCGCTGGGCGGCATGATGCTGACAGAGCCAACGTTGGTCGCTCGGCGGAAGCGATACCTGTTGCCGCGCAAGCTGTTCCGTCGCAATAAGGCAGACAGGTAACACGGTTGCGTTTCTTCTCTGCGAGCCGGGTTAGCGCAAGCGGGCGAGGTATTGCGTATTGCGGAACAAGGCGACCATGACGGTCGGATCGTTCACCACCCGCCGCAGGAAAGCGTAGTGAGCCTCGATTTCGTCAGCGGGAACACCGATTTCGTGCGCATACGCGGGTGCACACTGGTCGAATCCGATGGCGTGAACGAGTTTGGCTTCGGCCGAGGCGGACACGGGCTGGTAGCGGTCACGACGGTGGATCACAAAGCCGGTCTGATCGAGCAGCTCCTCGACACATTCGGCGACGTCATAGGACGCGCCCCGTGCTCTACCGAGCGCATACCACCAGCAGCGCCACACGTCGCTTTCATGGCTTCCGGGCAGAAAACGCAAGCTGCCGATATCTGCGATCTCCAACAGCAGCGCGCCCCCGTCGACGAGCATGTTGGCCATTGCCCGTAGGGCACGACGAACGTCGCCGACGTGCATGAGCAGAAATCGGCTGTAAACCCAGTCGACGCGTTCGCCGCGTAACGGATCGTCCTCGAGAGCGGCTTCGATGAAGGTCACATTGCTGCGACGAGCCAGGGTTGACCGGGCGATGCGGAGCTGGTCTGCAGACGCATCCACCGCATAGACGGTGCCGGTATCACCGACGCGGGCAGCGATCCTGTCGGTAACAGCACCGTGGCCACATCCCAGGTCCACGATGGAGTGTCCCGCTGCGACACCGGCCGACTCGATAAACGCTGCAGAGTTCGGATCATAAAACCGCCCTAGCAGTTTGAGTCGTTCGGCGTCGGCATCGCCTAGCCCCATGCTGTAGCCCGGCCCGGTCTTATCTGGAGTGGGCAACCGCTGTTCCCCAGTCTGGCTCCCGGTTCATGATTCTGGTCCGATCGGCTAGTCGTCGTTTGCGACGGGCTTGTTTAATGCCTTGTCGTGCAGTGGAAATGAATTCTTTGACCGTCGCCGGTGTATGTCTGGGGTGCTCTCGGATGGCGCGGGCGGTGGCCCGCAACGCCATGGTGGGTGTGTAAAGTTTGGACGGCGGCATGTCGTGGTTGAGAACTCGGATGAATGCGCGGGTGGCGGCCGGGCTGGCGCTGACCTCATGGAGAAGAGCATTCGTCCATGGTGAGGCCGGGCCGGGAGCACCCATGCGCGCTGCATACCAGTACATTTCGTAGGCATCGTGGTCGCGCCAGTGCGACCACTGTTGCATCGCATCGTCGAGGCCGTCGCCGGCTAGGCCGTGTTCGATACCGTCGGCCAGTTGTTTTGCTTGGCGCAGCGCGTCGGAGATGCCCTGGCCGGGTGTGAAGTCTTTGAAGTGTCCGGCGTCGCCGACGAGGACCCAGCCGGGGCCGGCGGATTGGCGGAAGTAGCCGTGCCATTTGGTGAAGACTCGCAGCGGCCCGACCCGTTTGGCGTCGGCCATGAGGTCGGCTAGCTCCGGCCACTTCCGGATGGCGTTGGTGAAGAAGATGTCGCGGTCAGCCTGGAATTCGTTGGCGCGGGATTGATCCGGCGCGATCGCTGCCATGTACAGGTCGCCGTCGGTGGGTCCAGCGAGGTAGCCCATGTCTTTCATCCGGCCGAACCGGGCGAGGCCTGCTCGGTCGACCCCTTCGAAGTAGCCCCAGGCCACCATGCGGCCGGGCTGGGTCACATCGTATTCCTGGGCGCCGACCGCGTCGGCGACCGTCGAGTGTCGCCCGTCAGCGCCGACGACCAGGCGCGCACCGATGGTGCCCTTGTCAGTGCGCACGCCGGTCACGCGGTCCCGATCGCGCAGCAACCCGTTTACGCGCGTGCCGGTCCGTATCTCGGCTCCCGCGGCGCCCGCGGCCTCGACCAGCAGCACGTCGAGTGTCACGCGCCGCGCACACAGCACCGGATGTTCGGTCCGGGCGTCCACGGTGGCGTGTATTTGGACGTCGTCGCTGGCGATTGTGGCGGCGTGCAATGGTGCGGCGCCTGCACTCATCAGGGTGTCGAGCACGCCGAGGTCGTGGAGGACGTCTACGCCGCATGACTGGATCATGTGCGTCGACGGTGTTTCCGAGGGAAAGTGGGCCCGATCGAGGACACAGACTTTCAGCCCGCGGCGTGCCAGCATGGTGGCCAACGGCGATCCGGCGCAGCGTGCCCCGACCACCACGACGTCGAAGGATTCCATCGCACTCTCCCTGCTTTGGTTGAGCTGCCTCACCGTCGTCGCCCTTATTGATACCACATATTTCTCTTATTTTTCTTAATTTGGGGGTATGGTGTGGGGCATGCCGAGTCTCCCTGACGTGAAAAGCATTGCCCCACAGCAACCATCACGAGGAAGGGAACTGTAGATGCCTTTCCCGGAAGTGACACACCTCGTGCAGGCCGCTGTAGCGGTTGACAGCGTTTTGGCTCGCGTGAGCGGCGACCAGTGGAGCGCGTCCAGCCCGTGTGCGGAATGGACAGTCGCAGACGTGACCGAACACCTCATCGAAGTCAATCACTCATTCACCAGCCAGCTTCACCCCGACGATAACTCTGCGTCGCCCACCGCGACCGGCTCACCAGCCGGACTCGGTTCACCCGACCAACTCGTCGCGCGATACCGCTCCTCCACCGAGGAATTGCGCCGCGCGCTTGCCTGTGCGACGCAGCCAGACGGGCAGCTGCCCAAACCGCTGCGCAGTCGGCTCGCATTACGTGTGGCCGACTTGGTCATTCACGGCTGGGACATCGCGACCGCGACAGGTTGCTGTCTGCGTATCGGCGACAACCTTGCCAATGAGGTGCTCGCATTCGCTGACAGCCGCAGCGCGGCCCTACAACGCAGCGGCCAGTTCGCCTCACCACAACCGATTGACGTGAACGCGCCGGCGATCGACCAACTCGTCGCGCTGTCTGGCCGAATCCCACCAACAGCGCGAACGCAACAGAATTAGGACTCTTGCCACCGAGTCGCATGCCCCTGGCCGAAAGCTTTCAGGCCCAAGCGCCGCCCTTGTTCAAATCGGCTAAGAACTCGACCAACTCGGCGCTGACCTCGTCGGCGCGTTCCTCCTGAAGCCAGTGCCCGGCGCCGTCAAGGGTGACCTCGCGAAATGGTCCGGTGACCACTTCTGCGGCGCGGTCACGCGGCGTGAAGCCTTGCGTCGGG
>NZ_JAFBAT010000155.1 GCF_019247615.1 Mycobacterium sp. | reverse complement strand
AAGAACGCCAAGTCCTCGGGCGGATCCGATCACAAGGACGGCGGCGACAAGCAGCCCAGGGCACACGGTCCGCTGGAGAGCCGCCGCGAATTCCGCCGCAAGAGCGGGTAATGACTTCCGTCCGGAACCTCATCGCCGGTTCCGGCGTCGCGCTGGAGGACTACGGGACGGACGTATTGAAGGCATCTCCGCACGGTGTGACCGCAACCGCGTCATCAATGTCGCAACGTAGGGCGTCAGACAGCCGGGTTTGGCTGGGCGGGTCGTCAGGGCGGTCCTAGACTGTCGGGGTGGCGAAACTGCAGTTAGCCCAGGACTCGGCCGCCGACGCGTTGCTTGAAGAAAATCCGTTCGCATTGCTGATCGGCATGCTGCTCGATCAACAGGTGCCCTTCGAGACCGCCTTCGCCGGACCGAAGAAGATCGCGGACCGGATGGGTCGGCTGGACGCCGCCGAAATCGCAGACTACGACCCGGACAAGTTCGTCGCCCTGTGCTCGGAAAGGCCTGCGATACACCGCTTTCCGGGATCGATGGCCAAGCGGATCCAGGCCCTCGCGCATATCATCGTGGACCGCTACGACGGCAATGCGGCCGGCCTGTGGACGGCCGGTGACCCCGACGGCAAGGAGTTGTTGCGGCGGCTCAAGGCACTCCCAGGTTTCGGCGAGCAGAAGGCGAAGATCTTTCTGGCTTTGCTGGGCAAGCAGTACGGCGTGACGCCGCCGGGCTGGCGGTCGGCGGCGGGGGACTTCGGCAAAGCCGGCACGCACTTGTCGGTCGCCGACATCGTCGACGCCCAGTCGCTGGCCCAGGTGCGCTCACACAAGAAGCAGATGAAGGCGTCTGCCACCGGGACGTCTGCCACCGGGAAAGGGAAGGGAAAGGCGACAACGTGAAGACGCACATAACATGCCCGTGCGGCGAAGCCATCGTCGGCAAGGACGAGGACGAGCTCGTCGAACTGACCCAGGCGCACCTTGCCAGCGTTCATCCGGGTCTGGAGTACGACCGCGACGCGATCCTGTTCATGGCGTACTAGCCAACTGACGCAGGACACGGAGGAACAGGCGACGATCGTCGGCCGATAGCCTTCCCAGCCAGCGTTCTTCGCCGCGCTGAATGTCTTCCTGCGCAGCATCTTTCACGGACCTGCCCGCCTCGGTCAGCGCCAGCAGGCGCACGCGCCGGTCGTCCGGATCGGGACGGCGCTCGATAAAACCTCGGTTCTGCAAGTCGTCGAGCGTGGGGATGATGCGCGTCTTGTCCGCGCCGATGGTTTCCGCGAGCGCGGCTTGGCTGCGTACCGGCGAGCGGTCTAGGGCGCACAGCACGATGTAACCCCACATGGACAGCCCGTGCGCTTCCAGCACGGGCACCTCGGCCGCGATCATTTCGCGTACCAGCGGCCCCATCAGCGCTGCCAGATCGGGACGCCTTGCGCTCGGTGCCATTCAGAAAGCGTAGCCGTTGACATATGATATACGGCTGAATATCGTAATCGAATGATTACTATCTCTGATGTTCGACCGTTTCACCGTATTGCCGTGCAGACTTCCGTCGACGTCGTTGCGGCTGTCGCGCCCGAAGACCTGCAGCGGCCGACGCCGTGCGCGGGCTGGAACCTCCTGGATCTGCTGTCGCACATGACGGTTCAGCACCACGGATTCGCGGCCGCGGCACGTGGCGGTGGCCAGAGCCCGCTCATCTGGGCGACGGACGGGGTGGCCGAGGCCGTTGCGGCCGATCCCGGCGGCACGTACGCCGCGGCCGCGGCCGAGGTTCTGGACGCGTTCGCCGCCGAGGGAGTGCTCGGCGCGACGTTCGCCCTTCCCGACTTTGGGCCGGGCGCCACCTTCCCGGGTGCGCTGGCGATCGGCTTCCACTTCGTGGATTACGTGGTGCACGGCTGGGACGTTGCGCGGAGCATCGGCTCCGCCTTCGCGCTGCCGGATGACGTCATCGCCGCGGTGCTACCGCTCGTGTTCGGCGTTCCGGACGGCGAGTTCCGCATGGTGGACGGTGCTCCCTTCGGCCCACCCGTCGCCGCGCCCGCCGGCGCAACCGACCTCGACCGCATTCTGAGCCACCTGGGCCGCTCGCCGGACTGGCGACCGTAGGAGCGTCGCCCCGCTCTACGGCACCACTGTCGAGCCGATGGTGGGCATGAACTGACACTGCTTTTCCTTGGTGGTGACCTGCCCGAAAATCGTCGACATGATGCTGCCCGAGCCGGTGTCGACGATGGCCGTCAACGTCGTCGGCCCGTCCGCATTGATGTCGGTGCGCGGCTTCAGCGTGACCGTTCCCGACTTGCCCGTGGTCAGGTTCACCCAGGTGACGTTCAACGGCAGCTTCTGCACCTCGGCCGGCCCGGGGGTGCCGACGGCGGTGAACACATAGGCGGTCTGCCCCGGGCCGGGGCCGGGCGCCGGAATCTTCGCCGGGCCCGCCACCGATAGCGCGGTCGCGATCGCGTTACTGCCGTCGGCAAGGCAATTCGTGCCGATCGACGGGTACATGAAGTCCTGGGTGGGCGGCGCATCGGGGCCGAAACCCGGCGCCGCGGCAGGGGCCGTGGCCGGCGCGGGGCCCGGCGCCGGTGCAGCGGTAGGTGCCGGTGCCGGTGCCGGTGCTGCGGACGGCGCGGGGGAGGCGGGCGCCGGCGCCGCTGTCGGTGGCGGGACCGGGGTGGGCGCAGCAACGGGTGCGGGACCCGCCGCGTGAGCCGGGTCGATCCCCGGCGGCAGGTGCGATTGCAGCCCGGGCTCCATTCCCGCCGGTGGCACGTGCGCCGCGGGGGCGTTCGCTGGCGGGTTGACTGCGCTCGGCCCGGGAGCCGGCGCACCGGGAACCGGCTGCCCCGGCTCCTGCACGAACTGATTCACCGACGCTGCAACGGTTTTGGACTCGTTAGGTGCTGCCGGATTGTGGGTGAAGGCTTGCGCAGCGGCCATCAGCAGTTGCGCCGCCTGCCCGGGATTGCCGGCCGCTTGCTGGATGATCGGGCTCAGCTCGGACAGGGCCGGCAGGCCCGGTAGCTGCTGGCCGGTGTTCGGCTGGGGCGCGGCCGGGTCGGCTGTCGCGCTCGGGCAAGCCCCAAGCGCGACAGCCGACGCCGTGACGAGAGCGGCCAAACCCGTTGTCAGGTTTCGAGTTGTTGCCACGGTTTCCTCCGGTCCTGGCTAGCGGGTTGGCCGTCGTACGGGCTGCTCAGGGGATGGCCGAAAGCAGCGGTGATAGCGGGCTGGTGGGAGCCGGCGCGGCCGGAGCCTGCCCCGTGGCCAGTGCCCGCAGATCCTGCGGGAGCGTCACTTGCGCGGGCATGTTGACCGGTAGGCCGGACGGCAGCGCCGGCATGTCGACCTTGGCCTGCGGAATCTGAGGGGCTGCCGGCGCGGCGGGAGCCGGCGGTGTCGACAACCCGGGGATGGCCGGCAGCCCCGGGATCGCCGGGGCGGCAGGGGCGGCGGGTGCCGCAGGCGCCTGCTGCCCCAAACCCGGGATGGCGTTAAGCCCCGGGATGGTCGGCGCCGCCGGGGCGGTGGGTGCGGCGGGCGAGGTAAGCCCGGACAGCCCCGGTATCGACGGGAGCACCCCCGCCGTGGACGCCGGTGAAGGGCCGGCGGCCGAAGGCAAACCCGGGAAGCTGATGCCGGGAGCGGCCGGCGCTGCCGGTGGGGTGGCGCCGAGGGCGGTAGCGAGGTTTTGCAAAATTTGCGGCGCGTTGGCCACCGAACTGATCAGCTGCTGCGGAATGTTCGGCATGGGCATCGGAGCCGGCGCCGGGTCGGCGTGGGCGATACCGCCCGTCAGTAGCGCTGCGCCCGACCCGACCACGACGGCGGCGGCACGCAGGTATGTCCACATGGTTGGCATGACTCTCCCTGGTTGTCGATGACTGGTCCCCGGCCGAAGTTACGTTGATACTGGTGGGACTCAAGTGACACGTGTGGCATTTATGGGATCGTTATGCATACGAGTGACGCCGGTGACCGACGCTAGAGTCGGGCAGATAGAGACCACCACTGACACCACAGCCGCCCACGCGGCACCCTTCACGCGGCGACTGGCGAATCGGCTCCAGGCGTCGGCGCCCGCGCTGTTGATCGCGAGCGTCGCCGCGCGGCTCGCCTGGACGTATCTGGCGCCAAACGGCGCCAACTTCGTCGACCTGCACGTCTACCTTGGCGGTGCCGCCGCAATCGACCATCCAGGCACCCTCTACCGCTACGTGTACGCCGACCAGACGCCGGACTTCCCGCTGCCGTTCACGTATCCACCGTTTGCGGCGGTCGTGTTCTACCCACTGCATCTGCTGCCGTTCGGCCTGGTTGCGCTTCTGTGGCAGATCGCGACGATGGCCGCGCTGTATGGCTGCGTCCGGATCAGCCAGCGCTTGATCGGTATCCCCCCGGGCACCGGGCGGCGCGTGGCGATGCTGTGGACGGCGATCGCTATCTGGACCGAGCCGCTGCGCAGCACATTCGACTACGGGCAGATCAATGTGTTGCTCATGTTGGCGGTGTTGTGGGCGGTCTACACCACCCGGTGGTGGTTGTCCGGGCTGCTTGTGGGCGTGGCGGCCGGAATCAAGCTGACGCCCGCGATCTGTGGCGTCTACTTCCTCGGCGCCCGGCGGTGGGCGGCGGCGGCGTGCTCGGCGGTCGTGTTCCTCGCCACCGTCGCCCTGTCGGCATTGGTTGTCGGGGATCAGACCCGGTACTACTTCGCCGACCTGCTGTTCGATGCGCAGCGGGTCGGGCCGATCGCCACCTCGTTCAATCAATCCTGGAGGGGCGGCATATCCCGGATCCTCGGCCACGACGCCGGATTCGGGTCGCTGGTTCTGGCCGCCCTCGTCGTCACGGCGCTGATGGCCGTCCTGGCCTGGCGGGCGCTGGAAGGGCGGGATCAGCTGGGCAAGCTGTTGGTGGTCGAACTGTTCGGCCTGCTGTTCTCACCGATTTCGTGGACTCACCACTGGGTTTGGCTGGTACCGCTGATGATCTGGCTGATTCACGGGCCGCCCCGTGAGCGCCCCGGCGCGCGGATCGTCGGCTGGGGCTGGTTGGCGCTTACCATCGTCGGCCCGCCATGGTTGCTGAGTTTCGCCCAGCCGACCATCTGGCAAATGGGGCGGCCGTGGTATCTGGCCTGGGCCGGGCTGGTCTACATCGTGGGGGCGGTGGCGACGTTGGTGTGGATCGCTGCCAGCCGTCGGCGCGCCGACATGAAGGCGGCGCCCGTCGGCGGGGCAGACGTCCGCCGGACGCAGGACGAAATAGACACCAAAGGCGTCTTGCCCGGCTAGCCGCCGACGATTCGGTCGATATCGTGCGCCATCGCGATGTCGTTGTTGGTAATACCGCCCTCCGAATGCGTTACGAGAGCGAAAGTTACTGTGCGCCAACGGATATCGATATCTGGGTGGTGATCCTTGCGCTCAGCGTGCTCGGCCACCCGGCGCACGGCATCAATGCCGTCGAGAAACGTCGGAAATTTGATCGACCGGCGCAGGGCGCCGTCGGCGCGCTCCCATCCGTTGAGGTCGGGCAGTGCGGCGTCTACTTCCTCATCGGTTAACACAGCCATCCCCCGACGGTATACCGTCACTGGCCATGCCGACCCAGATCGTGGTTGCGGGAGCCGTCATCTCCGGATCCGCGGTCTTGGTGGCACAGCGCGTCCGGCCCCCGGAGTTGGCCGGCCGCTGGGAATTGCCCGGCGGCAAGGTCGCGCCCGGTGAAACCGAGCGTGCCGCGCTGGCCCGCGAGCTGTCCGAGGAGTTGGGCTTGGCGGTCGGCGACATGGCGGTGGGTGACCGCCTCGGCGACGACATCTCGCTCAATGGCACCACGACGCTGCGCGCCTATCGGGTGCGGCTGATTCGCGGCGAACCGCATCCGCATGACCATCGGGCGCTGCGCTGGGTGACGGCGACCGAACTGCAGGACGTGGACTGGGTGCCTGCCGATCGCCGCTGGCTACCGGACCTGACGCGAGCGTTGTGAGCGAAAGTGCGCTCAGGGCGTTGCGTGTGCGCTGACGGTGGCGACACGCCCACCCGACGTGCCGCCACTGCACACTCAACGCCGCCACCGCACACGCAACGCCGTCGCGCCGGCGAATCCGCCCGGTTCGCTATCTATGGCGTCCGCTGCCAGAATCTCCGACGTGCCATTCCGCAACGTCGCCATCGTCGCGCACGTCGACCACGGCAAAACCACGCTGGTCGACGCGATGCTGCGGCAGTCGGGCGCCCTGCACGAGCGCGGTGAAGTCCAGGAACGTGTCATGGACACCGGCGACCTCGAGCGGGAAAAGGGCATCACCATCCTGGCCAAGAACACCGCCGTGCACCGTCACCACCCGGATGGAACCGTCACAGTCATCAACGTCATAGACACCCCGGGGCATGCGGACTTCGGCGGTGAAGTGGAGCGCGGCCTGTCGATGGTGGACGGGGTGCTCCTGCTGGTCGACGCCTCCGAGGGCCCCTTGCCGCAGACGCGGTTCGTGCTGCGCAAGGCGCTGACCGCCCATCTCCCGGTGATCCTGGTCGTCAACAAGACGGACCGGCCGGACGCCCGGATCGCCGAGGTGGTGGAGGCCAGCCACGACCTATTACTTGACGTCGCATCGGATCTCGACGACGAGGCGGCCGCGGCCGCCGAGCGTGCACTGGGTCTGCCGACGCTCTACGCGTCCGGGCGCGCGGGTGTCGCCAGCACGACGCAACCTCCCGACGGCCACGTGCCCGACGGCAGCAACCTCGACCCGCTGTTCGACGTGTTGATGGAGCACATCCCGCCGCCGTCGGGAAATCCGCAGGCGCCGCTGCAGGCGTTGGTCACCAATCTCGACGCGTCGCCGTTTCTCGGGCGGCTGGCCCTGATCCGGATCTACAACGGCAAGCTACGCAAGGGCCAGCAGGTCGCCTGGATGCGCGAAGTCGACGGGGTGCCGGTCATCACCAGCGCCAAGATCACCGAGTTGCTCGCCACCGAGGGCGTCGAGCGCAGCGCCACAGATGTCGCGGCCGCTGGGGATATCGTGGCGGTTGCCGGCATCCCAGAGATCATGATCGGCGACACGCTGGCCGATCCGGACCATGCCCACGCCCTGCCGCGCATTATGGTCGACGAGCCGGCGATCTCGGTCACCATCGGCACCAACACCTCGCCGCTGGCGGGCAAGGTGTCCGGTCATAAGCTGACCGCGCGAATGGTCCGCAGCAGGCTGGACTCGGAGCTGGTGGGCAACGTATCGATCCGGGTGGTGGACATCGGCCGGCCAGACGCTTGGGAGGTGCAAGGGCGCGGCGAACTCGCCCTGGCCGTGCTGGTGGAACAGATGCGACGGGAAGGCTTCGAGCTCACGGTCGGCAAGCCGCAAGTGGTCACCAAGACGATCGACGGCCAGTTGCACGAGCCGTTCGAGGCGATGACGATTGACTGCCCCGAAGAGTTCGTCGGGCCGATTACCCAGTTGATGGCAGCCCGCAAGGGCCGCATGGAGGAGATGACCAACCACGCAGCCGGCTGGGTCCGGATGGACTTCATCGTGCCCAGCCGCGGCCTGATCGGCTTTCGCACCGACTTCCTCACCCTCACCCGAGGGACCGGTATCGCGAATGCCGTCTTCGACGGCTATCGGCCGTGGGCGGGGGAGATCCGGGCCCGCCACACCGGCTCGCTGGTGTCCGACCGCTCGGGCGTCATCACGCCATTCGCGCTCATCCAGCTCGCTGACCGCGGGCAGTTCTTCGTCGAGCCCGGGCAGGACACCTATGAGGGAATGGTGGTCGGAATCAACCCGCGACCGGAGGATCTCGACATCAACGTCACGCGCGAAAAGAAGCTGACCAACATGCGGTCATCGACGGCGGATGTCATCGAGACATTGGCCAAGCCGCTCGAGCTCGATTTGGAGCGGGCCATGGAGTTCTGCGCGTCCGATGAATGCGTCGAGGTGACTCCGGAGATCGTGCGGGTGCGCAAGGTGGAACTCGATGCCACTGCCCGTGCCCGCAGCCGGGCGCGCGCAAAGGCCCGGGGTTAGCGTCGCGTGGTTAGCCGGGCCGTCGACCAGGCACTCGATACCCTGATGGGCGTGCCAAGACGAGCCCGCCGCCTTTTCCTGGTGGCCGGTGTCCTCGTCTCAATGGTCGGGTTGGTGCTGGCGGCCTGCAGCGTCAACCCGCCGCCCGCGCCCCAGAGCACCGATACGCCGCACGCCTCGCCGCCACCGCCACAGCGCCCCACGCAGATCATCATGGGCATCGATTCGATCGGTGCCGGGTTCAATCCGCATCTGCTGTCCGATCTTTCGCCGGTGAATGCGGCGATCAGCGCCCTGGTCTTGCCCAGCGCGTTCCGTCCGGTGCCCGACGCCAACGCGCCAACCGGCTCGCGGTGGGAAATGGACCCCACCCTGTTGGTGTCGGCGGACGTGACCAACCAGACCCCGTTCACCGTGACGTACAAGATCCGGCCCGAGGCGCAGTGGACCGACAATGCCCCGATTGCAGCGGACGACTTCTGGTATCTGTGGCGCCAGATGGTCAGTCAGCCCGGGGTGGTCGATCCGGCCGGATACGACCTCATCACCGGCGTGCAGTCCGTTGAGGGCGGCAAGCAGGCGGTGGTCACCTTCTCGCAGCAATATCCGGCGTGGAAGGAGCTGTTCAGCAACATCCTCCCGGCGCACATCGTCAAGGATGTGCCAGGCGGGTTCGCCGCCGGTCTGGCGCGGGCCCTGCCGGTCACTGGAGGGCAGTTTCGCGTGGAGAGCATCGACCCGCAGCGCGACGAGATCCTGATCGCCCGCAACGATCGCTACTGGGGTCCGCCCGCTAAACCGCCCGTGATTCTCTTCCGCCGTGCCGGCGCGCCCGCCGCGCTGGCCGATTCGGTGCGCAACGGCGATACCCAGGTGGCCCAGGTGCACGGTGGCTCGGCGGCATTCGCGCAGCTGTCGGCAATCCCCGATGTGCGGACCGCACGGATCGTGACGCCCCGGGTCATGCAGCTCACGTTGCGCGCTAACGAGCCGAAGTTGTCCGACGCCGACGTACGCAAGGCGATTCTGGGGCTGCTTGACGTGGGTCTGCTGGCGGCCGTGGGTGCCGGCAGCGACAACACGGTCACGCTGGACCAGGCCCTGATCCGTTCGCCGAGCGACCCGGGGTACGAGCCGACCGCACCGCCCGCGATGACCACCCCGGCGGCGCTGGCGTTGCTGGCGTCGGCCGGATATCAGGTCGAGAGCAACACTTCAGCGTCACCGGCGCCCACCCCGGCGAGCACCGCGACCCCAGAGGTTATCCGCGGTCGGATCAGCAAGGACGGCCAGCAGCTGTCGCTGGTAATCGGGGTGGCAGCGAACGATCCGACATCGGTCGCGGTGGCCAACACGGCTGCCGACCAGTTACGCAACGTCGGCATCGCCGCCAGCGTGCTGGCGCTGGACCCTGTGACGCTCTATCGCGACGCATTGAACAACAACCAGGTCGACGCGATTGTTGGCTGGCATCAGGCCGGCGGGAATCTCGCCACGTTGCTGGCATCGCGTTACGGATGTCCCGCGCTGCAGACGACACAGGTGTCGACCTCGAATGCGGCGGCCACTGGTTCCCAGGGCCCCGCCGTACCTACCCCGTCCGCGGGCACGCCCTCCTTGGCGCCGACACAGGCGCCGTCGACGCGTACCCCTGAGCCTGGAGCGCTGGTCCAAGCGCCGTCGAACCTGACCGGGATTTGCGACCGCAGCGTCCAGTCGAACATCGACGCGGCTCTGAACGGAACCAAAAACATCGCCGATGTCATCAAGGCGGTCGAGCCGCGATTGTGGAACATGTCGACCGTCTTACCGATCTTGCAGGACACCACCATCGTCGCTGCCGGACCCAGCGTGCAGAACGTCAGCCTGTCCGGGGCGGTTCCGGTCGGCATAGTGGGCGATGCCGGCCAATGGATCAAAACCGGGCCATAGCGAATTCTCTAGATGGCATTTACAAAGTCGATTGCGAAAATGCATATTTTCACGAGGACGTGACGTTACGCTCCGTTTGTTCGGTAACCCGCAGGCTGGGCCACTGGGGAGAGCGGTCAGTTTGCGTCAGACGGGGGAGGTTTCGCCATGCCGTTTTTGATCGCTGTACCGGAGCTAATTGCCGACGTCGCAAAGGATTTAGCGAATATCGGTTCGATGGTCGGTTCGGCCAATAATGCGGTGGCCCCCGCGACGACGGGACTCCTACCCGCGGCCGCCGATGAGGTTTCAACGCAAATCGCCGCATTATTTTCCACGCATGCGGCGGGCTACCAAAAGCTGAGCGCGCAGGCCGCCGCATTTCACCAGCAATTCGTCCAGAATCTCAGCGCGGGCGCGGGGACGTACGCCGCCGCCGAGGCCAACGCGGTGCAGACCCTGGCGGCTGAGGCGCCCTCTCCGGGGGCGAGGTTGAGTGGTGGACTGGCAGGGCTGGGGGCCACCCTGAGTGCCGATCTTGCCGGCGTGGAAGCTTCGCTCAGCGTTTCGGGCATTAGGGGTGGTCTCAATGCTGGACTGCCGGGACTGCCGGGCAACCTTGCGCAGCTGCAGGTGATGGAAACCACGTTCAACAATGCTGTGCTCACCAGTGAGCTCAACGTCAACGCCTCGGTGGTGGGCGCGGAGACGGCGTTGGAGACCTCTCTCTTCGGCGGTACCGGTGCGCTTGGTGGGGTGATCGACAATTTCTATAACTTCTGGAATGCGGTGCTGGGAACCGGTGAGGCGACCTTCGACAGCCTGTTGGGTGTTCCGTTCCCGTCGGCTTTCCTGGCCGCCCACCTTGTGGTTGGTGCGCCGGGGGTCGCTATTGGCGGCGGTGGGCTCGGTGGCCTGATGGGTGCCGTGGACACCAAGTTCTTGTGGGACCTCGGGGTCATTGGTGTGCCCACCGCGGTGACCGGTGGTGTGGTTGCTGGTCTTCCCGCGCTCGGAGCGGGGCTACTGGCGGCACCGGTGGCGGGGTTGCAGGCAATTGCGACGCTGCAGGCCGGGGCGCTGGCCAACTTCGTTACCGCGGAGACCACCTTCAATGCCAACTTGCTCAACAACGAGCTGGCTTTGGAGGCAAGTGTTTTTGGGCCCAACGCGTTCAACGGCGCGCTGGACCGGATGTTCAATGTTGGCAACCTGGCGTTGCTGACCAGCGAGCAAA
>NZ_JAFBAT010000047.1 GCF_019247615.1 Mycobacterium sp. | reverse complement strand
TACAACGGCGACCCCAGCAGCGGCGGGACCTTGCTGTACACGTACACCGTCAGCGGCAGCAACCCGCCGGTTTTCCCAGTGACTCCTCCCAATCCCCCTGGGTTCAACTCCGGGATCATTCCCTTCTCGGGGTCTCCGGGCTACGGCCTTGTCAACGGCGTCTTTACCCCAGCGCCCAACGGCATACCGATCTACGTCTCGTACAGTCCCAGCTACGGGACGATGTACTTCGATTACTGAGCCGTTCTCGGCTAGCCATTTCCGCCGCCGATATCACCGCCAATGCGCTGATTCACTCGGCGTTGCAACAGCTTTCGCAAGTGCTCCATGCAGACCGAAGCGAGCTGGCCGATGGCCGACAAACCCGGCGTGCTGTTCGTCGGTGTCCATAACGCCGGACGATCGCAGATGGTCGCCGCGCTTTTCACGATTGCGACGTAGTGTTCCAGTGCTGCGACGAAAGCTCGGTGGAGGTCGGAGTCGCCCTTGCCGGGTGGGTTTGCCTTAGCCATCAGTGTCGACAACTCCCGGGATGTCCGATCGTCACTGGATTTGCTCTACCCCAGTGTGATCCGACGTGCGAGTCGTCGCATCAACTGTTGAATTTCCGCTGTTGTTCATCGCCGGCGGCACCGACCACATCCTGCCCGCTGCGGTGCACCGGGAGAACTATCGGAAAAACGCCAAGCACTCCACCGCCGTCAGCGCTTATAAGGTCTTCCCCGGTAGAGACCACTTCACCTGTGGCGCGCCCGGTTGGGAAACAGTCGCGGACTTCGCCTTGACTTGGGCTCTCGGTCCGCGGCCCGGTGAATTAGATTAGCGCCACTCCCACCCCAGAGAATCGAAAGCGAGCATCGGCAAATGACGACTGTCCGAGAGGCCATCCTGGACCTGTTCCGCAAGCACGATCTGACGACTTTTTTCGGCAACCCGGGATCGTCAGAACTTGCTCTGTTGCAAGACTTTCCGGAAGATTTCCGGTATTTCCTCGGATTGCAGGAGATGATTCCGGTCGGGATGGCCGACGCCTACGCCCAGATCACCCGTCGGCCGGCCGTGGTGAACCTGCATACCGCACCCGGTATGGGCAACGCCCAAGGCCAGCTCTACAACGCCTACTGCAACAAGACCCCGCTGATCGTCACGGCGGGAAACCAGCGACGCAATATGCAAAACCAATACTGCTTGCTGACCAACATCGAACCCACCACCGTCCCGAGGCCATTCGTGAAATGGGCGGCCGAACCGGCCATCGCCAGCGAGGCGCCCGCCGTGCTAGCCCGCGCCATCCATTTGGCCACCACCCCGCCGATGGGCCCGGTATTCGTCTCACTGCCGATGGACGACATGCCGGTCGAACTCGACGCTGCCCAGGCCGCCGACATCAGGGGCGTCCGCGATCGCACGGTGACCCATGCGTACGGGTTCCCCGCCGAACTGGCCGAAAAGGTCGGCGCCAGAATGGATGCCGCGACATCCCCGGCATTGGTCGTGGGCGGCGATGTCGAACGCTACGGCGCGTGGGATGCGGTGATTGAGCTCGCCGAACGCCTGCAGGCACCCGTGTGGACGGCACCCTTGACGGGGTGGAGCGGGTTTCCCGAGAACCATCCGCTCTATCACGGAGCCCTGCCACCCGGGGCCGGCTGGATCTCTCACATTCTGGCCGGACACGACCTGCTCCTCGCCATCGGGACTCCCGTCTTCCGGTACTACCCGCTGGTGCCCGGACCTTACCTTCCTGAGGGCGCCAGCCTCATCCATCTGACCAACGATCCCGACGAGGCCGCACGCGCACCGGTCGGGGACGCGATCGTCGCCGACTTGCGCAGCGCGGTCCGAGGACTGCTCGATGTCGTGAAACCAACGCAGCGGCCGGCCCCGTCGCCGCGTGCGGCAACCCCCGAACTCGAACACGTTGAAGCGCCGCTGAAGCCCGAAGCGCTTTGGACCGCGGTCGGCAACGCCGCTCCCGCGGACACGTTGTGGGTCAGCGAGGCCGGCAGCAACGAAATCTCGATCACCAACAGCATCCGTCCCGCCCAGCGATTCTCGCACTTGTCGGCCGCGGGTGGCGGGCTGGGCTACGGATTGCCTGCCGCGGTGGGCGCACAGGTCGCGGCCCCCGATCGTCCCGTCGTCGCGTTGATGGGTGACGGGTCCATCCACTACGCGATCACCGCGCTGTGGACCGCCGCACGCTACGAGATCCCGCTTACCGTCGTCGTCGCCTCTAACGCCGAATACGCTGTGGTCAAAGAATTCGGTGTCTGGGAGAAAACGCCGAACGTCCCCGGCCTCGACCTGCCCGGACTCGACATCGTGGGCACTGCCGCCAGCTATGGCGTTGATGCCCATGAAGCCAACACCACCGACGAAGTTGTCGAGATGGTCAAAGCCGGCATCGCGGACCGGAAACGGCCCACGTTGATAAACGCCCGGACCATCCCGGTCGGTGAAGGCGGATTCACCGGCTAGGCAACAACTTTCAGAAGCTGCCTGCTTTGCGTTCAGGAGGATGTAATGAACCAGTCCATCGTTGCGCATTCACTGCGGTGCTCGACGACCCGGACGCGGTTGTCGCCGACGCGACAAGGCTGGTAGCGCCGGAGTAATGGCCCGGTCCCAGCCGGGTCATGCGAGACTTGTGGGGGATGAACCAGATTCTCCGAGCTGCAGCAGCAGCTCGCCTCGCACAATCTCGTTTTTTCACCTGATCCGGTGTCGGCCCACCTGGCAACCATCGGCGGCAACATCATCGAAAACGCCGGCGCCCCGCACGCTCTCAAATACGGTGTCACCGACAACCATGTCCTGTCAGTAGAAGCCGTGCTCGCCGACGCCACCGTTATCACGCTCAGCACCACCGACGACGGCATCGATCGTTTGGGCTGCCCAATCCCTGCTCGAGACGGACGATCCACCCAGCCGGTGAATCAAAAGGACGGTCTCACACCCCCCGACATGCTCGCTAGATAACAGCGCGGTCCAGCAAACGATTGAAAAGTTCGTATCGGAGCACAATAAGACTGGCGCATAGGCGAAGTGAGCGTGCCTGAACGTACCCAATTACTGGCCCAGTTTGATCAATGACTCGGGGAAACGCGAATCGGCCAGAGCTACCGCGTGATT
>NZ_JAFBAT010000319.1 GCF_019247615.1 Mycobacterium sp. | reverse complement strand
GGCTGTTGAATACGAGATCAACAACCGACCCCGCCACATCCTCGGAGACCGCAGTCCCACTGAACTTTTCACCGCGCTGCTAGCCTCACCAGACCATCAACTGTTGCGACGTTGACTAGAAGCCACCCTGCCGCCAGGGGGTCAATTTTCAGCCGCCGTCGACACTAGCGAGCTTTACGGCGCGACGTGCCGTACGACGCATAACAGGGCTGCGTCATCTGAACCACTACCCAACTCAGCCGCCGCCAGCAGCGGCCCGTGGGCCAGACGCAAGAGACGAAGTCATGTGCAACCACACCCATACTCTGCCGCACAAAAATCCGCCAGCATGGCAAGACGCGAAGCCAGCCGGAACTGCCCCTTAGTTGTATCTGTGCATGGCTCGCCGGGCCGAAACGTGCGGTGTGCCCGCTGCAGCTGAACTTCGCCAGTCCGGTCGCCAGAGATCATTACCCACGCTAATGTTCCCAAAAGTGTTCTCATCGGGCATGAAAATGGCTCCCGGAGAAGTCTCCGGGAGCCACTTCCGCTGGTAGCGGGGACAGGATTCGAACCTGCGACCTCTGGGTTATGAGCCCAGCGAGCTACCGAGCTGCTCCACCCCGCGTCGGTGAATGCCAGGCTACCGAAAACCGGCCGCGCCGGCCAAATCACGCGTTGACCGGCACGTTCTGCGCCGCCGCGCCAGGTGGTCAGCCGCCGAACGCCACGCGAACCGCCGAGTGCAGCGGCAACCGCTCGAGCGTCATTTCTTGCTGGGAATGACGATGATGACGATCAAGGTCAGGATGGAGAAGAATAGCCCCAGAATTCCCCAGCCCAGCGGATTCCGCCCCTTGGTCATTGCGATGATGCCGCAGACAATCGCGGCGATCACGCTGCCGATGGCCACGAAAATTCCCTTGATTCCACGAAGTATCAACCCGGCCGCGAGCGGATCCGAGCTGGCCAGGATCATCGAGTGCAACATGTCAGAAACCTTTCTTCGGAGCCTGTAGGTAATACCCAGGACGGCGCAAATATAGACCACGGGAATTTCCGGATTCCGTAATCGGCCGTGGTGGGTTTCCCCGGCGTGATCTCACGATGAAGCACAGAGTCGAAAGCCGGTCCGCAGAGTCATGCGGGATACTGTTCGGCCATGCAGGTCGATGTGATGGTCGTGCCCCAACCGCTGGCCAAGATCGGTGACCTGGCCCGGCACATTCGCATCGCCGGGTTTTCCGGTGTGCTGTTCACCGAGACCGGCCGCACCGCCTATCTCAACGCCGCCGTCGCGTCGCAGGCTGCGCCCGGCCTCGAGCTGTCGACTGGCGTCGCGGTGGCGTTTCCGCGCAGTCCGTTCGTCACCGCCGCGACGGCGTGGGAGCTGCAGGAGGCCACCGGCGGGAGGTTCCGACTGGGTCTAGGCACGCAGGTGCGCACGCACGTCGTGCGGAGATACGGGATGCCCTTCGAGCATCCCGGCCCCCGCCTGCGCGACTACGTGCTCGCGGTGAAGGCGTGCTTTACCGCTTTCCGAACCGGCAATCTCGATCATCACGGCGAGTTCTACCGGCTCGACTTCATCACCCCGCAGTGGAGTCCGGGACCCATTGCCGCGCCCGACCCGAAAGTCGATGTGGCAGCGGTCAATCCGTGGATGCTGCGGATGGCGGGCGAAGTTGCCGACGGCGTCCATGTGCACCCGCTCGGCGAGCCCGGCTACCTCGCCCGCCACGTCGTGCCGAACGTCGCCGCGGGCGCGGGAAAAGCGGGGCGCTCGGCAGCGGAGATCGCCATGATCGTGCCGGTGATGACGATCGTCGGTGACAGCGACGAAGAGCGCGACCACCAACGCGAGGCGGTGCGCGCCAGCATGGCGTTCTATGGCAGCACACCCAATTACGCGTTCATCTGGGACGAGGCCGGATTCGAGGGCACCACCGCCCGGATTCGGGAGAAGCAAAAGGCGGGCGACTTCGCGGGCATGGCGGCACAGATCAGCGACGAGCACATCGCTGTCTTCGCCACCGAGTCGACCTGGGACGGGCTGGCCGATGCTCTGGCCCGGAAGTACTCCGAGGTTGCGACCCGCCTTGCGCTGTACAGCGCCCTGGGCGATCCGGAGCGCTTCGAGCGATACGGCGACGTCGCCCGCCGTTTGCAGGGGTGACGAGGCAGCCGGCGACCAGCCGCTATTACGGCGGCTACTTGGTGGTGTTGTACTTGTTGATCGCGTCGTCGAGCCGCTGCAACGCCGCGCCGTAGGCCGCGAAATCGCCCTTCTTCTGCGCGTCCTTCGCCGCGCCGAGCGCCGCCTGGATCTCCTGCAGAGCCGCGGCCTTGGCCGGGGACAGCGTCACCGATCCGTCGGAGACCGGGGGCACCGCCGTTGGCGGCGTGGTCGGCCCGGGTGGTGCGACGGGCGCCGGCGGGCTGGCGGGGGGGCTCGGACTCGGGGGCGCCGCCCCGGGCTCGGTCGGTTGGATGCCGGTCGCCGTCGCGCCCGCGCCGGGCCCGAACAACCCGTTGAGCGCGTCACCCACCGTGGGGCCGTACCCGATCTTGTCGTTGTACATCATCGCGACCCGGATGAGGCGCGGATACGACGAGGCGGCGTCGCTGGCTCCCGGTGAGGCATAGACGGGTTCGACATAGAGTAGCCCGCCCTGGCCAACCGGAAGCGTGAGCAAATTGCCCCACCGGATCCGGTTCTGATTGTCGCGCCCGATCACGCCGAGATCCTGGGAGACGGCCGGGTCAGTGGTGATCGCATTGTTGGCCAGCTTGGGACCGTTCACCTGGCCTGGGATGGTCAGCACGGTGATCCTGCCGTACGTCGCGGGATCGGAGCTGGCGCTGATGTAGGCGGCCAGGTAGTCCCGCCTGAACCTGTTCATCGCGCTGATCAACTGATACGACGACGAACTATCGTTCCTCGCAATGTTTTTCGCCACGATGTAATACGGTGGCTGATAACTGCTGGCGGTCGGATTCGGATCCAGCGGGACATCCCAGAAATCCGAGGTAGAGAAGAACGTCACGGGATCGTTGACGTGGTATTTGGCCAGCAGCATCCGCTGCACCTTGAAAAGGTCCTCGGGATAACGCAGATGCTCCGCCAGCTCGGGGGTGATGTCGCTCTTGGGCTTGACGGTGCCCGGGAAGACCTGCATCCAGGCCTTCAAGACGGGATCGTGTTCGTCCTGCTGATAGAGCGTTACGGTGCCGTCATAGGCATCCACCGTGGCCTTGACCGAGTTTCGGATGTAGGAGACCTGCTTGTCGGGCGCCAGCCGGTTGGACGCGACCTCGGTGGAGTCGGCGGTCGCCTGTTCCAGTGAGGTCAGCTCCGAGTACGGGTAGTTGTCCAACGTGGTGTAGCCGTCGATGATCCACACCAGTCGCTTGTTCACGATCGCCGGGTACACCGCGCTGTCGGTCGTCAGCCACGGCGCCACCGCCTCCACCCGCCGCGCCGGGTCGCGGTTGAACAGGATCTTACTGTTGGAGCCGATCACGTTGGAGAACAAGAAGTTTCGCTCGGCAAACTTGGCCGCGAAGACGCTGCGCGATATCCAGTCACCGATCGGGACACCGCCGAGTCCGGTGTAAGTGTAGTTCTTGGTCTCGGTGCTGGTTTCGTAGTCGTACTCGCGGTCATTGCCGTTGCGCCCGACAATCGCGTAGTCGGCGGAGGTGTTGGAGATGACCGGCCCGTAGTAGATGCGCGGTTGGTCCAGCGGCGCGGGCCCGTCGGACACCACGCTGCCGTTGGCGCCGACGACGTTGACCAGGAACTCGGGATAACCCCCGTTTTGGTTGGGCTCGTTGGCGATCCCGCGCACGGTGTTCGCCGGTGAGGCGATGAACCCGTTGCCGTGGGTGTAGACGCTGTGCCGGTTGATCCAATCCCGCTGGTTGTCGGTAAGCCGATCGGGGTTGAGCTCACGGGCGGCAACGACGTAGTCGCGCAGCGCGCCGTTGCGATCGAGGTAGCGGTCGATGGACAGCTGGTCGGGAAAGTAGTAGAAGTTCTTGCCCTGCTCGAACTGCGTGAAGGCGGGGCTGATGATGGTGGGGTCGAGCAGCCGGATGTTCGAGGTGGTCGCGCGGTCGGCCGCCACCTGGGGGGCGGTGGCCTGGCCGTCGCCGGTGTAGTTGCGATAGGTCACCACGTCGGACGTGAGTCCATACGCCTGTCGCGTCGCAGCGATGCTGCGCGCGATGTATTCGCTTTCCTTCTGCGCCGCATTGGGTTTCACGCTGATCTGCTCGACGATCAACGGCCATCCGGCGCCCACGATCAATGACGAGAGCAGCAACAAGACCAGGCCGATGGCCGGAATCCGCAAGTCCCGCAACGCGATAGCGGAGAAAACCGCGGCTGCGCAAATCAGCGCGATGGCCATCAGGATGAGCTTCGCGGGCAGCACGGCGTTGATATCGGTGTAGCCGGCACCGGTGAATGGCTTGTCGCGGCGGGTGTGCTTCAACAGCTCGTAGCGGTCCAGCCAATAGGCGACGGCTTTGAGCAGCACCAGCAGGCCGATCAGGCTGACCAGTTGCATCCGGGCCGAGCGGCTCAGGGCGCCGGTGCGCCCAGACAACCGGACGCCACCGAAAAGGTAGTGCGTCAACAGGTTTCCCAGGAAAGCCAGGAACACGGCCACAAACATGTAGCTGAGCAGGAGCCGGTAGAACGGCAGTTCGAACGCGTAAAAGCCGAGGTCCTTGCCGAACTGCGGGTCCTTGATGCCGAAGTCCCCGCCGTGCAAGAACAGCTGGATCCGAACCCAATAGCTCTGCGCGATAACGCCTGCCAGCAGGCTGATCGCGGCCGGGATTCCGATCCCGACCAGTCGCATCCGTGAGACCACAAATGCGCGGTATCGGGCGACCGGGTCGTTGTTGCTGCTGGGAACGAACACCGGGCGGGTGCGGTAGGCCAGCGCCAGCCCGCCGAACACGATGCCGCCCACCAGCAGACCGGCCACGAGAAACACGACGATGCGGGTCACCAATACCGTGGTGAACACCGAGCGGTAGCCGAGCTCTCCGAACCACAACCAGTCGACGTAGGCGTCTATCAACCGGGGGCCGACCAGCAGCAAGGCGATCACACCCAGTGCGATCAGGATCAGAATCCGGCTACGCCGAGTCAGCTTCGGCATCCTCGCGGTGGGCCGCATCCCCACTGGCTACGCTCCCTGATCGATGTGGCTGGCGTCGGCTCAACCAGCTGGTTGCCACCGATTTTGGTGGACGGTCACAACTCTACGCACCTCACACCCGCACGCGGTCGGCATCGTCGGCCGGTCAGCAGCTGGGCGGCTGGCCTCCCGACGTGACCGCGTGCAGCGCGTCGACCGCTTGCCCGAGGGTCTCGACCTTCACCAGGCGCAAGTGGGACGGATTATCCGAGATTGCCTCGTAGCAGTTCTTGGCGGGCACGAGGAAGACGGTGGCCCCGGCGTCGTGGGCGGCGGCCATCTTGTGGGTGATGCCGCCGATTTGGCCCACCTTGCCGTCGACGGAGATGGTGCCGGTTCCCGCGACGAACGCCGACCCGGCCAAGTCACCCGTTGTGAGCTTGTCGACGACCGCCAGGCTGAACATCAACCCGGCGGAGGGCCCGCCCACATTGGCGAGATTGAAGTCGACGACGAACGGCGCCCAGGGGGCGTCGAGAACCGCCACGCCCAGGAAGCCGTAGTCGCGGTCCTTGTTCGTCCCGAGGGCGATCTGCGCGGTGCCAAGGAGCCCGGCCGGGTCATTTTTGCGCCGATAGTCGATCGTCACCACCTGACCCGGCTTGGTGTTCTTCAAGAATCCGGTGAACTCCTCGACATTGGCCATCGGGGTGCCGTTGACCGCGTCGATGGCGTCGCCGGGCTTCAGCTTGCCCGCCGAGGGGCCGGCATCGGTGACGGTTGCGACCGTCACGGCGGCCGGGTACTTCAGGTATCCCAGCGCGGCGTATGCGGCGCTGTCCTCGGACTGTTTGAAGTCGGCGTTGTTCGCCTTGTCGACGTCCTCCCGCGACTTTCCGGGCGGGTAGACGAGATCGCGCGGTATCAGCTGCTCCTCTCCCGAGAGCCATAACGTCAGCGCTTCGCCGAGGGTCAGGCCGTCACGCTGGGACACCGTCGTCATGTTGAGGTGGCCCGTTGTCGGGTGCGTCGTGGTGCCATTGATCGCGACCACCGGCTTGCCGTCGACCTCCCCGAGCGTGTCGAAGGTGGGACCGGGACCGAGCGACACAAACGGGACCGTCACCACGGCAAGCAACACCCCGAAGACCGCGATCGGCACCAATGCGACGATCAAGGTCAGAATCCGCCTGTTCACGCCGCTAACACTAGACGGACACCGCGAGAGCTCGTTCAGCTACGAGCGTGACGGGATGCGCGCGTTCTGTTCCGCCGGTGGGTACCGTTGACGTTATGGCTGACATGCCTTTCGGTTTCTCCTCCGGCGACGACGCCTCAAAAGATGAGTCGGGGCGCGAGAAGCCCGGGAAGAAGGATCCCCGTTCCGGCTCGGGCTCGTCCGACCCGTTGGGGTCCTTCGGCATGAGCGGGGACTTCGGCATGGGAGACCTGGGCCAGATTTTCACCCAACTCGGCCAGATGTTCAGCGGCGCCGGGACCGTCATGGCCGGCGGCAAAACATCGGGGCCGGTCAACTACGAATTGGCGCGGCGCGTCGCCACCAGTTCGATCGGGTTCGTCGCGCCCGTCCCGGCCACGACGAAACAGGCGATCGCCGATGCGGTCCGCCTCGCCGAGACCTGGCTGGACGGGGCGACTGCGCTGCCCGCCGGGACAACCAAGGCGGAGGGCTGGCGGCCCAACGACTGGGTCGACAACACCCTCGAGACGTGGAAGCGGCTGTGTGACCCGATGGCCGAGCAGATCGCGACGGTGTGGGCGTCGTCGCTGCCCGAAGAGGCCAAGAGCATGGCCGGCCCGCTGCTGTCGATGATGTCGCAAATGGGCGGCATGGCGTTCGGCTCGCAGCTGGGTCAGGCGCTGGGCCGGCTGTCCGGCGAGGTACTGACCTCCACCGACATCGGTCTGCCGCTGGGGCCCAAAGGCGTCGCCGCGATACTGCCGGCCGCTTTGGAAACGTTTGCCGCCGGACTCGAGCAGCCCCGCAGCGAGATTTTGACGTTCCTCGCTGCCCGCGAGGCCGCACACCATCGACTGTTCGGCCATGTCCCGTGGCTGTCCAGTCAATTGCTGGGTGCCGTGGAGGCCTACGCCAGGGGCATGCAGATCGACATGACCGGAATCGAAGAGCTGGCACGGGACTTCAACCCGGCGTCGCTGTCGGATCCGGCGGCCATCGAAAACCTGCTGGGGCAGGGAGTTTTCGAGCCGAAGGCGACGCCGGCGCAGAAGCAGGCGCTGGAACGTCTCGAAACGCTGCTGGCGCTGATCGACGGCTGGGTGCAGGTGGTGGTCACCGCTGCGCTGGGCGATCGGATTCCGGGCGCGGCCGCGCTCAGCGAGACGCTGCGCCGCCGGCGGGCCAGCGGCGGCCCGGCCGAGCAGACGTTCGCGACCCTGGTCGGCCTCGAGCTGCGGCCGCGGAAGCTGCGGGAAGCCGCCGCTCTCTGGGATCGGCTGACCCAGGCCGCGGGTGCGGACGCCCGCGACGCCGTCTGGCAGCACCCCGACCTGCTGCCCGCAGCCGACGACCTCGACGAGCCGGCAGGCTTCATCGACCGCGTCATCGGTGGCGATACGAGCGGTATCGACGAGGCGATCGCCAAACTCGAGCAAGACCCGGACATTGACGGCCCCGACGGCCCCGCCGGGGGTCCTGTGGATAACTGATCGCGGCGTGTGCTGCCGGGGTGGCACAGTCCCAACGCATGGCTCAGGTCGTGTCCAACGCCGCGATCTCCCGGTATGCGCTGAACCCCGCGATGCCCGTGCTGTTGCGGCCCGACGGCGCCGTCCAGGTCGGCTGGGATCCCCACCGTGCGGTGCTGGTCCGTCCGCCGTGCGGCCTGGCAGCCGCGGAGTTGGCGACGGTGCTGCGCTGCATGCGCTCGCCGACACCGATATCAGAATTGCGGCGGCAGGCGATCGACCGCGGGTTGCAGGACGCCGACGGCCTGACCGACCTCGTCGAGCAGTTGGTGGCCGCCGGTGTGGTGACCGAATGCCCGCAGTCGCGCGGCCGGGCGGCGTCCATCCGCATCCACGGCCGCGGGCCGCTCTCGGAGCTGCTGGTTGACGCGCTGCGCTGCTCCGGCGCCCGCATCGCCCACAGCAGCCATCCGCATGCCGCCATATCGCACGCCGCCGTCGACCTGGTGGTGCTGACGGATTATCTGGTCGCCGACCCACGCATGATTCGTGACCTCCACAGCGAGGGCGTCCCGCACCTTCCGGTCCGGGTGCGCGACGGTACCGGATTGGTCGGTCCGCTCGTGATACCAGGCGTGACCAGCTGTTTGGGTTGCGCCGACCTGCACCGCAGCGACCGTGACACCGCCTGGCCGGTGATCGCCGCCCAGCTCCGCGACACCGTCGGGGTAGCCGACCGGGCAACGCTGTTGGCGACGGCGGCCCTGGCGCTCAGCCAGGTGAACCGGGTGATCGCCGCGGTCCGCGGGCGAGAGACGGTGCCCGATCCCGCGCCGCCCCCCGCGCTCAACGCCACGTTGGAGTTCGACCTCAACGCCGCCGCCATCGTCGCACGTCAATGGACCAAACATCCGTTGTGCACATGCTGATGATGGCGCGGCGCCGACTCGGCTAACCGAGCCGTCCCGGTTCGGGAACGTTGTTCGCCACCGAGGCATACGCCCTAGCGAGCGCCTCCAACACCTCTCCGCTCAACGTGCCCTCGTTGCGGCTCTTGTCCAACGTTTCGATGATCGCCCTGAAGAGGGCGTCGGCGGCGTCGTGCTGCGTCTGCTTGGCTGCCATGGCCTTCGGTACCACCCTTCGCCTGCGCGTGTTGGTTGAGTCGCGGGACTTCCCGTGCAAGGGACAACCTATGGCTGCAAGCCCGGCCACGAGACGGGTTGTGGGCGGATCGACATCATGTCGTGCTGGGCGTCGTGGATGATGGACGTGTGGCAGACATCAAACGCGGGCGCGCTGCGCGCAACGCGAAGCTGGCCAGCATCCCCGTCGGGTTTGCCGGCCGGGCGGCGCTCGGATTCGGCAAACGGTTGACCGGTAAGTCGAAAGACGAAGTCCAGGCCGAGATGTTGGAGAAGGCCGCCCACCAGTTGTTCACCGTCCTGGGTGAGCTCAAGGGCGGCGCCATGAAGGTTGGGCAGGCCCTGTCCGTGCTGGAGGCCGCGATTCCCGAGGAGTACGGCGAGCCTTACCGCGAGGCCTTGACCAAGCTGCAGAAGGACGCCCCGCCGCTGCCCGCCCACAAGGTGCACCGGGTGCTCGACGCGCAGCTGGGCACCAAGTGGCGGGACCGCTTCAGTTCGTTCGACGACACCCCGACTGCCTCGGCAAGCATCGGTCAGGTGCACAAGGCGGTGTGGAAGGACGGCCGGGAAGTGGCCGTCAAAATTCAGTACCCGGGCGCCGACGAGGCGCTGCGCGCCGACCTCAAGACCATGCAGCGGATGGTCGGGGTGGTCAAACAGCTCGCGCCGGGCGCCGACGTCCAAGGCGTGGTCGACGAGCTGATCGAGCGCACCGAAATGGAACTCGACTACCGGCTGGAAGCCGACAACCAGCGCGC
>NZ_JAFBAT010000306.1 GCF_019247615.1 Mycobacterium sp. | reverse complement strand
CGCCGGCCGGCCGCCTCAGCCGAACGTGAACGAAAACACTTGCAGGCCTTGGCTGACCCGCATGTCGAGCTGATCGCGGCGGGCGGTGTCACCCGCGTCGTTGCCCACGATCTGGTGCAGCGTGGGGGCGCCGCCGATCGGTGTGGCCGTCGTCTTGCCGTCCCTGGCCACCGTGATGGTTCCGGTCCCGCCGACGACGGCGTAGACGTCCTTCCCGGTGTAGTTCAGTCGAACGGCAGCGTCGTCACCTTCGGCGGTGGCACCCTGATCGTCGAGCTGCCACCGGCCGCGCAACGCGAACCTGTCGTCGGGCAGCTGCGCTGGAAATCCGAAAGTATATGTGCCCGAACGGTATTCGCCTTCACCAGCGTAGTTGACGGCCTTTCGGACACCGAGGTAGGTCTCCGGAGTCAGCCTGCTGCGCGGAGTGGTGTCGACCGACTGCGCCGGCGCCGGGAGCCGCAGATCCCCGTGGGGGCCTCCCTGGAAAGCCGCAGCGTCAGTGAGCAATTGGCGGATCAGCGCTTCGGTAGTGTCGTAGTCGCCCTCACCGAACTTGGTATGGCGGACCGTTCCCTTCGCATCGATGAGGTACTCCGCGGGCCAATACAGGTTCTGGTAGCTGTTCCAGGTGGCGTATTCGTTGTCCAGCGCGACGGGATAGGCGATGTGCAACGCGGCCGCGCCGCTGGCCACGTTTCCGGCGACGTGTTCGAAGGCGTACTCCGGGGTGTGCACCCCGATGACGACGAAACCGTCGTCGTGATAGCTGTGGTACCAATCGACCACGTGGCCGATGGCGCGTTGGCAGTTGATGCAGGAGTATGCCCAGAAGTCGATCAGGACGACCTTGCCGCGCAGCGACGCCAGGTCGATCGGTGCACCGCCGGGGGTGTTGAGCCATTGGCTGATCCCGGTGAGAGCGGGCGCCGGCCCACACTCCTGCAGCCTCGGGGCGCCGTCCGTGCAGTCAGCGAGTCGGCCCTGTGTGGCCCGGCCCGGGTCGAGTTGCCGACGAATCTCGTTGGCGCCGAGGCTGTTTTGGAGGGTCCTTTGAAAGGCCGCGGTGTAGTCGGGCACGGCGCGCTGCAGGGTCGCGGGCAGGTCCAGCACCAACGCCCCCGCCAGCACGATCATCGCGATTCCGCCGGCGACCCGGATCACGCGCTGCCGACGGCGGAACACCGCGATACGGTCGGCGATGCCCCGCCCGGCCAGGGCGAAAACCAATAGGGGCAGCGCGGTGCCGATCGCGAACGTCGCTGTCAGGGCCAGCGTCGGCGGCCCGAAGGATGCGGTGCCTCCGGCGACGACGATGGCGGCCAGCACCGGCCCCGCGCACGGCACGTACAGTGCGCCCAACGTCAGTCCCAGACCGAAACCGGTTCTGCCCCGTTGGCTTTCGGTCAAACAACCGGGGAGGCGGGCGAACGGCCGCTCGAGCAAGTGTTGCAGTGGCGGGAAGATCAACCCAAGCCCGATGAGGGCCAACGTCACCAGCGCCGCCCAACGGATCGCGTCCTGCGGCAGATGCAGGGTAGACAACAATGCCGAACCGGTCAGGGTGACCACGCCGAAGCTGCAGATTAGGCCGGCGATCACGAGGTAGGGGCGGGCCCGTTTGCTCGCCCCGCTGCCCTCTACACCGGAATACAGCACGACCGGAAGCACCGGCAGGATGCACGGCGAGATCCCGGTGATGAGGCCACCGAGGAATCCGATCAGCGCGACTGTTCCCATAGTGCCCCCGGGGCTAATCGGTGTAGGCCAGGGAACGGTCCGGTGGCTGCGGCTCGACCGGTCGCGACGTCGCCCTGGCGGGCCGCGAACGCACCCGGATGGGCCACCAGAACCAACGTCCTAGCAACGCCGCGATGGACGGTGTCATGAACGCGCGCACGATCAGCGTGTCGAACAGCAGACCCAGACCGATGGTGGTGCCCACCTGCCCGATGATCCGCACGTCGCTGACGACCATCGACGCCATCGTGAACGCGAACACCAGTCCCGCGTTCGTCACCACCTTGCCGGTGCCCCCCATCGACCGGATGATGCCGGTGTTCAAACCGGCATGGATTTCTTGCTTGAAGCGCGAGACCAGCAGCAGGTTGTAGTCGGATCCCACCGCCAACAGGACGATGACGGACATCGCGAGCACCAGCCAGTGCAATTGGATGCCGAGGATGTGCTGCCAGAACAGCACCGAGAGCCCGAAAGAAGCTCCCAACGAGACGGCCACGGTACCCACGATGACCGCGGCGGCGACGAGTGCGCGGGTCAGGACCAGCATGATGATGAAAATCAGGCAGAGCGAGGAGATTCCGGCGATCATCAGGTCCCATTTGGCGCCGTCGGAGATGTCCTTGAAGACGGCCCCGGTTCCCGCCAGATAGATCTTGGCGTCCTCCAGCGGCGTTCCCTTGGTGGACTCCTCGGCGGCGGTGCGGATCTTGTCGATGCTTGCGATGCCCTCCGCCGACGCCGGATCCCCGCGATGCAAAATGATGAAGCGAGCCGCGTGCCCATCCGCCGACAAGAAGCTCTTCATCGCACGCTTGAAGTCCGCGTTCTTGAAAACCTCGGGGGGAAGGTAGAACGAGTCGTCGTTCTTCGCCTGGTCGAAGGCGTGCCCCATCGCCGTTGCGTTGTCGCTCATCTCGTCCATCTGAGCGAAAATCCCCGACATGGTGCTGTGCATCGTCAGCATCATCGTCCGCATGTTGACCATTGTCTCGATCATCGGCGGGAACTGCGCGATCATCTGCGGCATCAGCCGGTCGAGGTCCTTGATGTCACCGACGAGCGTGCTGAGTTTGTCGGTGATCTGATCCACGCCGTCGAGTCCGTCGAATATCGACCGCAGCGACCAGCAGATCGGAATGTCGAAACAGTGCCTCTCCCAATAGAAATAGCTGCGGACCGGGCGCCAGAAATCTTCGAAGTCCGCGAGGCGGTCGCGCAGCTCGTTGGTGATCTGCTGCATGTCTTCGGTGTCGCCGACCATGCGGTGAGTGGTGGCGACCAGCTGCGTCATCAGGTCGTACATCCGCTGCATGGTGGCGATCGTCCGGGTCATCTCGTCGGCCTGCTTGAGCATGTCGTTCATCCGGTCGCGCTGATATTTCATGTTCTGCAGCTGACCGGCGTTTTGCATGCTGATCTGAAACGGTATGGACGTGTGGTCCATCGTCGTGCCGTCGGGCCGGGTGATGGCCTGCACGCGCGAGATCCCCGGCACCCGGAAGATGCCCTTGGCCAGCTTGTCCAGCACCAGAAAGTCGGCCGGGTTCCGCAGGTCGTGGTCCGCTTCGATCATCAGGATCTCGGGTTTCATCCGGGCCTGGGAGAAGTGGCGATCCGCGGCCATCAGGCCCGCGTTGGCGGGAATGAAGCTTGGCAGATACGCCCGGTCGTTGTAGTTGGCCTGGTATCCCGGCAGGGTGAGGAGCCCGACGAGCGCGATCGCGCACGTGACGGCGAGGATCGGCAGCGGCCAGCGGACGACCGCCGTTCCGACGCGGCGCCAGCCGCGAACCCGGAGCAGCCGCTTGGGGTCGAAGATGCCGAAGCGGCTGCCGACGGTGAGGACGGCGGGCCCCAGGGTCAGCGCGACCGCCACCGCCATCAACATGCCGACCGCGCATGGAACGCCCAGGGTTTGGAAGTACGGCATCCGCGCGAAGCTCAGGCAAAACGTCGCCCCGGCGATCGTCAGGCCGGATCCCAGAATGACGTGGGCAGTCCCCCGGTACATGGTGTAGAAGGCGGCTTCCCTGTCTTCGCCGGCCTGGCGGGCTTCCTGGTAGCGACCGATGATGAAGATCCCGTAATCCGTGCCCGCCGCGATCGCCAGCGAGGTGAGTAGGCTGACCGCGAACGTGGAAAGCCCGACGACTCCGGAATGTCCGATCAGCGCGACCGCTCCGCGCGCGATGGTCAACTCGAATCCGACGGTGACCAGCAGCAGGATCACCGTGACGATCGAACGGTAGACGAACAGCAACATGATGAGGATTACCGCGACGGTCGTCGCCGTGATCCGGACCATGGATCTGTCGCCACTGTGGTGCAGATCCGCCGCGAGCGCCGCGACCCCGGTGACGTAGACCGTGACGCCGGGCGGCGCAGGAAGGCTGTTCACGATCTTGCGGACGGCCTCCACGGATTCGTTGGCCAGCAGCTCGCCCTGATTACCGGCGAGGTTCACCTGCACGGTCGCGGCCTTGCCGTCGTTGCTTTGCGCACCCGCGGCGGTGAGCGGATCTCCCCAAAAATCCTGGACGCTCAGCACGTGTGACCTGTCGTCGCGCAGCCTGCTGATCATCGCGTCGTAATACCTGTGGGCGTCGTCGCCGAGGGGCTGGTTACCCTCCAGCACGATCATCGCCGAGCTGTCGGTCTCCCCTTCGTTGAAGGCGCGGCCGATACGTTTCATCGCCACGTACGACGGTGCGTCCTTGGGGCTCAACGACACTGACCGTTCCTGCCCCACCACTTCAAGGGACGGGACGGCCAGGCTAAGGATGACGGCTATTGCGACCCAGAACAGGATGATCGGCACCGCGAAGGCGTGGATCATCCGCGCGAGGAACGGCCGTTCGGTATGGGTATCGCCGGCGAACTGGGTACTCACGCGGACTTCACCAGGCAGAAGGTGTACGCGTTGACCTCGTTGGAAACCCGCTCGGCCTTGACCACGTCATCCACCAGGATGCGACACCCGATGCTATCGCTATCGCCTTGTGCCACCAGGTTGCCCATCATGGCCGCCTTGTCGGTGGTGATGTGGAGCGACCACGGCAAGCGCGCCCTGTCGACGCGTTGGGGATCCATGTTGACGTCGAAATAGCTGATGTCGGCTACGGTTCCGGGCGGCCCGAAGACCTCGTAGGTGATGCGCTTCGGGTTGAACGGCTTGGGGTTTTGCAGGTTGCTGTCGGCGTACGATTCCCGCTTCTCCGAGCCGAAGTAGCCGTGGAACCGGTACACGATGAAGCCGCCGACCACCAGCACCGCCACGGTGACCAGCGGAATCCAAATTCGCGACAGCAGCTTGAAAATTGGGATCCCTTTCAGCGGTTCTGCGCATCGCCGCGGGGCCACGTCGACTCCCTCCCCGCCGACTGGAGTGTAACGCATATCACGTGCGTAAGGCCGGAATCCACCGGCCTCCGAGGGCTCGAAAAACACATGATGTGCGTTATACAAATCACACAATGTGCGTTATCCTCGGCCGATGGCGCAACTTGCCTTCCAGCGTGCGCGCACGGAAGAGAACAAGCGCCAACGTGCGGCCGCGCTGGTCGAAGCCGCACGTTCGCTGGCGCTCGAAACGGGCGTCGCGTCGGTCACCTTGACCGCGGTCGCCAGCCGCGCGGGGATTCACTACTCCGCGGTGCGCCGCTACTTCACCTCGCACAAAGAGGTCCTGCTGCACCTCGCCGCCGAAGGGTGGCAGCGTTGGTCGCACACGGTGTGCGAGGAACTCGCCCAGCCGGGTGCGATGGCGCCGGCGCGGGTGGCCGAGACGCTGGCCAACGGGTTGGCGGCCGACCCCTTGTTTTGTGACCTGCTGGCCAACCTTCATCTGCACCTCGAACACGAGGTGGACATCGACAGGGTGGTCGAGATCAGGCGGAACATCGCGGCCGCCGCGACCGCGCTCGCCGACGCGATAGAACGGGCGCTGCCGGAGCTGGGCCGGTCGGGCGCCTTCGACATCCTCATCGCCTCCTACTCCTTGGCGGCAGCTTTCTGGCACATCGCCAACCCGCCCAAGCGGCTCACCGACGCCTACGCCGAGGAGCCGGAGGCCCTTCCGCCCGAGTGGAACATTGAATTTCCGTCCGCTCTCACGCGCGTGCTCACGGCAACTTGCGTCGGCCTCGTCTGCGAATCGTCATGAACCGGAAAGGAGACCAAGGCGCTGTGGCTCGGCGAACCGCAACCGGTGTGGCGCCTCAGGCCACGCCGCGGCCGCCGGATACCAAGCGCCACTGCGACACCCACAAGAATCTGCAAGTCATCGCTAGGGTTAAACATAGGCCAACTAATGTTTCACACGTGGTGAAGGACTTGAAGCGCCCATGACGACGACCGAGCCGAGGACGGAGCCGCTAATGAAGCACGGCTCCGCCGGCAGCGAGGGCAACAACGTCGCCCCACGGCGCGCCAAGAAGAAGGGGTTGCTGGGCCGTTTCTGGCTGGTGCTCACGATCCTGGCTGTGGTCGCGGTGTCGGGCTTCGTGGTATTCCGATTGCACGGCATCTTCGGCGTTCACCGCGGTTCGTTCGGTGGTGGCACCTCGGGCGAGGTCCTCGACGAGTTCAACGCCAAGACGATCACGCTCGAGGTGTGGGGCTCACCGGGCAGCACGGCAACCATCAACTACCTCGACGAAAACTCACATCCGCAGCAGGCCCTCAACGTGCCCTTGCCGTGGAGCAAAATTTTGAGTTCAACAAAGCCTGGTATCCCGGCAAACCTGGTGGCGCAAGGCGACGGCAGTTGGATCGCCTGCCAGTTCGCCGTGAACAACCACGACGGGCACGGTGACGTGATCAAGGCTCCGAATCGCTCGGACGCCAACGAAAACGTGAACCCCTTCGTCTACTGCCTGGACAAGTCCGCATGACCGAGCCAGGCGAGGTTCCGCCGCGCGTCGACCAGCCGCTGATTCCACCGTTCCTGCCGCGGATGATCCATCGCCTGGCACTGCCGATCGTCCTGGTGTGGTTGGGCATCGTCTTTGTCACCAACACTGCGGCCCCGCAGCTCGAGGCCGTCGCCAAAAACCACTCGGTGTCGATGAGTCCGACTGACGCGACATCTTTTCAGTCGACGATGAAGGTCGGATCGACGTTCAAAGAGTTCGACTCCGACAGCTCGGCGATGGTCTTGCTAGAGGGTGACAAGCCGCTCGGAGCCGAAGCCCATCGCTATTACGACGAGATCGTCCGGCGCCTCGAGCAAGACAAGAAGCACGTTCAGCACGTCCAGGATTTCTGGAGCGATCCGCTGACCGCCGCGGGTTCCCAGAGCCACGACCAGAAGGCCGCTTACGTCCAGGTCTACCTCGCCGGCAACATGGGCGGCGGCCTATCCGCCGAGTCCGCCGACGCCGTACGCAAGATCGTCAACTCGGTGCCCGCCCCGCCGGGGATCAAGGCGTACGTCACCGGCGCCGGTCCGTTGTTTGCCGACCAGTCCCACGCGGGCGAGAAAGGCGTCGCAATAGTCACCCTGGTCACGATCCTGGTGATTTTTGTCATGCTGCTCTTCGTCTATCGCTCGCTCATCACCGTCGTGGCCGTGTTGTTCATGGTCTTCGTCGAATTGTTGGCAGCCCGAGGGGTCGTCGCGTTGCTCGCCAACTACGAGATCATCGGACTCTCCACGTTCGCCAACAATTTGTTGGTGTTGATGGCGATCGCCGCCGGCACGGACTACGCGATTTTCGTGGTCGGCCGCTACCACGAGGCCCGCGGTCTGGGCGAATCGCGCGAAGAAGCGTTCTACACCATGTTCCATAGCACCGCGCATGTCGTGCTCGGGTCGGGATTGACCATCGCCGGCGCGATGTACTGCCTGAGCTTCTGCCGATTGCCGTATTTCCAGTCATTGGGCGCACCGTGCGCCATCGGCATGTTGGTCGCGGTGCTCGCGGCGTTGACCCTGGGCCCCGCAGTGCTGACGGTGGCGTCATTCTTCAAGCTCCTGGATCCCAAGCGCAAGCTGCAGACCCGGGGCTGGCGTCGCATCGGCACCGCTGTCGTCCGCTGGCCCGCGCCGGTTTTCGCGGTGACCATCGGGATCGCATTGGTTGGTCTGCTCGCCCTGCCCGGTTACAAGACGGACTACGACAACCGCCACTTCCTGCCGGCAGACACCCCGGCCAATGTCGGTTATGCCGCCGCGGACCGGCACTTCGACCAGGCTCGGCTCAATCCCGAGCTGTTGATGATCGAGACCGATCACGACCTGCGCAACCCGGCCGATTTCCTGATCCTGGACAAGGTCGCCAAGGCGGTCTTCCACATCCCCGGTATCGGCCGGGTGCAGACCATCACCCGGCCGTTGGGCACGCCGCTCGACCACAGCACCCTCGGTTTCCAGATGGGCGCACAAGCCGCAGGACGGATCCAGACCCAGCACTATCAAGACGAGCAGGCGGCAAACCTGCTCAAGCAGGCGGACGAGCTCAAGAAAACGATGGCGACGCTGCATGAGCAGATGCAGGTGACGCAGGATCTCAGCAACACCACGCACGAAACCACCAGGCTCACCAAGGAAACCGTGCAGATCACCGAGGCGCTGCGCGACGACATCGCCAATTTCGACGACTTTTTCCGGCCGATCCGTAGCTACTTCTACTGGGAGAGGCACTGCTACGACATCCCCGTCTGCTGGGCGATCCGGTCGATCTTCAACGCGCTCGACGGCATCGACCAGGTGGCCGAGAACATCGTGAAACTCAGCGCGAACCTCGACAAGCTGGATCGGATCCAGCCGAAGCTGGTGGCGCTCATACCGCCGCAGATCGAGAGTCAGCAGCGCAACCTCGACACCATCATGTCGAACTACGCGACCACCATGGGTCTCAACGAACAGGCCCGAGCGCAGTCCGACAATGCCACCGCCCAGGGCGATGCCTTCGACAAAGCGAAGAACGACGACACGTTCTACCTTCCGCCGGAGGCGTTCAAGAGCCCCGATTTCGCGCGGGGTCTCAAACAGTTCATCTCGCCGGACGGGCACGCCGTCCGGTTGATCATCTCCCATGAAGGTGACCCGGCGACTCCTGAAGGCATCAGCCGCATCGAACCGATCAAGCAGGCCGTGCACGAGGCGATCAAGGGCACGCCCTGGGAGGGCTCCAAGGTCTACCTTGGCGGCACCGCCGCGACGTACAAGGACATGCACGACGGCTCTGATATCGACCTGCTGATCGCCGGAATTGCCGCAGCCACACTGATTTTCATCATCATGCTGGTGATCACCCGAAGCGTCGTGGCGGCCTTTGTGATCGTCGGTACGGTGTTGCTGTCGCTAGGCGCCTCATTCGGACTCTCCGTGCTTCTATGGCAGTACATCCTGGGCATGAAGTTGCACTGGATGGTGCTGGCGATGGCGATCATCCTGCTGCTGGCGGTCGGCTCGGACTACAACCTGCTGCTGATATCGCGGTTCAAGGAGGAAATCCGCGCGGGGCTAAAGACAGGGACGATCCGCGCGATGGCCGGTTCGGGCTCGGTTGTCACCTCCGCCGGTCTGGTGTTTGCCGCCACCATGGCCACGTTCGCGTTCAGCCCGCTGCTGGTGATGGCCCAGGTGGGTACGACGATCGCGCTGGGTTTGTTGTTCGACACCTTGATCGTGCGGTCGTTCATGACACCGTCGCTGGCCACCCTGCTCGGGCGCTGGTTCTGGTGGCCGCAGCACGTGCGACCACGGCCGGCCAGCACCATGCTGCGACCGTACGGACCGCGTCCCGCCGTGCGCGAGCTGATCCTCAGCGGCGTCGAGGAGCGCCCGGCGGGCGGATTGGTACAACCGCGCTGATCTACGCCCGACGGCGCGCAACGACGACTCGTAGCTGCGCGCCGTCAGGCGTAGATGCGTAGTTGTACGACCCGGCGCATGATGTCGCTCAGCTTGTGTACCGGCGCTCCGCACGTCAGGCAGTTGCCGCCCGGGCACCGCGCGATGCGATCCACCTGTTGCAGCAGTTGGGCTTTGAGGCTGCGTACGCAGCTGATGCACAGAATGTCGACGATGTTCCCGGAGGGGTCGAGGTTCGGCCGGTTGCATTCGTCCACAGCATGGCGGTACACGACGTGCGTCGCCTGGTTCGTGCAGCGGGCTTCGGATTGGCAGGTGATCATGTGCCAGTCCAGTGCGGCCAGCGCGTCGGGAATCGCCGACTGGGGATCCACGGTGCTCATCGGGCCCTCGCTGCGGCACGGCGTCCCGGCACCAGCCGGCGGGTCCCATCATTCGATGGCGTTCTCGAATCGCTGTGCATGTTGTGAGTCCTGGTGGAGCGGTGGTCACCCGGGAACATGGCGGGGATGGACGCGATACCCGCCAAGGGGGATCTTAAACGCGCCGACGAATAAAGGCCAGGGTCGATCCCCAAGGGCGGCAAGACACGCGTTCCCGCACCCGGGCGTGGGCTACGACCAGTTCCACACCGACATGTCGCCGGGCGGGTATTGGTTGCACACATCGGTCGCCTTGGCAACGACACCTTTATTGTTGAAGAAGATCTTCATGTGATTGACCCAGGCGAACGTCAGCGGATCGCCGTTGTAGAAGTTTTCGGAATAGTCCCTGCGCTCGGCGGGCGACAACGAAAAAAACCAGTGCGCCTTGTTTATCGTCGCTTCCTGAAGGTTCGCGTGGTTGTTGAAGTCGATCATGTACCGCTGGTAGTACACGGGGCTGGTATCGCGCACGGCCGCCAGATACTGTTCGGCGTCGCAGGTGGTGGCGATCATCCGTCGGGGGACGGGGAAATCTTCGGTGGAATCGGCCGCGGCAGGCTTGGGAAAGACCGCCGCGACGATGGCGAGGGCAGTAAAAGCGGCGCCTGCACGCAGGCCGGAACTCAGCCGAGACATAGTCGTTACCGTAGCACTTTCCGCTGCTCGCGTGTTCGCCGGAGCAACGTAAGTAGTCAGTCTCACTATCCGTTTCCATCAGGCACGATGACGTGCGTGGGATCCGGCCGCAGTTCCGGCGGGGCCTGGCTGTAGTCACCGAAGGGGCCGTCGCGGCGCTCGACCGCCGCGCGCACCCCCTCGCGCTGTGCGGTGTCGATGAAGTCGAGCGCGTCGGGGGTGTTGCGCATTAGGCCGTCGAGGATGCCGCCCAGCAGCTGCGTGGACGCCAGGCCCATGTTCTCGTAGGCCTGGTTGACGATCAGCTTCTGAGCCCGCAACTGCGACAACGGAATTCGCGCCAGCTCGGCGGCAATCTCGGCGACGCGTGCCGCCAGGCGCTCGAAGGGCACCGCCTCGTTGATCAGCTCGACCTCCGCGGCCTGCACGCCGGTCAGCGGCCGGCCGGTCAGCGAGTGCCACTTGACCCTGGCCAGGCTCAGCCGGTACAGCCACATGCCGGTCAGGTAGGCGCCCCACATCCGACTGTAGGGCGTGCCGATCACGGCATCCTCGCTGGCGATGACGATGTCGGCGCACAGCGCGTAGTCGCTCGCCCCACCGACGCACCAGCCGTGCACCTGGGCGATCACTGGTTTGGACGCCCGCCAGATGGCCATGAATTTCTGGGTCGGGCCCGTCTCGCGGGAACTGACCATCGCAAAATCCTTGCCGGGGTCCCAACGGCCGGTGGTCGTCATGGCCTCGCCCCAGTGCTGGAATCCGCCGCCGAAGTCGTAACCGGCGCAGAACGCCCGGCCGGCGCCGCGCAGCACGATGACCTTGACATCGGGGTCCCGCTCCGCGAGCCCGACCGCCGCCTCGATCTCGTCGGGCATGGGCGGAACGATGGTGTTGAGCTGCTCCGGGCGGTTCAACGTGATGGTGGCGACCGGGCCGGCCGTGCTGTAGAGCAGCGTCTCGAAGTTCGGCATGGGTTCCTTAGGGATCGGGGAGGCGATTTTCCGGGTCCGACGCGTAGATCCGCCCGCCGATTTTGAGGTACGGCGTCGTCAGATAGGCAGAGAAGACAACGACCGCGGAAAAGATCGCCGCCGCCGCGACGGCGTTGGGCCAGACTTTGCCCACCCCCGCCGCGAAACTGACGATGCCGATGATCGACGTGGCCCAGTACAACCGTCGCCCCGGACGGCGCTCCTTGACGAAGCGGTAACGCGCCTGCGCGGCACCCGCCAAGATGAAGATCAACCCGGTCGCCAGCAGGGTCAGTTCGATGCGTTCGCTCGCCGACATGTCCCCTCTAGGGGTGCTCTGGGGTGCTCTAGGGGTGATTGACGCAGAACGCCACACACATCGCCGAAACCGGGATGGACACCCAGTGCAGCTGCCCATCCGCCTGACGCTCACAGTAGATGGGCCCGGGCTTCCCCCAAACTTTTGCGCCCTCCGGCGAGCATGGCGTCCCGACATCGGAATCGGCACGCGCCGGGCCGCTTCCGAAGAGCACCGCGATGGGAGCGATCGCCGTCACTGTCGCCAAGCCGATGAACCTGCGTGCTCTCACGATCCGCGCCTTCCTGGACAACATCTGCAGTCTCGCCACCAAGCTTAACGGCTGCACTCTGCCGCCCCCATTGGTCACGCGGTGAGCGTCCGCCAGAGGAACGAGTAACTGAGTGCCGACTTGAAGGCCACCTGCTCGTTGTCGGCCGCGCCGGCGTGCCCGCCCTCGATGTTCTCGTAGTACCAGACCTCGTGGCCGGCGGCCTTCAACGCAGCCGTCATCTTGCGCGCGTGGCCCGGATGCACCCGGTCGTCCCGGGTGGAGGTGGTCATCAGCACCGGCGGGTAGTTGCGGCTGGCCGAAACATGTTGGTAGGGAGAGTATTCGGAAATGAACGCCCAGTCGTCTGGGTCGTCGGGGTCACCGTACTCGGCCATCCACGAGGCTCCGGCCAGCAGCAGATGGTAACGCTTCATGTCCAACAGCGGCACATCGCAGACCAGCGCGCCGAACTTCTCGGGATACTGCGTGAGCATGATGCCCATCAGCAGCCCGCCGTTGCTGCCGCCGCGCGCGCCGAGCTGTCCGACCGTGGTGATTCCGCGGTCCACCAGATCGGTCGCGACCGCGGCGAAGTCCTCGGCCACCTTGTGCCGGCCCTCACGGATCGCCTGAGTGTGCCAGGCGGGGCCGTACTCGCCGCCGCCGCGGATGTTGGCCACCGCGTAGGTGCCCCCGCGGGCAAGCCACAGCCTGCCCAGCACTCCGTCGTAGAACGGTGTCCGCGACGTCTCGAACCCGCCGTATCCGCTGAGCAGTGTGGGCCCGGGCCCCTCGGTTCCATCCGGACGGCCGGGCCGCACAACGAAGTAGGGGATGGGCGTGCCGTCCTGCGACGCGACGAAATGCTGTGCCACCGAGATGTTTTCGGCGTCGAAGAAGGTGGGCGCCGATTTGATGAGTTCGAGTCGCCCGTCGCCGGTGCCGCGCATCAGCCGGGAAGCCCTGGTGAATCCGCTCGAATCGAGAAAGAACTCGTCTCCGTGGTCGTCGGCGGCGGCAATCACGGTGTTGGTCGCGTCGGGGATGCCCGGGAGTGGTTCGCGCCGCCACAAGCCGGGGGTGACGACCTCGACGCGGCTGGCCACGTCGGCCAGCGTGACGATCAGCAGGCGGTCCTTGGTCCATGCGTAGTGGTTCAGTGCGGTGTGGTCGTCGGGCTCGAATACCACCCGCAATTCCGCTGTGCCGGCGAGAAATTCGTCGTAGTCAGCCGCCAGCAGTGAGCCCGCGCTGTACGTCGCGGTGCCGCGGTACCAGTCGCTGCGCAACTCGATCAGAATCCACTGCCGGTGTATCGACACGCTGGCGTCGGTGGGGGCATCGATGCGAATCAGCTCCGAGCCTCGCAGCTCGTAGCGCTCCTCGTTCCAGAAGTCCAGGGAACGCCCCAGCACGGTGCGCCCGAAACCGGGTGTGCGGTCCACCGATGCAAAGACGCTGACGTCCGAGCGGGTGCCCTCGAAGAGGACCTCCGCGTCGGTCAACGGTGTGCCCCGGCGCCAGCGCTTGACCATGCGCGGGTAGCCCGATTCGGTCAGGGAGCCCGCGCCGAAGTCGGTGCCCACCAGCACGGTATCGGGGTCGGCCCAGGCGATCTGCGACTTGGCCTCCGGAAGCTGGAACCCGTCTGCAACGAATTCTCTTGTGAGCATGTCGAATTCGCGAACGATCGACGCGTCCGAGCCGCCACGGGAGAGCCCGATCAGCGCGCGGGTGTGGTCTGGCTCGATGACACCGGCACCCGCCCACACCCACTTTGTGTCGTCGGCTCGGCCCAGTTCATCTACGTCGATCAGTACGTCCCATTCGGGGGAGTCGGTGCGATAGCTTTCCAGCGTTGCGCGGCGCCAAAGCCCGCGCGGATTGGTGGCGTCGCGCCAGAAGTTGTAGAGGTAGTCGCCGCGGCGGACCACATAGGGAATCCGGGCGTCCGTGTCGAGCACCTCGAGCGCCTCGACGCGCATGCGCTCGAACTCCGCATCGCGGAACTGCATCAGCGTCGGCTCGTTGTGCGCGCGCACCCAGTTCAACGCGTCGTCCCCGGCGATGTCCTCGAGCCACAGATACGGGTCGTCGTTCATGACCGCCATTCTGGCGGCCGGGAATCCTGCGTTCCCGACACCCTCATGGCCGCGGGCGTACTGTGAGCTGTGTCACGCGAAGCGACGCCAAACGACGCGAAACATGAGGGAGCTGAACGGAATGACCGTTTTCGCACGTCCGGGTGCGGCCGGGGCATTGATGTCGTACGAAGCCCGGTACGAGAACTTCATCGGCGGCCAGTGGGTGGCGCCGGTCGGTGGGCGGTACTTCGAGAACCCGACTCCGGTGACGGGCCAGACGTTCTGCGAGGTGGCCCGGTCCGACGAGGCGGACATCGAGAAGGCCCTTGACGCCGCGCACGCGGCGGCCCCCGCCTGGGGCAAGACGGCGCCGGCGGAGCGGGCGCTGATCCTGAACAAGATCGCCGACCGCATCGAGGAGAACACGACGGCGCTCGCGGTCGCCGAGGTCTGGGACAACGGGAAACCGGTCCGCGAGGCGCTGGGCGCCGACATCCCGCTCGCGGCCGACCATTTCCGGTACTTCGCCGCGGCCATCCGCGCGCAGGAGGGTTCGCTGTCGCAGATCGATGAGGACACCGTCGCGTATCACTTCCACGAGCCGCTTGGCGTGGTGGGGCAGATCATCCCGTGGAACTTCCCCATCCTGATGGCCGCCTGGAAGATGGCGCCGGCCCTGGCGGCCGGCAACGCGGTGGTGCTCAAACCCGCTGAGCAGACACCGGTCTCCGTGCTCTACCTGATGTCGCTGATCGGCGATCTGTTGCCGGCGGGAGTGGTCAACGTGGTCAACGGTTTCGGCGCCGAGGCCGGCAAGCCGCTGGCCTCGAGCCACCGGATCGCCAAGATCGCGTTCACCGGGGAAACCACCACGGGTCGCCTGATCATGCAGTACGCCTCGCAAAATCTGATCCCTGTGACCCTGGAGCTGGGCGGCAAGAGCCCCAACATCTTCTTCTCCGACGTCATGGCTTCCGGGGATGACTTCCAGGACAAGGCGCTGGAGGGCTTCACCATGTTCGCCCTCAACCAGGGCGAGGTGTGCACCTGCCCGTCGCGCAGCCTGATCCAGGCCGACATCTACGACGAGTTCCTCGAGCTCGCCGCGATCCGCACCAAGGCGGTACGCCAGGGCGATCCCCTGGACAGCGAGACGATGCTGGGTTCACAGGCCTCCAACGACCAGCTGGAAAAGATCTTGTCCTACATCGAGATCGGCAAGGACGAGGGCGCCAAGATCATCACCGGCGGTGAACGCGCCGAGCTGGGCGGCGACCTGTCGGGCGGTTTCTACATGCAGCCGACGATCTTCGGCGGCAACAACAAGATGCGCATCTTCCAGGAGGAGATCTTCGGACCGGTGGTCGCGGTGACGTCGTTCTCCGACTACGACGACGCGATGTCGATCGCCAACGACACCCTCTACGGTCTGGGCGCGGGGGTGTGGAGCCGCGACGGCAACACTGCGCACCGCGCCGGCCGCGACATCCAGGCCGGCCGGGTGTGGATCAACTGCTACCACGTGTATCCGCCGCATGCGGCATTCGGCGGCTACAAGATGTCCGGTTTCGGCCGGGAGTGCCACAAGATGGCGCTCGAGCACTATCAGCAGACGAAGAACCTCATGGTGTCCTACTCGGACAAGGCACTGGGATTCTTCTGATGGTCGCACGGGTCGTGATCACCGAAGCCGCCGCCGAATTGCTCGGCCGGCTGCGGGATCGGCACGGCCCGCTCATGTTTCATCAGTCCGGTGGCTGCTGCGACGGTTCCTCGCCGATGTGCTACCCCGACGGCGACTTCGTCGTCGGGGACCGGGACGTGCTGCTGGGCGTTCTGGACGTCGGCCCGTCGGGTTCAGATGGCGTGCCGGTGTGGATTTCGGGTCCCCAGTTCGCCGCCTGGCAGCACACCCAGCTCGTCATCGACGTGGTGCCCGGTCGTGGCGGAGGATTCAGCCTGGAGGCGCCCGAGGGGATGCGGTTCCTCAGCCGCGGCCGCGTCTTCACCGCCGACGAGCAGGCCCTGCTGCAGGCCGCGCCCGTCATCACCGGCGCGGACTACCAGCGGGGCGAACGGCCGTCGGAGCGGGGCCCGGTGGCGGCCCTCGACGGCACTGCCGCCCCGGGAAGCTGCGGACCTCGCCTCCGCTAGCGGCAGTACCCTCGTCAGCGTGATCCCCCTGCCGCGTCCCTGGCTGCTGGCGAGCGCCATGCTGACGGGCTGCGCCGTCGGCTTGCTGGCCGGGCTCGGGTGCACCGTGCTGGTCCACACGAGGCTCCGTCCGGAGATCGTCATTGCGCTGGTGGTCGGAATCCCCAGCGTGATCGGGCTGCTGACGATCTTTTTTTCCGGGCGTCGATGGGTCACCACGTTGGGCGCGTTCGTCCTGTCGGTCGCGCCCGGCTGGTTCGGTGTGCTCTGCGCTTTGCGGGTGGCATCCGGTGGCTGACGATCACCCGTCGAACCCGGGAACCGAGCCGTTTGTGCCCGACTTCGAGCAGGATCCTGGCACCCAATCGTGGGTCCCGGATTTCGACGACGACGACACCGGTTCGCGGCCTCGGGCCGACGAGCCCGATAGCCCCGCGGCGCCCGAGGTCCAGGACGATACGGCGTCTGACGCGACGGCCGTGCCGGTGCAGCCGATCACCGTTCCCGGCCGCTACCGCTACCTGCGGTGGTGGCAGCTGGTGCTGGCGCTGGTGGGCGTATGGCTGGTGGCGGCGGTGGTCGGGCTCGGGCTGTTCTCCTGGTGGTATCACTCGGTCAGCAAGACGCCCGCGGTGTTCACGGTCGTGGTCTATGTCGTGGTGTGCGCCGTCGCCGGCGTGCTGCTGGCGATGGCCGAGGGCAGGCCACTGGTCTCCGCGCTGTCGGTTGCGGTGATGTCGGCGCCTTTCGGCGCCCTCGCGGCCGCGGCGCCTCTCTACGGCTACTATCACGGCTTCTTTACGTATTAGGGGCCCTAGGGGCCTAAGACACTTCCCCGTGCTCTGGGCAGACGGTCGGCGCCCCGGAGGCGGGGCAGCGCATTAGGGTAGTGCCGTGACTCACTATGACGTCGTCGTCCTCGGGGCGGGCCCCGGCGGATATGTCGCAGCCATTCGTGCCGCGCAGCTGGGCCTGAACACCGCGATCATCGAAAGCAAGTATTGGGGCGGGGTGTGCCTGAACGTCGGCTGCATCCCGTCCAAGGCGTTGCTGCGCAACGCCGAGCTTGCCCACATCTTCACCAAGGAGGCCAAGACTTTCGGCATCAGCGGTGAGGCGAGCTTCGATTACGGCATCGCCTTCGACCGCAGCCGCAAGGTCGCCGACGGCCGCGTCGCCGGCGTGCACTTCCTGATGAAGAAGAACAAGATCACCGAAATTCACGGGTACGGCCGGTTCACCGATTCGCACACGTTGTCCGTCGACCTCAACGACGGCGGCACCCAAGAGGTCACGTTCGACAACGCCATCATCGCCACCGGCAGCAGCACCCGGCTGGTTCCGGGAACATCGCTGTCGACCAACGTGGTGACCTACGAAGAACAGATCATGTCGCGCGAGCTGCCGGAGTCGATAGTCATCGCCGGGGCCGGGGCCATCGGCATGGAGTTCGGCTACGTGCTGAAGAACTACGGCGTCGACGTCACCATCGTGGAGTTCTTGCCGCGCGCGCTGCCCAACGAGGACGCCGAGGTGTCCAAGGAGATCGAGAAGCAGTTCAAGAAGCTGGGCATCAAGGTGCTGACCGGAACCAAGGTCGAAGCCATCGACGACGACGGTTCGATGGTGACGGTGGCCGTCAGCAAGGACGGTAAGTCCGAGGAGCTCAAGGCCGAAAAAGTGTTGCAGGCCATCGGCTTTGCGCCCAACGTCGAGGGTTACGGGCTGGACAAGGCCGGGGTCGCACTGACCGATCGCAAGGCCATCGGCATCGGTGACTACATGCAGACGTCCGTCCCGCACATCTACGCCATCGGCGACGTCACAGGGAAGCTGCAGTTGGCCCACGTCGCCGAGGCCCAGGGCGTGGTCGCGGCGGAAACCATCGCCGGAGCCGAGACCTTGGCCCTCGGCGATTACCGCATGCTGCCGCGGGCGACGTTCTGCCAGCCCCAGGTCGCCAGCTTCGGGCTGACCGAGGAGCAGGCCCGCGAGGAGGGCTACGACGTCGTCGTGGCCAAGTTCCCGTTCACCGCCAACGCCAAAGCGCACGGCGCGGGCGACCCCAGCGGCTTCGTCAAGCTGGTCGCCGACAACAAGTACGGCGAGCTGTTGGGCGGGCACCTGATCGGTCACGACGTGTCCGAATTGTTGCCCGAGCTGACGCTGGCGCAGAAATGGGATCTGACCGCGGGCGAGCTGGCCCGCAACGTGCACACCCATCCGACCATGTCGGAGGCGCTGCAGGAGTGCTTCCACGGCCTGATCGGCCACATGATCAACTTCTGAGCCTGCAGACGATGCGCAGCGACACCGTGCTCGGCGTCATCGGTGGGATCGCCACCGGATACGTCTTGTGGCTGCTGGCGTTCTCGATCGCCGACGACAACGCGGAAGTCGGGCGATGGGCCCCGACGGTGTTGCTCCTGTCGCTTGCGCTCGCGGTGTGCGCCACGCTGTGGGCGTCGCTGCTGCGGCGGCGCAAGGAATACGGATGGTCGGCGTTCGGCTTCGGCCTGCCCGTGCTGCCCGTGCTGCTGACGCTGGCCGTGCTGGCCGACGTCTACGCTTAGCCCGGCCTGTCCAACGGGATCGCCAGCGCCGACATCGTCGCCGCCAGCCCGTCGTATTGGCTTGCCAGTAAGCAGAACTCGATCAGCTGACGCCGGTCCAGTTGAGTTGCCAGCTCCCTCCAGGTGGCGTCGGTGATCGTCCGGTCCTTGACGAACTCGTCGGTGGCCTGCAGCAGCGTCCGCTGGCGCTGGCTCAGCCGGTCCGCCTCCCCGTCGGGAACCTCGGGCCAGGCGAAGATCGCCGCCTGCGCGTCGGTGTCCAGCCCCTGACTACGGGCCATCCCGCGATGGTGTTGCAGCTCGTATTCGCAACGCCGTAGATGCGCGACCCGCAGGATCACCAACTCGGTGTCTATCGCCGGCAACCGGCCGCGCAGCAGCCGTCCGCTGTACATCGACCAGGTCCAGAACAGCAGCTTGCGCTGTCCCAGCGTGGTGAACAGGTGCATCTCCGGCACCCCCATCCTGCGCGCCGCCAACTTCGCCATCACCCAGTTGATGGGTCCCAGCTCCCGGAACCGTCCCGACGGGATGCGGCCGGTGCCGCTCACGCTTGTTTCACCAGGTACGGGGACACGGTGCTGCGGTGCTCGTCGAGATCGAGCGCGCGACCCAGCGCGGGGAAGGCCCGCTGCGGGCAGTTGTCGCGTTCGCAGACTCGGCAACCCGCGCCGATCGGTGTGGCCGCAATGTTCGGATCCCCGGACAAGTCGAGTCCTTCCGAGTAGACGAGCCGGTGCGCGTGGCGAAGTTCGCAGCCCAACCCGATGGCGAAGGTTTTGCCGGGCTGACCATACCGCGCAGCGCGCCGCTCCACCGTGCGGGCC
>NZ_JAFBAT010000301.1 GCF_019247615.1 Mycobacterium sp. | reverse complement strand
GTGCGTGGGACCGCAAAACCCAATGGAGAGAGCATCTTCAAGGCCCAGCAATCGTCGGACGATGATTGCCCGGTTGGCCCACGGACACGCGCGGGCAACGATGAGCCGATATCGCCCGGGCTCTACCGGATAGCCGTCGCGTCCGTCGGCGGTGATGCGGGTGGCGATGTAATTGGTATCGCGGGTGAACTCACCGGCGCCGGCGACATAGGTGGCCATGATGACAATCCTCTCCCACCGCCCAATGTCGACTTGTTGCGGCCATGGCGCGCATTTCGGCCATCAAATCGACGTTCGGCGAAAACGAAGTCAGGTCAGGAAACGGCGGGCCAGATTCGTCTCGGTGGACTCCTGCGGTTCCCAGTGCGCGATCCACGGCCCGGTGCCCTCCGACTGATCGACTATTCCGTCCTCCAGCCAGGTGTAGCGGCCGTCCAGGACGTTGCGCGTCAGGCGCACGTCGCTGCTGTCGCTGTTGGACCACAGGGCCTCGAACAGATCCTCGACCCGCAGGGTCGCCTGCTGGCAAAACGCGTCGGCCAGCTCGTATGCCTGTCGACCGACCGTCGGGTCCGCGACACGCTGGCCCTCCGCGCGCACACACACCGCAGACATGGCGAACAACTCGGCGCCGATGTCGACGATGCGCCCCAGGAAGCCCTGCCGTTGCTCGAGCTTGGCCTGCCAGCGCGCCATCCCGTAGAAGGTGTTGCGGGCCAGCTTGCGGGTGGAGCGTTCGACGAATCGAAGGTGCGACGCCAACGGGCCGAATTCGTTGTACGCCGTCGGCCGCTGACCCTCACCGAAAACTAGTTGCGGCAACCACTTTGCGTAGAATCCGCTCGCACCCACGGCCGCGGCGGCCTTCTCGCGCAAACCGGTGTCGGGCTTGGCGAGGTCGCCCGCCGCGGCAAGGTGGGCATCGACCGCCTCCCGCGCAATGAGCAGCCGCATGATCTCACTGGATCCTTCGAAGATGCGGTTGATCCGTAGGTCGCGCAGCGTTTGCTCCACCGGAACCGCGCGCTCCCCGCGCGCCGCCAGGGATTCCGCGGTCTCGTAGCCGCGCCCGCCGCGAATCTGCAGCAGCTCGTCGGCGATGAGACAGGCCATCTCGCTCGACCACAGTTTGGCCAGCGCCGCCTCGATCCTGATGTCGTTGCGGCCTTCGTCGGCCATCTGAGCGGACAGCTCGAGCACCGCGTCCAGCGCGTAGGTGGTGGCGGCGATGAAGGAGATCTTGGCGGCCACCGCTTCGTGTTTGCCCAGCGGCTTGCCCCACTGCACCCGTTCGCCGGACCATTCACGAGCTATCTTCAGCGCCCACTTCGATGATCCCGTCGCGCTCGCCGGTACCGACAATCTGCCGGCGTTGAGCGTGGTCAGGGCGATCTTCAGGCCGTCGCCTTCCCGGCCGATCAGGTTTTCGGCGGGCACCCGCACCCGGTGCAGCCTGGTCACGCCGTTCTCGATGCCGCGCAGACCCATGAACTTGTTGCGCCGCTCCACGGTTATGCCGGGCGAGTCCGCCTCCACCACGAATGCGCTGATGCCGCCGCGGTGCCCTTCGCTCTTGGGCACCCGGGCCATGACAACCAGCAGCTCGGCGACCACACCATTGGTGGTCCACAACTTCACGCCCTCGAGTTCGTACGCCTGTCCGTCCTCGACCGGCGTCGCGGTCGACGCCAGCCGCGCAGGGTCGGATCCCACGTCCGGCTCGGTGAGCAGAAACGCCGAGACGGCGCCGGCGGCACAGCGGGGCAAGAACTTCCGCTTCTGCTCGGGCGTGCCGGCAAGCTTGAGCGGCTCGGGGACCCCGATGGATTGGTGGGCCGACAGCAGCGCGCCGAGGCTGGGATGGACGGACGCGATCATCACCAGCGCGCGGTTGTAGGCAACCTGCGACATGCCCAGGCCCCCGTACTCGGACGGGATCTTCATGCCGAAACAGCCGAGTTCGGCCAGGCCCTTGACGTATTCGTCGGGAATCTGAGCGTCGCGTTCGATGGCGCTGCCGTCGATGGTGTCGAGGAACTCCCGCAGCCTGTCCAAAAACGCCCGGGTGCGCGTCTCCTCGGCCTCGGAGGGCTTGGGAAACGGGTGGATCAGCTCCAGCGGAAAACGACCAAGAAACAATTCCTTGGCGAACGATGGTTTGTCCCAACCACTTTCGCGGGATTCCTCGGCAAGAGCTCTCGCCTGTTCCTCGGTGACCTGCGCTTGCTGTGCCATCGTCGCCTCCTCGCTAACGACCCACATCGAGGACCTACGGATCTCGAAGTTACCACTCGGTAGCTTCGGGGCGTAGCGGCATTTCCGGGTAATCGCCCCGGTTAGGCGTCCAGTTCCCGAGCGACGGCTTTGACGACCTCGGAAACCCGGCGTGCGGTCTTGCGGTCCGGGTAGCGCCCCTTGCGCAACTCGGGCTGCACGGTGCTCTCCAGCAGCGTGATCATGTCCTCGACCATGCCGTGCAACTCATCGGGACTGTGCTTGTGCTCGGCGGGGATCTCGCGGCGCGTCTTCGTCAGGCTGGGCGGCGGGTCGATCAGTTTGAGACTCAACGCCTGTGGGCCGCGCCGCCCGGACGCCACGCCGAACTCGACCCGCTGACCCGCCTTGAGTCCCTCGACACCGGCGGGCAGTGCCGACGAACGGACGTAGACGTCTTCGCCGTCCTCCTGCGACAGGAAGCCGAAACCCTTCTCGGCGTCGTACCACTTAACCTTGCCGGTCGGCACTGGTCTCACCTGCTTGTCTGACGGATGACTGGATGGGCGACACAAGAAGCGCCCGCCTGCGCAGGACGCGGTGTTGAGATTTTGATCCTACTCGGATGCCCGCCTCACGAGCACCCCACCTTTGCCCGTCACTGGGTAGGCTGGGCATCACTGTGGGAGGGATATGCGCCTGGTCCTGAACGTTATTTGGCAGGTATTCGGCGGTCAGAGGATGGCCGCCGGATACCAGCTCGCGGTGTCATTCATTCCGCTCGGCAAGCAGATCGTCCCTGTGAAGTGGCCGACCCGATTCGCAGCGGTGCCTGCATGACGTTGACCGCATTGGGCCTGCCGACGGTGCCCGGCCGCGGGGCAGGCCCGGCGCTCGGCTTCGGCGCTGACGACGATGCGGGGCGGGCACCGGCCACTGGCCCGCTGTTGGACAGCTATGGGCGGGTCGCCACCGACCTGCGCGTGTCGCTGACCGATCGCTGCAACCTGCGGTGCACCTATTGCATGCCGGCCGAAGGCCTCGACTGGCTGGCCGGCGGGGAGCTGCTGCGCCCGGACGAGCTGGCCAGGCTGCTGCGGATCGCCGTCAGCCGGCTCGGCATCACCAGC
>NZ_JAFBAT010000208.1 GCF_019247615.1 Mycobacterium sp. | reverse complement strand
ATAAATCGCGCAATCAAGATCAAAAATGCGGCAATCGGATACTTCAGCGCCTAAGCGGAAGTTTCGGCGGGTGGAATCGAATTCGACCCCGCGACACCATCCGCCGCCGGCGTATCGGCTCCCAGGTCCTGCAACGCCAGCCTTTCGCCCGAACCTCGAGTTTCGGCCGCCGGGGTCTTTTTTGGCGAGGCGATAGCCGCCGTCGGCCCCGCCCCAGCCGGCGTGCCGCTCAGAGGCGTGGCGGCCGCCGGGATCGTTTCCTCGGCTTCGGTCGCCGATGTCGCCACCGTTTGTTCGGCAGCCGGCTCCTTCGTCCCCGGAAGTTGGGTGGCCCGACCCTCGGCCGTCGATGGTGCCGGTGCCGCCGATCCCCGGGCCGCCGCTGCCATCATCGCGGCCATACCTACCGGGGCGACGACGCCCGGGCCTGCGCCGACGTTCGACGCGCCGACGTTTCCGTTACCACCGGCATTGCCGGCGCTAATGCCGGTCTGGCCGCCGACGACAGCATCACTGCCCAACTGTTGAGGTCCAGCACCGGTCGCAGCGGCGAGGCCGGCGCTTCCGATGCCTGCGTTCGCGATCGGCTGGCCACCGTCGCCGGCGCCGGAGCTACTTCCGCCACCGCTTCCGCCGTCCCCCCCGCCCGTCGACCTCGAACTTCCGCCCGCGCCGCCGGCGGGCTCACCCGCCATGCTCGGGATGGCGGGCATACCGGCCCGCGCGGACGTCAATCGCGCGGCCGCCGCCGCCGCGCCACCGTGGTACCCGAGCATCGCGGACACGTCCTGGGCCCACATCTCCTCGTAGTAGGACTCCGTCTGCGCGATCGCCGGCCAGTTCTGCCCAAACAGGTTCGACATCACCAGTCGCACCAAGCCATTGCGGTTGGCCTGCACCGCCAGGGGGTGCACCGTAGCCGCCAGCGCGGCCTCGAACTCGCCGGCTACCGCCTGCGCCTGGGCCGCGGCCCCGAACGCCTGGGATGCCGCCGCACTCAGCCAGCCGGCGTACGGCGCGGCCGCCGCCGTCATCGCCTGAGCCGCCGCGCCCTGCCAGGCCTGGCCCGCCAACCCGGAGATCACGGACGAAAACGATTGCGCGGCGTACCCCAGCTCGGCCGACAGCCCCTCCCAGGCCTGCGCGGCCTGAAGCATGGGACCCGAACCGGCGCCCGTATACATCCGCAGTGAGTTGATCTCCGGCGGCAACCTCATAAAACTCATCGCAACCCCATAAGGCACTGCAGGTAGATAACGTCGAACCTAGGCCGGATCCGGCACAAAGTCACCGGTTTCCAGTCGAACGACAAACTTCGAGTAGCTAACGCGCAGGCGTCAATTGCGAACGCCGTCATTGTCGTCAATGCCCGTCAATGTCGTTAAATGCCGTCAATGCGTAACGACGGCGCCGCTCTCCTGCTCGCGCTTGATCTCCAGCGCGATGTCGATGAGCTGATCTTCCTGACCGCCGATGAGCTTGCGCTGCCCGGCCCGGTACAGCAGCGCCGACGCCGGAACGCCGTAGCGTTCGGCCTGGCGAACCGCGTGTTTGAGGAAGCTGGAGTAGACCCCTGAGTAGCCCATGATCAGCGCATTGCGGTCAAGCAGGCATTCGGCAGGCATGGCCGGGCGCACGACGTCCTCGGCGGCGTCGGCGATGTCGAAGAAGTCGATGCCCGTCTTCACGCCGATCTTGTCGAACACCCCGATCAGGGCCTCGACCGGAGCGTTGCCCGCACCGGCCCCGAAGCGGCGGCAGGAGCCGTCGATCTGTTTGGCGCCCGCGCGGACGGCCTCCACCGAGTTGGCAACGCCGAGGCCGAGGTTCTCGTGCCCGTGGAAACCGACCTGCGCGTCGTCGCCGAGCTCGGTCACCAGCGCCGCGACGCGGTCGCGCACGCCCTCTAACACCAGCGCGCCGGCGGAGTCGACCACATAGACGCACTGGCAACCGGCGTCGGCCATGATGCGGGCCTGGCGGGCCAGTTTCTCCGGCGGAATGGTGTGCGACATCATCAGAAACCCGACGGTCTCCAAACCGAGCTCGCGGGCCAGCCCGAAATGCTGGATCGAAACGTCGGCCTCGGTGCAGTGGGTGGCGATCCGACAGATCGATCCGCCGTTGTCCTGCGCCTCTTTGATGTCGTCCTTGGTGCCCACCCCGGGCAGCATCAGGAACGCGATCTTGGCCTCTTTCGCCGTCTGGGCGGCGAGCTTGATCAGCTCCTGCTCGGGGGTCTTGGAAAAGCCATAGTTGAATGACGACCCGCCCAACCCGTCGCCATGAGTCACCTCGATCACCGGCACCCCGGCGGCGTCGAGCGCCGCCACGATGGAATGGACCTCATCCTTGGTGAACTGGTGGCGTTTGTGGTGCGATCCGTCGCGCAGCGACGTGTCCGTCATGCGGACGTCCCAGATCGGGTTGAAGAAGATGTCGGTGGTCATGCTTGCCCTCCCGGCGCCGTCGCGGATAAGGACTCCTTGGCGATCTCCTCGCCAACCTTGGTGGCCGCCGCGGTCATGATGTCGAGGTTGCCCGCGTACGGCGGCAGGTAATCTCCGGCACCCTCGACCTCGATGAAGGTGGTGACCACGGCCCGCCCACCGGAGTTCATCGACGGCTCGTCGAACTGCGGCTCGTTGAGCAGCCGGTAGCCGGGCACGTACGTCTGCACCTCGGCCACCACGTCATGAATGGATTTCGCGATCGCCTCTCGGTCGGCGTCTTCGGGGATCGCGCAGAAGATGGTGTCGCGCATGATCATCGGCGGGTCGGCCGGGTTCAGGATGATGATGGCCTTGCCGCGCTGGGCGCCGCCGATGGTCTGCACGCCGCGGGACGTGGTCTTGGTGAACTCATCGATGTTGGCCCTGGTGCCCGGGCCCGCCGACACCGACGCCACCGACGCGACGATCTCGGCATAGGGAACGTCCACGACCCGAGACACCGCATAAACGATCGGGATGGTCGCCTGTCCCCCGCAGGTGATCATGTTGACGTTGGGCGCGTCCAGGTGCTCCCTGAGGTTGGCCGGCGGGATCACTGCCGGGCCGACCGCCGCCGGCGTCAGGTCGATCGCCCGGATGCCCGCCTCCGCGTACTTCGGCGCCGCCTCCTTGTGCACATAGGCGCTGGTCGCCTCAAACACCAGGTCGGGTTTCTCCGGCTGGGCCAGCAGCCAGTCGACCCCTTCGTGGGTGGTCTCCAAACCGAGCTTGCGCGCCCGGGCCAGGCCCTCGCTTTGCGGGTCGATTCCGACCATCCAGCGGGGTTCCAGCCACTCCGATCGCAGCAGTTTGTAGAGCAGGTCGGTGCTGATGTTTCCCGAACCGACAATCGCGACACTCGCCTTGGATGGCATATCGAAAGGTCCCTTACTCGAAAGACAACCGGACAACACCCAGGCCCTTGAAGTCGGCGACGAACTCGTCACCGGCGCGCACGTCGATCGCACGAGTGCACGATCCGGGCAACACGATGTCGCCCTTGCGGAGCCGTACCCCAAAGCTTTCCACCTTGCGAGCCAACCAGGCCACCGCGGTCACCGGATTGCCCAGCACGGCGTCGCTGCGACCCTGGGCTACCACCTCGCCGTTGCGGGTCAGCACCGCGTCGATCGCCTTGACGTCCACGGCCTGCGGGGACACCCTGGCCTCGCCCAGCACGAAGCCCGCCGAAGACGCGTTGTCGGCGATGGTGTCGCACAATGCGATTTTCCAGTCGGTGATCCTGGTATCAATCAGTTCGATCGCCGGGACCAGTGCTTCGGTGGCCGCCACCACGTCGTCCTCGGAGCAGCCGGCTCCCGGCAGGTCCGCGGCCAGGATGAAGCCCACTTCCACCTCGACGCGCGGATACAGATAGCGGCCGGCCTTGACCGGGGTGCCCTCGAACAGCTGCATCTCGTCGAGCAGATGCCCATAGTCGGGCTCGTCGACCCCCATCATCTGCTGCATCGCCAATGACGACAGGCCAACCTTGTGGCCCCGCACCCGAGCTCCCTCGGCCACCCGCTGGCGGATGTTGATGAGCTGGATCTCATAGGCGTCGACGACGTCGATCTCCGGGTGAGCGGACGTCAGCGGAGCGATCGGCTGGCGGCTGCGCTCGGCTTGGGCCAGGTCGGCGGCCAGCTCGTCCCGGACCTCGACACTGAGCATTTCCTCCGAAGTCCCCTCGCCTCGAACTAGTGGGTTTGACCGGGCCGGTAGCGCCCAACCCGAGCAATTCTATAACGTGTTCTACATGACAGCCCAGGAGTACGACGTCGTCGTGGTCGGCAGCGGCGGAGCGGGCATGGTTGCTGCCTTGACCGCGGCGCACCGAGGTCTTTCGACAGTAGTCGTCGAGAAGGCCCCCCACTTCGGCGGCTCCACCGCGCGCTCGGGTGGGGGCGTCTGGATTCCCAATAACGAGGTGCTCAAGCGCGACGGCGTCAAGGACACCCCGGAGGCGGCCCGCACCTACCTGCACGGCATCATCGGCGACAAGTCGGTAAGCAAGGTGGAGCCGGCGCGCATCGACACCTACCTCGAGCGCGGGCCGGAGATGCTGTCGTTCGTGCTGAAGCACACGCCGCTGAAGATGTGCTGGGTGCCGCGGTACTCCGACTACTACCCGGAGGCGCCGGGTGGTCGCGCGGGCGGCCGGTCGGTCGAGCCCAAGCCGTTCAACGCCCGCAAGCTCGGTGAAGACGAAGCGGCACTCGAACCGGCTTATGGCAAGGTCCCGCTCAATGTGGTTGTGATGCAACAGGATTACGTCCGGCTCAACCAGCTGAAGCGTCATCCGCGGGGAGTGCTGCGCAGCCTGAAGGTCGGCGGCCGCACGATGTGGGCGAAGGCGACCGGCAAGAACCTGGTCGGCATGGGTCGGGCATTGATCGCGCCGTTGCGAATCGGGTTGCGGCAAGCCGGAGTTCCGGTCTTGCTCAACACCGCGCTCACCGACCTTTACGTTCAGGATGGCCGAGTGCGCGGAATCTACGTCCGTGACACCAGCGCACCGCAAGCCGATCAGGCGGCGGCGGAGCCCCGGCTGATCCGCGCCCGCCACGGGGTGATCCTCGCCTGCGGCGGGTTCGAGCACAACGAGCAGATGCGGGTGAAATACCAACGCGCACCCATCACCACCGAGTGGACCGTCGGCGCGAAGGCCAACACCGGCGACGGCATCGTCGCCGGTGAAAAGCTGGGCGCGGCATTGGATTTGATGGAGGACGCGTGGTGGGGTCCGACGGTGCCCCTGGTCGGTGCGCCGTGGTTCGCATTGTCGGAGCGCAACTCCCCGGGCTCGATCATCGTCAATATGTCGGGCAAGCGGTTCATGAACGAATCGATGCCCTATGTCGAAGCCTGTCACCACATGTACGGCGGCGAGTTCGGTCAGGGGCCCGGGCCGGGGGAGAACATTCCCGCGTGGCTGGTGTTCGACCAGCAATACCGCGACCGTTACATCTTCGCCGGACTCAATCCGGGGCAACGCATTCCGCGTAAATGGCTGGAGTCCGGCGTCATCGTCAAGGCGGACACGCTCGAGGAACTGGCCACGGCAGCCGGTCTTCCGGCCGACGAATTTCTGGCGACCGTAAGGCGTTTCAACGGCTTCGCCCGCTCCGGCGTGGACGAGGACTACCACCGCGGCGAAGGCGCCTACGACCGCTATTACGGCGACCCGACCAACAAGCCGAACCCGAACCTCGGCGAGATCAGCCACCCGCCCTACTATGCCGCCAAAATGGTTCCGGGCGACCTGGGCACCAAGGGCGGCATCCGCACCGACGTGCACGGCCGCGCGCTGCGCGACGACGGCACCATCATCGAAGGCCTTTACGCCGCGGGCAATGTCAGTGCCCCGGTGATGGGGCACACCTACCCCGGCCCGGGGGGCACCATCGGACCGGCGATGACGTTCGGGTATCTGGCGGCGCTGCACATTGCCGACCAGAGCCGACCAGAGCCGGCCAGGGGGAGCTGACTGAGATGCCGATCGATGTGGACGTCGCCCTGGCCGCCGAACTGCCTGCCATCGAATTCTCTTGGGTAAGCAGCGATATCCAGCTCTACCACCTCGGACTGGGGGCCGGCGCGGACCCGATGGATCCCCGCGAGCTGCGCTATCTGGTGGACGACACCCCGCAGGTCCTGCCGACGTTC
>NZ_JAFBAT010000211.1 GCF_019247615.1 Mycobacterium sp. | reverse complement strand
TCCGTGCGAATTCCTATCACATACCCGGCTGGCTTGCACCGCCGGTTCCCGGCGCGCATCAATTCCATGAAGTGCCAGTAGACGAGTTTGTCTGATGCGGTCAATACCGGCCCCCGGTCGAGATTTGCTGAAGGCGGGACATGAGCCGGTGGTCTGACTCCGTGTGGTGGCTCGCGGCCTCACAGACGGCAGACGTACATGCCGAAGCCTTCGTCGAGGCAAGGATGCGCGGCGGCGGCTTGATGATGGCCTTGATGATGGCGAGCCCCGGCCTTAAAGTGGCCCGGGCAGTGTCTTGGTTGAGGGGCAGCAGTGATCTTTATCGTGGTCAAGTTCGCGACGAAACCCGAGTGGACCGACCGTTGGCCGGAGTTGGTGGCGCCGTTCACCGCGGCCACCCGTGCCGAAGAGGGCAACCTGTGGTTCGAGTGGTCCCGCAGCCTGGAGAACCCGGCGGAGTACGTTCTGGTCGAGGCGTTCCGTGACGGTGACGCCGGCGGCGCCCACGTCAACAGCGATCATTTCAAGGAAGCAATGCGCGAGCTCCCGCAGGCGCTGGCGTCCACACCCAAAATCATCAGTCAGACGATCGATGCGACGGGCTGGTCGGAAATGAGGGAGATGTCGGTCGAGTAAGTGAATTAGCTTACTACGACTGCGATTTCGTCACCCAACTGGTAGCCCGGTGTCAATGGCAGCGTCTCCCCGCTCCAGAATGAGCCCGGGTCGAACCAGTTGGAGTACTTCTCCGTGCTGAGCAATCCCATTTCCTCGTAGGTGATCGCCACCGTCTCCGCGCAATATGCCGTTTCCAGACTCACCCGCTGCGTGGCCTTTCGGCGCTTGGTCGACTCGCGAACCTTCTTGTCCACCAACGGGATTCCGCGTAACCAATCGTAGGCGGTGGGGAGCCGGCCGCGCATCCACCGGCCGGTCAGGCGCATGGTGGCGGGAAACGGGGTGCCATCCATCCGGGCGATCACCCGCAGCAGCGTGTTCTCCTGTTCGCGGTCGGCGGACGGCGTCAGCTGTCGCAGCCAGCACCGCTGACGGTACCGCTGCGTCCATTGCGTGACGGCTTGGCCGAGATCGTTGAGTTGCACACCACGATGGTTGGTCCCGGTCCACAGATCGACGAGCTTGTCGCCCAGTTCGGCATGCCAGATCAGCGGCGGCAGATCGTCGATGGCCACCGTCATCCCTACGTGGTTCACCGGGCTGTTCGTCAGGGTTTGGATGGCACGGTCCGGTCCGGAAACGCCCCGGAACAACCACAGGTCGCCGGTCCGCGTTTCGTCGAGTGCTTTTTCGAGGGTCGGCATGTAAGCCCTTCGTCGCTTGCAGCCATTATGAAACGTCATGTACTGCGAATGCGACATCCGGGCCGCCGCACCAAAAGGGCCTTTTCGGGGGAATCACGGCTACGATGCCGGAGCATGAGGGATCTTGGGAATCTGCTGCAACTGCCGACACGAAACATCAAAATTGCTAAGTCATTTCCGCCGGATGCCTTGAAAGCCGAAGTGAGCCAAGGAATGAACTGGAGAGCCAAAATGGCGAAAGTCACGGTGTCCGTGACGATCACGGCACTGTTGACGGCGCTCCCGTGGGTCGCGGCCAAGGCGCACGCGGACGAGCTCTACCTTTTCTACCCCGGCTACCCCGCTTATCTCTCCGAAGCACCGCCTGGAGTCCTTGTTGATCCCGCTGGCTACCCGAATCGCGAATGCGAGTCATTCGTCAGTTGGAAGACGCGTTGGCGCATAACGCTTCCCGATTGGGGCGCGGCCCCGGATTGGAGCGACCATGCCGTCTACTCCACAGATCCGACTCCGGATTCCATCGCTTGGTATAACGATCGCCCGGGTGGGCACGTTGCCTGGGTGGATTCGGTCAATCCTGACGGCACCATCACCATTGAACAGATGAATCGAGACTTGGATGGCCGGTACCTGGTCGAGGTGATCGGCCCCGGGCATAATTGGCCGACGGGCTTCTTGACCTTCCCGGACACGCCGGCCAGCGCCATGTGAGCACCCCGCGCCTTCAGCGGTCCAGCCATGGCGCGCAAGCATTTTCCGTGCGGCTCGCAAGCGGCCCTATCGCGGATACGCTGTCATCATGCGCAGCATCTGGAAGTGGGTGGGGCTGGCCGGAGTCGCCGGCGTCGTCGCCGGGGGAGTGCTGGTGGCTCGCGACCAACGGAAACGACGCGCCTACAGCCCCGACGAGATCCGCTCCCGGCTGCATCAGCGGCTGGCCGAATACGATGCGCAGAGTTTTCAGTCGAAATCGGGATCGAGCTCCGTCTCGACCGAGAACAAGCGATAGCTGCCGGAGAAGCCTTTCAACTCGGCGTCGCGGCCCTCGTCGAACCGGACGTCGTCACAGTCGCGCAGCGCGTCTCGCACCGGTTGGCTCACGAGGATCTGGCCCCCCACGGCCTGGGCGGCGACCCGTGCCGCCATCGCGACGTTGCGCCCGAACAGATCCTCGCCGCGCCGCACCGACCGGCCCATGTGTATGCCGATCCGAACTCGAATTTCGGTGTCCCGCTTGCGTTTAGCATTCTCGTGCAATGCGCGTTGGACGTCGACCCCGCACCTCACCGCCTGTTCTGGGCGCGCAAAGGCGATCATGTAGCCGTCGCCTTGGCTTTTCACCACGTGTCCGGACCGTTGCTCCACGAGTCGCGAAATCAGTTTGTCGTGCGCGCTGATCAGCTTGACCCAGGCGCGGTCGCCGATCTGCTCGTTGAGCGCGGTGGACTCCTCGATGTCGGAGAACAGAATGACCACCCGCCCGTCCGGGGTGACCCGGGCGAGGTCCGGGCGCTCGACCTCGGCCCAGTCGGCGAGGTCCTCGATCGAGCTGCGAACGGCCGCGCCGAAGCCTTCCTTGCGCATCACGTTGGCGGTGTTCCACACCCGTCTGACGGCCTCGCGACCGCCCGACAGCAGCTGATTGCGGGCATCGGTTCGGTGCCGCAGCTCGTCGATCTCCTGGTGAGTGCGCGCGAGCAACCGCCCCACCACCACGAGTGCGACGGCTTCGATCCCGGCCAGCCCGGCCAGGATGTAGACCGCGATGTGCAGCGCGTCGCTCATGGCCGCCATCCTTGCAAGGCGGCCAACGTTTCGGCTTGTCGGGCCCTTACGCAGTGTCTAGGGTTGAGTTCGGGCCGCCGCGGGTAGCGAATCTCAAGGGAGGTGCGCGTCTTGGCCGACGGTGACGACAACCCTTCGGACATGCTGGTGATCTTCGGCATTACCGGAGATCTGGCCCGGAAGATGACGTACCGCGCCCTATACCGGCTCGAATCGCGCGACTTGCTGGACTGCCCGATCGTAGGGGTGGCCAGTGATGACATCGCGAAAGAGAAGCTGGTGGAGCGGGCGCGGCAGGCCATCGGCGATTCCGGCGAACAGATCGACGACGCGGTGTTCGACCGGCTGGCGGGCCGGTTGTCCTATCTGCACGGTGATGTCACCGATCCGGAGCTCTATGCGGAGCTTGCAAAGCAGATCGGCTCGGACCGCCGTCCGCTGTACTACCTGGAAATGCCGCCGTCGTTGTTCGCGCCGATCGTCGAAAATCTTGCTAAAGCGGACTTACTGGATTCCGCGCGCGTCGCGGTGGAAAAGCCGTTCGGGCACGACTTGGCCTCCGCCCGCGACCTCAACGCTCGGCTGCGTGCGGTGCTGGATGAAGACCAAATCCTGCGCGTGGACCACTTTTTGGGCAAACAGCCCGTCGAGGAACTGCAGTATCTGCGCTTTGCCAACAATGGCCTGGCAAAGCTGTGGGACCGCGACAGCATTTCCGAAATCCACGTCACCATGGCCGAGGACTTCGGGATCGAGGAGCGCGGCAAGTTCTACGACGCGGTGGGCGCCCTGCGCGACGTCGTGCAAAACCACCTGCTGCAGGTGCTCGCCCTGGTCGCCATGGAACCGCCGGTAGGCCCCGGCGCCGACGATCTGAACGACAAGAAGGCAGAGGTCTTCCGCGCGATGCCGGCGCTGGATCCGGATCGGTGCATCCGCGGCCAGTACCGCGGTTACACCGACGTCGCGGGCGTGGCCAAAGATTCGCAGACCGAGACCTACGTGGCGCTGCGCACGGAGATCGACAACTGGCGCTGGGCCGGAGTGCCGATCTTCCTCCGCGCCGGTAAGGCGCTGCCGGAGAGGGTCACCGAGGTCCGGATGTTTCTGCACCATGTGCCCGGCTTTTCCTTCCTGCCCAACCGTCGGCCGCCCGAGCCCAACCAGATCGTGCTGCGCATCGATCCCGATCCGGGGATGCGCCTGCAGTTGTCCGCCCAGGCCGGCAACTCTTGGCATGACGTCCACCTCGACTCCTCGTTCGCCGAGGACCTCGGCGAAGCGGTGCGACCCTACGAACGGCTGCTGTATGCCGGACTCACCGGCGACCGTCAGCTTTTCGCCCGCGAGGATGCCATCGAAGAGACCTGGCGGATCGTGCAGCCGGTGCTGGACAGGCCGGGCCGGATCCACCAATATGACCGCGGCTCGTGGGGTCCCGAGGCCGCGCAGTCATTACCGCATGGTCACCGCAGCTGGCAGGAGCCCTGGCTGCCCAAGCGCACGCCAGCACGACAGTAAGGAGAACAGGACAAGATGCAGCTAGGGATGATCGGCCTGGGCCGCATGGGCGCGAATATCGTTCGGCGCGTCGTCAAGGACGGGCACGAGTGCGTGGTTTATGACCACAACCCCGACGCGGTCAAGGCGATGGCGGGCGAGGACAACACGACGGGGGTGTCCTCGTACGCGGAGCTGGCCGAGAAGATGGCGAAGCCGAGAGTGGTGTGGGTGATGGTGCCGGCCGGGACCATCACCACCGGAGTGATCGAGGAGCTGGCCAAGGTGCTGGACGCCGGCGACATCGTTATCGACGGCGGCAACTCCTACTACCGCGACGACATGAAGCATTCAAAGCTATTGTCCGAGAGGGATATTCACCTTCTGGACTGCGGCACCAGCGGCGGGGTGTGGGGGCGGGAGCGCGGCTACTGCCTGATGATCGGCGGCTCCGATTACGCCTTCGAGCATGCCGAGCCGATCTTCGCCACCGTCGCGCCGGGCGTGGACGCGGCCCCACGCACCCCGGGACGAGAGGGCGAGATCGCCCAGTCGGAGAAGGGCTACTTGCATTGCGGGCCATCGGGGGCCGGGCATTTCGTCAAGATGGTGCACAACGGTATCGAGTACGGCATGATGGCCTCGCTCGCCGAGGGGCTGAACATTTTGCGGAACGCCGACATCGGCAAGCGTATGCAGGAGGGCGACGCCGAAACGGCGCCGTTGGAGCGCCCTGACTTCTATCAGTACGACTTCGACATCCCGGAGGTCGCCGAGGTGTGGCGGCGCGGCAGCGTCATCGGCTCCTGGCTGCTGGACCTGACCGCTATCGCCCTGCGGGAATCGCCTGAGCTGAAGGAGTTTTCGGGGCGGGTCTCCGACTCCGGGGAGGGCCGGTGGACCGCCATTGCGGCGATCGACGAGGGAGTGCCGTCCCCGGTGCTCACTACGGCGCTGCAGTCCCGGTTCGCCTCGCGTCAGCTCGACGACTTCGCCAACAAGGCGCTATCGGCGATGCGCAAGCAGTTCGGCGGGCATGCCGAGAAGCCGGCTAACTAGGTTCGCCGAACGCGCAGTACTGGCAGTTTTCGGTGTGCGCCGAGGGCGGCCTCGCCCGGCGTGTCGTCTCCCTGGAGTCCCACGCAATGCCTTACCCGGGCCGCCCCGGGTGTGTATGGGTCGCGTTGCGAATCAGCGCTCGACGAACGCCACCACCGCGTCGCTGAACGCATCGTTGTCGTCACCGGCCGCGGTGTGTCCGGCGTTGGACAGTTCGACGAACTCCGCTCGGGGCACGGTGGCCAGGAAATGCCTGACCCCCTCGGGACTGACCACGTCGGACAGCTTCCCGCGTATCAACAACACGGGGATCCTCAGGCTCTTGGCCGCCTGCTCGAACTTCTCGGTGCGCAGCTCGGGGTCGTCACCGGGCTTGGTCATGAACGCGGGGTCCCAGTGCCAGTACCAGCGGCCGTCACGCAGACGCAAATTCTTCTTGAGTCCTTCCGGGCTGCTCGGCTTCTTCCGGTACGGGAGGTAGGCGGCGACGGCATCGGCGGCCTGATCCAGCGAGTCGAATCCGTCGATGTTGCCCATCATGAATTCCCGGATGCGGGCGCTGCCGCCCTTCTCGAATCGCGGAACGACGTCGACGAGTACGAGCTTGGTCACTCGGACGGGTCCGGCCCGGTGCGCGGCGAGGATGCCCGTCAACCCACCCATACTCGCCCCGATCAGGGCCGCCGGTCGACCGATGGCGTCCAGGACGTGCATGACGTCGGCGGTCAGCGTGTCCACGTCGTAGTCGGCATTCGGAGCGCGATCACTGTCACCGTGGCCGCGCGAGTCCAGCGCCACGACGTGCAACCCGTCGTCGGCCAGGATCTGACCGGTCTTCTTCCAGGAAAATCGATTCTGACCGCCGCCATGCAATAGCAGAATCGTCGGTCGATCGGTCAAGCCGCGATTCCACTCGTCCGCAACCAGGGTGATGCCGCCGACACCGGAAAACTCGACCGTCTGCGGGCTGCTGCTTACCATGCTCATGGCCCGACATTACATAGCCTGTTTAACGGCTGTTCAAGCACCGTTCGCTGCCGATCCCCGGCGAGAGCGGCGTGGCGGGGCAGAGCTCGGCGAAGCTGCCGAATCGTTGCGGTCGGGTGCCGAAAGTGCCCTCCAGGCCGGTGAGTTCTGGGCTGCAGGTGGGTCTGTATGTCAGAACGGACTCGAACGGACGCGAAACGTCGGACAAGAAAGGTAAGGACGGCCATGCCATCGATCACACCCTCGCTCTGGTTCGACCACAACCTGGAGGAAGCGGCGGAGTTCTACGCCTCGGTGTTCCCCAATTCGCGAATCGAGGGTTTCAACCGGACCACGGATGCCGGCCCCGGTCTACCGGGGACGGTCCTGTCGGGCAGTTTCGTCCTGGACGGCACCCGGTTCATCGGCATCAACGGTGGCCCGCAGTTCACGCACAGCGAGGCGGTGTCCTTTACCGTGCACTGCAAGGACCAGGACGAGGTCGACTACTACTGGAAGCGCCTGACCGAGGGTGGCGAGGAATCGCAGTGCGGCTGGCTGAAGGACCGCTTCGGTCTGAGCTGGCAGATCATTCCGGACCGGCTCTACGAGTTGATCGCGGACCCCGACCGGGACCGCGCGGCCGCGGCGACCAGGGCGATGTACGGCATGCGCAAGATCGTGATATCCGAGCTGGAAGCTGCAGCGGACGCGGTGGGCGAGTTCACGCGATAAGCCGGACGATCCCCGCGGCTCCGAAGTTGCTCGACGCCGAGCTACCTGCGGCGGTCGACATGAGCGGGCGATGGGCTCGAAGATGTCCGCCGCGAACGGCGGCCGCCTGACCGTCCTCAACGTCGAAAACTGTTGCCCTCGTCCAGATTCCGGTGATTGCGGTCGGGGGTCGGTGCGGGTGCGGCCCACAGGCGTTAGGTTGGTCGGTGCGGACGCGGCACACGGGAGTGGACATGGCTGACAATGGCTGACAATGGCTGACAATGGCTGACAATGGCT
>NZ_JAFBAT010000162.1 GCF_019247615.1 Mycobacterium sp. | reverse complement strand
GCGGGGCCATCCGCGTCCAGAAGGGCGCGCACCGGCGCGGCATCGAGCCCGGCCTCCGCATCGAGCCGGGCGAACGGAATTCGGTAGGCCCGCGCGAGGTCCTCCCAATTCGGCAGACCAAGCCCGGTTTGGGCGTCGCACCCTATCCAGGCGCCCTTGAAGTAGTTGCGCTGCGTCATTCTGATCGACGCGTAGCCGTTGTTTTCTAGCAGGAAGACCTTGACATTGGCCCCGGTTGCCGCGAGCGTGCCGAGTTCCTGCTGGTTCTGCGCGAACCCACCGTCGCCTTCGCTCAGGAACACTTGCCGGCCGGGGTTGGCCAGCGCGACGCCGAGAGCGCCTGACAACCCGTATCCCATGGCCGCCAGCGACTTGTCGCCGACGAGCTTCTGGTCGGCGCGCAGTTGGAGGGCTTGCATCGACACACTGGCCGCGCCGCCGCTGCTGCAGGGCAGCACGATCGCATCCGGGGCCGCAATCTCACACAGCCGCATAGCGAGCTCGTAGGGCTTCACATATCCGGGTGCCGTGACGTTTTGCGGGTCGTTGAGCGGCAGCTCGGCCCGCACGGACACAATGAATTCCCGCCATGCGTGCCACCGGTCGGGATCGCCCAAGTCGGACGCGTACAAGGCCGTCAGGAAGCGGTCGGCGTCCCCCCGTAGCGGCAGATCGACGCGTGGATGACCCTTGTGGAGCTCGGCGGCGTCGATGTCGACTTGCACCACTCGGCCGACGGGCGCGAACTGCTCCCACGCGAACCCGGTTTGCTGTAATCCCAGGCGGGTCCCGACGGCGATCACCAGGTCGGCCTGCTGGATGAGGACATTGGCCGCGCGCTGGCCCCAGGTATTCGGACGACCGGAGTAAAGGGGGTGTTCGGTGGGAACCCGGTCTGCCCCGTTCCAGGTGGTCATGAGCGGGATGCCGGCAGCTATCGTGCGCTGACCGAGGGCGCGTACCGCGGCACGACTCACGCCGCCGCCGATCAAGATGACCGGGCGTTCGGACTCGCGTACCAGCGCCGCAACCTCATTGATCTCAGCGACGGGCACGTCCGGCAGAGCGGCCGCCTCGGGAAGCGCGATCGGGTCCTGCCCCGACAGCGGTGCAGCCGCCTGCGCGTCTAGGCAGACTTCGAGGAACACTGGCCCCTGCCGGGGCGTCCGCCCGTCGAGCACCGCCTCAAGGATCGTCTCCCGCGGGACGGGCCGTTCGATACGGAGCGCGTGCTTGGTGACGCTGCTTACCAGCTCGACGCCGTCGATCTCCTGGATCCCTCGCTGGCGGACCGCGCCGCGGCTCAAATCGCTGCTCTTGACCTGTCCTCCCAGGACCAGCAGTTCTCGGCTTTCCTGCCAGGCACCGGCGATTCCGGTAAGCGCATTGGTGATGCCGGGACCGGCCGTCACCAGGGCCAGCGCCCGGCCGGTGCCCTCGTCGCGGGAGGCGTTGAAGTATTCCACGGCTATGGCCGCACCCACCTCATGCACGAACGGCACGCACACCATGCGGGTGCGCACGGAGTCGAGGAGGTGCATGATGTTGCCGCCGGCGACGAAGAAGCAATGCGTGTAGCCGGCCGCCACCAACCAGTCGATCAGCTGGTCACCGTATTTGGCCGGTGCGGTCACAGACCGACCTTCCTGGCAATCACAAAATTCGGCCGCTGCTTGACCTCTTCGTAGATCAGCCCCAGGTACTCGCCGACGACACCGACGAACAGCGTGAGCACCCCGAAGCCGATCAGCATGACACAGATGAGCGAACCGTAGCCCGGGAACGGCACCCCACGATAGACGGCCTGCACGGTGAGCACGCACACCGTGATGGCCGCAATGGCACTGAGGAGGAAACCGGTGAGGGTGATGAGGCGCAGTGGCATGTAGGAGTGCGCGAAAATGCCCTTGAATGCCAGGTCGATGACTCCGAAACTGTATGCCTTGGACTCGCCCGCGAAGCGCGGCAGGCGCACCATCGGTATCCCGATCGACTTGAAACCGACCCAGGAGAACAAACCCCGGACGAATCGGTTACGTTCATCCATCGAACGAACCGCCTCGTAGACTTTGCGGTCGACCAAGCGAAAGTCACTGGCATTCTTCGTGATTCGATCGTTCGTGAGCTTTCCTGCCAGCCAGTAGAACAGCAGGGAGTTCATGGTGCGAATAGGACCGGTGCCGCGTCGCTCCGTGACCACCCCGTAGACGTTCTCGTAGCCCTCTTCCCATTTGCGGATCATCTCGGGAATGAACTCGGGCGGGTCCTGCAGGTCGGCGGTCATGAGCACGACGGCATCGGCGTCGACGACGTTGAGGCCGGCCGTGAGTCCACCGTCCATCCGGAAGTTGCGGGCCAGCTGCAAGATCTTGAATCGGGGGTCCGACTCGTGGATCTTGAGCAGCTTGTCCATCGTGTCGTCGGTGGAACCGTTCTCGATGATGATCGCCTCGAAGTCGTACTCCGGTTCGGCGTCGAACACCGCGGCCAGCCGCTTTGCCAGCTCCTCGACGCACTCGCTTTCGTTGTAGGCGGGCGTGATTATGGAAATTTTCTTTTTCACTGCCAACCTACTCCCACACTTTCCAAGGCGGATTTCCGCTGTTCCAGAGATTGTTGAGTAGCTGCGATTCCCGGAAGGTATCCATCGGCTGCCAAAAACCATGGTGCGGGTATGCGGCTATCTGGCGATCTTCGGCCAGCCGTAACAGCGGTTTGTCCTCGAGTATGGTCTCGTCGCCGTCGATGTAGTCGAACACCTCTGGTTCAAAGATGAAGTAACCGATGTTAATCCAGTCGTCCGTTTTCGGCTTCTCCCGGAACTTGGCGACGGCCCCGTCCTGTTCTAGGTCGATGACCCCAAAGCGGCTCATCGGCTGGGTGGCCGTAACGGTGGCGAGTTTGCCGTGCGCGCGGTGGAACTCGATCAGCGCGTGGATGTCGACGTCGGCGATGCCGTCGCCGTAGGTGCATAGGAACGCCTCGTCACCGATGTACTTCTGGATGCGTTTGATCCGGCCGCCGGTCATGGTGCCCAGGCCGGTATCGGCAACGGTCACCTGCCAGTCGAATTCGGCGTGTGATCCGTGGTAGCGGATACTCGCCTGGTCACCCAGGGTGATGGTGAAGTCCAGATTGGACACCCCATAATTCGAAAAGTAGCTCTTGATGTATTCGCTCTTGTAACCGGTGCACACCACAAACTCGGAAATGCCATAGTGGCCAAGGATTTTCATAATGTGCCAGAGCACCGGCCGACCACCGACCTCAACCATGGGCTTCGGGCGGAACTCGGTCTCCTCACGCATTCGCGTGCCGAGACCGCCCGCTAGGAGCACGGCTTTCATGACGGGTCTTCCAATCTCACGTTCATCAATCCCCCGGCGCGGTTTCGCTGACGCAGCGTCGCGCAGGTGACACACTAGCAATGCGGCGACGAGCCCGTGGGGTTTTGGGCTGCCGCATAATGAAGGAATCCACACATGCGTTAGGAGCTCTCATTTCAAGTCTCGATACCGATGAGCTGGGGGGCGGGCTCGAGGAGGAGCGCGAGGACATCTTGGCGGCAGTTCGCGGCTATGCGAAACGCAAGCTCGCGACGTCCGAGTTTGTGGCCGGTGTCACGCCCGTGCCCGTGTCGGGCAAGGTCCTCGACCCCGAGGACTTCGCCGCGCTGGTCGACGCATCACTGGACGGCTGGCTGACCGCCGGCCGGTTCCATCCACTCTTCGAGCGCGCTCTTGCCCGCTACGTGGGAGCGCGCGGCGCCGTCTTTGTCAACAGCGGGTCCAGCGCCAACCTATGCGCGCTAAGCGCCCTGACCAGCCCGAAGCTGGGCAGCTACAAGAAGAGGTTCGGAAAGCGGCCGCTCGAGCCCGGCGACGAGGTGCTCACCGTGGCCTCCGGATTTCCCACCACCGTCAACCCGATCATCCAGAACGGGATGCGCCCCGTCGTCGTCGACATCGAGCTCGGCACGTATGACGCGATCCCGGAGCGGCTTCGGGAGGCCGTCGGGCCCAAGACGCGGGCGATCATGATGGCGCACACCCTGGGCAATCCGTTCGACCTGGACACGGTGCAGGAATTGTGCGACCAGCACGGCCTGTGGTTGGTCGAGGACTCCTGCGATGCGCTCGGTTCGACGTACGACGGCAAACGCACCGGCAGTTTCGGCGACACCGCGACCCTGAGCTTCTACCCCGCGCACCACATCACGACCGGCGAGGGCGGCGCGGTGTTCGTCAAGTCTGCGTTGGTCCGCAAGCAGGTCGAATCGTTCCGCGACTGGGGCAGGGACTGCTACTGCGCCCCGGGAAACGACAACACGTGCCAGAAGCGGTTCGAGTGGCAGCTGGGTGACCTGCCCAGGGGCTATGACCACAAGT
>NZ_JAFBAT010000087.1 GCF_019247615.1 Mycobacterium sp. | reverse complement strand
ACCAGCGGCATCACGAGCGGAACATGGCGATCAAACACGGCTTGGATCACGGGTCTACCACCGGCGGAATCTCGGAAACGCCCTGAGGAGCCGGCGTCAGCCCGGGGGCTGGGGGAAGCTCGGGATCGGCTCCGGGAGCCGGTATCGGGGCGGGCGCTGGCGCCGGCGGCGGAGGCAGCGGATCGTCGTCGGCACGGGCCGACAAGGGACCAACCAGGCCGCCGATCGCGGCCCACACAGCGAATCCTGCAGACACCAGAAGAGGGCGTTCGCGATCCATGGGCCCAACGCGAATCAAACGAGAACGAGGCGAATCGTAACAGCCACTACGCTGCGGCGGTTCACCCTCGAGATCGACACCGGTGCCGAAGCCAATTGCGGCCACATGGCGACGGGTCGACCCGCACCGCTTTCGGGCAACGGATACACGCCGCCCGAAAGCAGTGCGGATCGGTGCCGGCTTACACGTCGAAGTAGAGGGCGAACTCGTACGGGTGCGGCCGGATCTGGACCGGCAGGATCTCGTAGTCGCGCTTGAAGTTGATCCACGTCTCGATCAGGTCGGGCGTGAAAACGCCGCCCTCCGTGAGGTATTCGTGGTCGGCCTCCAGCCGGTCGATCACCGCGGACAGCTGGGTGGGAGCCTGCGGGATGTTGGCGGCCTCCTCGGGCGGCAGCTCGTAGAGGTCCTTGTCGACCGGCGCCTGCGGCTCGATCTTGTTCTTGATGCCGTCCAGGCCGGCCATCAGCATGGCCGAGAACGCCAGGTACGGATTGCCCGACGAGTCGGGGCAACGGAACTCAAGCCGCTTGGCCTTCGGGTTGCTGCCGGTGATCGGAATGCGCACGCACGCCGAGCGGTTGCGCTGGCTGTACACCAGGTTGATCGGGGCCTCGAAGCCGGGAACCAGCCGCTTGTAGGAGTTCACCGTCGGGTTGGTGAACGCCAGCAGCGACGGCGCGTGGTGCAACAGGCCGCCGATGTAGTGGCGCGCGGTGTCCGACAGGCCGGCGTAGCCCGTCTCGTCGTACATCAGCGGGCTGCCGTCCTTCCACAGCGACTGGTGGGTGTGCATCCCGGACCCGTTGTCGCCGAACAGCGGCTTGGGCATGAAGGTGACGGTCTTGCCGGCCTGCCACGCGGTGTTCTTGACGATGTACTTGTACAGCTGCATGTCGTCGGCCGCGTGCAACAGAGTGTTGAACTTGTAGTTGATCTCGGCCTGGCCGCCGGTGCCCACCTCGTGGTGGCCCTTCTCCAGGCTGAAGCCCGACGCGATCAGGTTGTGCAGCATCCGGCTGCGCAGGTCGACGTAGTGGTCGACGGGGGCAACCGGGAAGTAGCCGCCCTTGGGGCGAACCTTGTAGCCGCGGTTGGGGCTGCCGTCGTTCTCGGTCGGCTCACCGGTGTTCCACCAGCCGGAGATCGCGTCCACCTCGTAGAACGAGCCGTTGGTGCGCGAGTCGAAGCTGACGGAGTCGAAGATGTAGAACTCAGCCTCGGCGCCGAAGTATGCGGTGTCGGCGACCCCGGTGCTTTTCAGGTAGTTCTCGGCCTTGCGCGCGATGTTGCGCGGATCGCGCGAGTAGGGCTCCAAAGTGAACGGGTCGTGCACGAAGAAGTTGAGGTTCAGCGTCTTGGCTTCGGTGAACAGGTCGATCCGAGCGGTCGCGGGGTCTGGGAGCAGCAGCATGTCGGATTCGTGGATCGACTGGAAACCGCGAATCGACGAACCGTCGAAGGCCAAGCCATCCTCGAACACGCTCTCGTCGAAAAACGAAACCGGAATGGTGAAGTGCTGCATGATGCCTGGCAAGTCACAGAACCGGACGTCGACAAACTCGACGTTCTCGTCCTTGGCGAGCTTGAAGACGTCGTCGGGCGTCATTTCCGTCACAGAATTGCTCCTTTACTTGTAATCCGCGGCCTGACGCTATGGAGCAGATGTTGCCCGTCAGTCAACCCCGCGTTGCGCAGAGGTTACGTGCCATGCCCTCCGCAGCAGAACCCGGGTTCGGGTCGGACTCTATTGTGGGGCCATGGACCGCAAGATCGTATCTGGTCTGATGCGGCGACGCAGCGGGACTGGTGCCATCGGATCACGCCGATGACGGCGGGTTCGCGGCCCGCCTATCCCGGTGAGGGGCTCGGCCTGCCGGAGACCGGGCCGGGTTCGCTGGCGCCCATGGGCCGTCGGCTGGCGGCTCTCATGATCGACTGGCTGATCGCCTACGGCCTGGCCGGGTTGGCGCTGGCGTTGAACGTTTACTCCGAACGGATGTTGGCGACCGCAGTGTTGGTCGTCTGGCTGCTGCTCGGGGTGGTGGCGGTGCGGTTGTTCAGCTTCACCCCCGGGCAGTTGGCGCTGGGTCTGCAGGTGGCTGCGGTGGACGGACGCCTGCCGGTCGGGGTCGGGCGATTGGTGGTGCGCGGATTGCTCGTCGGGACCGTCGTCCCGGCGTTGTTCACCGATTCCGACGGCCGGGGTTTGCACGACCGGCTGACCGGAACGGCGGCGGTGCGCCGCTAGCGTGGTTCTTCGGCTAAGGGCTTGGGACGCATAGGCTTCGGCGCACCGGCAGCCGCCAGTCGCTGCAACCAGCGGGGTGGGGTGTGCCGATCCGCTTTGGAGGTTGTCGCTCGTAGCCGGGCAAAACGACACCGTCGTTTCTGCCGGTGACCCATGTGGCACATGGGATCAACGCTTACCCGGCTATTTCGCGCCTGCGATCGTTGGTGAAACCATGCGCTACTTGCGGCGCACGGTGCGCTGCGCTCCGCGCATCTTGCCCGCGTTGGGCAGCGGTCCCTTCGGCAACGCCCCGGCACCTGCCCGCGATCCCAGCGCTGCCAACCGGGACTCGAGGGTGTCCATCTGCTTGATCGTGATGTTGTTGGGCAGGCGGGTGAGGTGGCGTTCCAGCTTGGCCAAGGGAACCTCACCCTGCCCGTTGCCGACGACGATGTCGTAGATCGGCGCTTCGCCGACGACTCGAGCGGTCCGCTTTTTCTCCTGCGCCAGCAGCGGTTTGACCCGCGCCGCCGATCCTTCGCCGACGAGGATGACCCCGGGCCGGCCGAGCACTCGATGCACCGCGTCGAAGTGGCCGGTGGCGGCGACCCCGGGAGTCACCCGCCACTTGCCGCGCAGGTTGTCCAATACCCAGGCGGCCGCGCCCGTTTGACCTTCGGCTTTGCTGAACACCGATCGCTGGGCTCGGCGGCTGAAAATGATGAACGTGACCAACCCGCCCAGCAGCACGCCGAGCGGGATGATCGTGATCGTGGTGAGCCCCCCGGCCCATACGCCGACCGCCACGGAGATGCCCACGATCAGCACGAAGGCGCCGATCATGTAGGGCAGGAGGCGCTTGTCCTCCTTGCGCTGAATGTTGAACGCCTGCCACAACTGGGCGCGGCGTTCCCGCGCGGCGGCCTTGCGGGCGGCCTGCGCCTGCGCCCGGGCGGCCTTGTTCTCGGCGGCATTGCGGGGTTTAGCCATAACCACTAAGGATACGTACGTGCCGATTGGGCGCGGATGCCGGCGGCTTGCTCATACAGCCGTCCCGCCCGGTAGGACGATCGCACCAGCGGCCCCGCCAGCACGCCTGAAAAGCCCAGCCCCTCGGCGTGCTGGGCGAACTCGGCGAATTCCTCGGGCCGCACCCAGCGTTCGACGGGATGGTGGCGGGCCGACGGGCGCAAGTATTGGGTGATGGTGACAATGTCGCAGCCGG
>NZ_JAFBAT010000083.1 GCF_019247615.1 Mycobacterium sp. | reverse complement strand
GCACCGTCAGTAGCGTCGCACCCGACGAGCGGTCGGCTCCCGAGCACGACGAAGCCGCCTTCACCAGCCACCGGCCGCTGGACTACGTGCCGGGCATTTTGCTGCTGATCGCGGTGGGTGTGCTGGGCAAGTACGCCCAGATCTGGTGGAACACGCTGGCCAAACACCACCACTGGACCGTGCCCGACATCGAGTATGTGTTGTGGGCCATCCTGATCGGGCTCGTCATCACCAACACCGTCGGTCTGCATCCGGTTTTCCGGCCGGGCGTGCTGACGTATCAGTTCTGGCTCAAGGTCGGGATCGTAGCCTTGGGCTCGCGGTTCGTCCTCGGTGACATCGTCAAACTGGGCGCCACCAGCCTGGTCCAGATTCTGGTGGACATGGCGGTCGCCGGAACCATCATCCTGGTGGTTGCCCGCGCCTTCAGGTTGTCCGGCAAGCTGGGCTCGCTGCTCGCGATCGGCACCTCCATCTGCGGGGTGTCGGCGATCGTGGCCGCCAAGGGTGCAATCCGGGCGCGCAACGCCGACGTCAGCTATGCGATCGCGGCAATCCTGGCGCTGGGCGCGGTGGGGCTGTTCGTCTTACCGCCGCTGGGTCACGCGATCGGGCTCAGCGATTACCAATTCGGGCTCTGGGCGGGCCTTTCGGTGGACAACACCGCCGAGACCACCGCGACCGGCTATCTGTTCTCCGACCACGCCGGCAAGATCGCCGTGCTGGTGAAGTCGACGCGCAACGCGCTGATCGGATTCGTCGTCTTGGGTTTCGCGCTGTTTTGGGCGGCACGCGGGCAGGCCGACCAGATCGCTCCCGGCATCACGGCCAAGGCCGCGTTCGTCTGGGAGAAATTCCCCAAGTTCGTCCTCGGGTTTCTGGCGGTCTCGGCGATCGCGACCGCGCACTGGCTGACCAAGGGCCAAACGACCAACCTCGCCAACGTGTCGAAATGGGCTTTCCTGCTGACGTTTGCCGGCGTCGGGCTCACCACCGACATCCGCCAGATCGCACGCACCGGATGGCGGCCGCTCGTTGTCGCAATCATCGGACTCACCGTCGTTGCATCGGTCTCGCTCGGACTGGTGCTGCTGACGACCGACGTATTCCATTGGGGTGTCGGGCGTTAACAGCCCGACGTCGACATCAGCACCAGCTCCCATGAGTGACCAGGGGCTAACGCGACGGGGACGACGATGAACCCGTTTGACGAGGCGCCCGGTGGCCCTACGCGACTGCCTGTAGTCCCTCCGCGCCACATCTAGCGCGGTCCTAGCAGCCCGGGATAAGCGGTTAAGCGCCGTCGTGCGGCGAACCGATGCGACGGAAGCATGTCTTATAGTGGGGCTATGCAACGGGCCACACAGCCGCGCTATACCCTTTCGCGCCGCCTCACCGCGGACTGTTGTTGTCGTTGTTGTTGATTCCTGACGCCTTGCGACGCTCAAGTAATCACCGCGTTTGGCGCCAGATGGGGGCAATCGGCGCCGCTGACAAGCCTTTCAGGAAGATCAATCGCCAATGACAGTGTTATGTATTCCATCGCTTGGCAGACGGACGAGCCCGGTACCGACCTAACCGACACCGTTAAGGGACTTTCATGAGCATCGCAGAGGACGTCACACAGCTAGTCGGAAACACACCGCTGGTGCGGCTGCGCCGGGTCACCGAAGGTGCCGTCGCCGACGTGGTCGCCAAGCTGGAATTCTTCAACCCGGCAAACAGCGTCAAGGACCGCATCGGGGTCGCCATGCTCGACGCGGCCGAGCAGGCCGGCCTGATCAAAGCTGACACCATCATCCTGGAGCCAACGAGCGGTAACACCGGCATCGCGCTGGCGATGGTGTGCGCGGCGCGCGGTTACCGATGCGTGCTGACGATGCCGGAAACCATGAGCAACGAGCGACGAATGTTGTTGCGTGCCTTCGGTGCGGAGCTTGTGCTGACGCCGGGAACCGAGGGGATGGCCGGTGCCATTTCCAAGGCCGAGGAACTCGCCAAGAGCGATCAACGCTATTTCGTGCCACAGCAGTTCGAGAACCCGGCAAACCCGGCGATACACCGCAAGACCACTGCCGAGGAGGTGTGGCGGGACACCGACGGCAACGTTGACATCTTCGTTTCCGGTGTGGGCACCGGCGGCACCATCACCGGCGTCGCGCAGGTGATCAAGGAACGCAAACCATCGGCACAGTTCGTGGCCGTCGAGCCCGCGGCGTCCCCGGTGCTGTCCGGGGGCCAGAAGGGGCCGCATCCGATCCAGGGCATCGGCGCCGGGTTCGTGCCGCCGGTTCTCGACATGGACTTGGTCGACGAGGTCGTCACCGTCGACAACGACGAAGCGTTCGATATGGCCCGGCGACTGGCCCGGGAGGAGGGGCTGCTCGTCGGCATCTCGTCGGGCGCCGCGGTCGTCGCCGCCCTGAAAGTGGCCCGTCGCCCTGACAACGCCGGCAAGCTCGTCGTGGTCGTATTGCCCAGCTTCGGGGAGCGCTATCTGAGCACGCCGCTCTTCGCCGACCTGGCGGACTAGTCATGCTCGCGGCCATACGGCAGGACATCGAGGCGGCCAAGAAGCGGGACCCCGCCAGGCCCACTACCCTGCAGGTCATCTTCGCCTACCCCGGCGTGCACGCCATCTGGGGCCACCGGATCAATCACTGGCTATGGCATCGCGGCGCCCGGCTGGCGGCGCGCGTGTTCGCTGAAATCACCCGCATTCTCACCGGTGTGGAGATCCACCCCGGCGCCATCCTGGGCCCCGGCCTGTTCATCGACCACGCGACGGGCGTGGTGATCGGGGAAACGGCCGAGGTGGGCCAGGACGTCACGCTCTACCATGGCGTCACCCTCGGTGGCAGCGGCAGGGACACCGGGAAGCGTCACCCGACTATCGGGGACCGGGTGGTCATCGGCGCCGGCGCCAAGGTCCTCGGCGCAATCAAGGTGGGCGATGACAGCCGGATCGGGGCCAACGCCGTCGTCGTCAAGGAGGTGCCGTCGAGCTCGGTGGTCGTCGGGGTCCCCGGGCAGGTCATCAGCCGTGCCGGCCGCGGCACCCCGGACGACTCGATGATGCCGGACCTCGTGGGCGTCAGCCTGCAGTCTTTGCTCACCCGGGTGGCCAAGCTGGAGGCATCCAGCGACGGCCCGCAGAACGGGCGCGTTATTCGGCCACCCGAAGCCGGCGTGTGGCACGGCGAGGACTTCTCCATCTGAGTCCAGTTGCGGCCGACCGCTAGCGTGACCTTCAGCCGCTCTTCAAGGTGCGTTCACTGCGCTCAGCGAGACCGGCGTTACCGTGACGCCGTGGGCCGGACCATCAGACGGAGGTTGTGATGAGCGATCCCTGCACGCCGCGCATCCCGCCGGCATTGGCTGCGCCGAGTCTGAACCGCGGCGTCGGATTCACCCACGAGCAGCGGCGACGACTGGGTCTCACCGGGCGCCTGCCGTCGGCGGTGCTGACGCTCGACGAACAAGCTGACCGCGTGTGGCGCCAATTGCAAAGTATGTCAACGGATTTGGGCCGTAATCTGCTGCTAGAACAACTGCACTACCGTCACGAGCTCCTCTACTACAAAGTGCTGGAAGACCATCTGACCGAGCTGATGCCGGTGGTGTACACGCCCACCGTCGGTGAGGCGATTCAACGGTTCTCCGACGAATACCGCGGGCAGCGCGGGCTTTTTCTGAGCATCGACGAGCCGGACGAAATCGCCGAGGCCTTCGAAACGTTCGGGCTCGGCCCCGACGACGTCGACCTGATCGTCTGCACCGACGCCGAAGCAATTCTGGGCATCGGCGACTGGGGCGTGGGCGGGATCCAGATCGCCGTAGGCAAATTGGCCCTCTACACCGCGGGCGGCGGCATCGACCCCCGTCGTTGCATCGCCGTGTCGCTCGATGTGGGAACCGACAACGAACAGCTGCTGCAGGACCCGTTCTATCTGGGCAACCGCCACGCACGGCGCCGCGGCGAGCAGTACGACGCGTTCATCAAGCGCTACATCGAGACCGCCCACCAGCTTTTTCCGCGAGCGATTCTCCATTTCGAGGACTTCGGGCCGATCAATGCGCGGAAGATCTTGCAGGCCTACGGCAACGATTACTGCATCTTCAACGACGACGTCCAGGGAACCGGGGCCGTGGTGGTGGCGGCCGTGTACGGCGGATGCCATGTCACCGGCGTGCCGCTGCGGGACCAAAAAACGGTCGTCTTCGGGGCCGGGACGGCCGGCATCGGCGTCGCCGATCAGATCCGCGACGCGATGGTGGCCGACGGCGCCACCCCTGAACAGGCCGCATCGCAGATCTGGCCGATCGACAAGCAGGGCCTCCTCTTCGACGACATGAACGACCTGCGGGCGTTCCAGGTGCCCTATGCGAAGAACCGCCACCAGCTGGGCGTGTCGGGCGAGGATCGGGTTGGACTGGTCGACGCGATCAAGCTGGCATCGCCGACCGTTCTGCTGGGCTCGTCGGCAGTGTTCGGCGCGTTCACCCAAGAGGTCGTCGAGGCGATGACCGCCTCCTGCGAGCGCCCGATGATCTTTCCGCTGTCCAATCCCACCTCGCGGATGGAGGCCATGCCCGCCGACGTGCTTCAATGGTCGGGCGGCAAGGCGCTGATCACTACCGGCACACCGGTCGCCCCCGTCGAATACAACGGGACCGTCTACAGCATCGGCCAAGCCAACAACGTGTTGGTGTTCCCGGGAATCGGGCTCGGCATCATCGTTGCCCGCGCCAGGCTGCTGACCCCGGGCATGCTGCAGGCGGCGGCGAGAGCCATTGTGCAGCAAGCCAATCCGACAAGCGTCGGAGATTCGCTGTTGCCGGATGTACAGAACTTGCGCGACATCTCAACGGCGGTCGCCGAGGCCGTCTATCACGCGGCCGTCGACGACGGGGTGGCCACCACGACGCACGACGACGTCCGGCAAGCCGTCCTCGACACCATGTGGCGGCCGCGGTACGACTAAACGTGATAGTGGTTGCCGTCCAGGCACGTTGAAAAGGCCGCCCGGTTGGGTACTCGGTACCGGTAAATTGAGTGGCACCAACAGAACAGTGGTGAAAACTTGAGCGGTTATCAGACCTTGGTGGTCGGCACCGACGGGTCGCCGACGTCCTTACGCGCGGTCGACCGCGCGGCCGAGATTGCCGCCCGATCGAACGCGAAGTTGATCATCGCGACTGGGCATTCGCGGGGCGACTCCGCGGCGCGCAAATCGTCGGCGATCCTACGCGAGGCGAGCGACCGCGCCCACGGAGCCGGAGCAGAGAATGTCGAGGAGCGGCCGGTTCGGGGCGCCCCGGCAGAGGCGCTGGTGAGGGTCGCCGAGGAGGTTCAGGCCGACCTGCTGGTAGTCGGCCGGTTGGGTCTGGACCCGATCATCGGCCGGATGTTCTCCGTCCCCGGCGATGTCTCCCGCAGGGCCAAAACAGACGTGCTGATCGTCCACACGACCGGCTGACTGATGAACGACACCCCCAGAGGCACCGTGCGCCGCTCTACCGAGGGCGCGCTGCTCGTGCGCGAATCCCGCGGAGACAAGTTGGGCTGGAAGCTGGTGCCGTCACAGTCCGAGCACTGCGTGTTCTTCGGTGATCACGAGATCGACGTCCTCTGGCTCGAGTGGCCGATCATCTGGTGCCCGGATGCGACGTTTCATGAGCAGGACAACATCCGTCGCGCTCAAGGCCGCCCGGCCTGACCATTTCCGGATCGCTGCTCGGGTGCAATGATCGAATCGCAGCACTGCGAAGGGGATGCGATGAGTACATTCAACATCACCTTGCCACGCGGAATAGCCGCCCTCCTCGTCGGCCTGGGCGCCGCATCGATGGCCGGAGGGCTGATCGCCGCCGCGCCGCCTGCCCAGGCGGGCTGCGTCTATGGAGGGTTCGGGATTCTCAGCAAGTGCGACGGACCACTGCAGCCCGACGGCACCTGGCAGCGGTGCGTGGCCTTTCCCCAGCGGGTGGGTAGTGGCGCCAGCTCTTACCTCATGCCCGAGAGGCGCTGCGATGTGATGGGCCCCGACCAGCATCCCGGGGATCTGGGCTTCGCCGACCCACCCACGCACATCGAGTGAGCCACGGCCCAGCTCTCCTGGGGCCCGGCCGGCCCGAACTCGTGCGCACACCACTGGCTTCAATGCCACAGCTGGTGAGCGCGTCTGACCTGCTCCCCCGGGAGGACTCGAACCTCCAACCCTTCGGTTAACAGCCGAACGCTCTGCCAATTGAGCTACAGGGGATTAACTCGATCGCGGGACGACTCTAGCGTACTGGCATACCGACACCAACCAGCGGGAGTACGGCATCTTGGTGCTCGGCTCGCGGCGCTCACCAGGTAAGGCGCCCACGCGGTGGACCCGTGAGGCAGGATGGAGCCAAGATCGTCGGGAGGAAAGCTTTGATCCGGTATCTCGTTGTGCTTGGACTGGGTTATGTGCTGGGCTCGAAGGCCGGACGTCGCCGATACGAGCAGCTTGCCGGCACCTATCGCGCGCTGACGGGCAGCCCCGTGGCGAAGTCGATGATCGAAGGGGGGCGCCGCAAGATCGCGAATCGGATATCCCCCGATACGGGTTTCGTGACCGTGGCCGAGATCGACGGGCAGACGGCAGTCATGGGCCGCGGCGGGGAGCAGCCGGTCGATGCGGCCCTCACACCGTCAGATCGTCTCCGCTAGCCTGCTCCAACAGGCTTCGCCGATACGCCTCCATGGCGACCAGGTCACCGAACAGCGCGTGATACTCGTCGCCCTGTTCGATGGGCGACATGCGCTGCAACTTGGACTTGACCTCGGCGATCTGCCGGCCCATCCAGACCTCCTGCAGCCGGGCAAGCACGCCGGCGATATAGCGCGGCAGCTTCTCGTCCTCAACCGCGATGGTCTCGACCCCCAGCTCGCTGATGAGGCCCGCGGTCAGCGCGGACGTGGTTTGCTGGCGCACCGCATCGATCCACTCCGCCCCGGTGACACCAGTCGACGTACCGCCGGCCGCCTCGAGCGCCGAGCGCACCGCGGCGTAGCCGGGGTGAGTGAAGCTTTCCACGGTCAGCGTGTCGAACACGGGCCCGGCCAGCGCCGGGTACTGCAGCGCCGACTTGAGCGCCTCCCGCTGGGCCCACAGGGTCGGATCACGCGGATCGGGGCGGGTGGCGGCGGCCTCGGCCGGGCGCGCGGCAGCGGGCTGCTGGGCCGCCCGGCGGGAAGCCGCGTGCCCGGCCCCACCCCGGGCCGGGGACTTTGACCTCTTCGACTCGCTTCGCACCCGGTCGATGACTTGCGCGACATCGTCCCAGCCGACCCAGCCGGTGAGCTGCCGGGCGTACTCGTCGCGCAGGGTGGGGTCCTTGATGCGACCCACCATCGGTACGCAGCGCCGCAGGGCTGAGACCCTGCCCTCGGCGCTGTCGAGGTCTATTTCGGCAAGGGTGGCGCGAATTGCGAACTCGAACAACGGGGTTCGCCGGGCCACCAGGTCGCGAAGAGCGGCGTCGCCGGACTTCAGGCGCAAGTCGCAGGGGTCCATGCCGTCTGGAGCGACGGCGACGAAGGACTGCCCGGCCAGGTTTTGCTCGCCGTCGAAGGCCTTCAGCGCCGCGGCGCGACCGGCCGCGTCACCGTCGAAAACATAGATCAGTTCGCCGCGAAAGAAGCTGTCATCCATCATGAGTCTGCGCAGCATCGCCAGGTGCTCGTCGCCGAACGCGGTGCCGCACGACGCCACCGCCGTGGTGACTCCAGCCAGATGCATCGCCATCACGTCGGTGTAGCCCTCGACGACGACGGCCTGGTGCCCCTTGGCGATGTCGCGTTTGGCCAGGTCGATCCCGAACATCACCGACGACTTCTTGTACAACACTGTCTCGGGGGTATTGATGTACTTGGCCTCCATCTGGTCGTCGTCGAATATCCGACGCGCCCCGAACCCGATCACTTCGCCGGCCGATGTGCGGATCGGCCACAGCAGACGCCGGTGAAAGCGGTCCATCGGGCCCCGGCGCCCCTCGCGCGACAGCCCAGCCGCTTCCAGCTCTTTGAACTCGAAACCCTTGCGCAGCAGATGCTTTGTGAGTGAATCCCAGCCGGACGGGGCGAATCCGCAGCCGAAATGACGGGCCGCGGCGAGATCGAAATTGCGCTCGGTCAGGTACTGGCGCGCCGGTGCCGCCTCGTCGGACTCCAGCGCGGCCGCGTAAAACTCCGCGGCCGCCGCGTTGGCCCCGACGAGCCGGCTGCGACTGCCGCGATCCCGCTGAACGCTGGTGGCCGCCCCGGTGTAACTGATCGTGTGGCCGACCCTGTCGGCGAGCAGTTCAACCGCCTCCACGAAGGTGACGTGCTCGATCTTCTGAACGAAGGCGTAGACGTCACCGCCCTCGCCACAACCGAAGCAGTGGAAGTGGCCGTGGTTGGGGCGGACATGGAACGACGGCGACTTTTCGTTGTGAAAGGGGCACAGTCCCTTGAGCGAGTCCGCGCCGGCGCGTTTCAACTGGACGTAGTCGCCGACGACTTCCTCGATCCGGGCGCGTTCGCGGATGGCCGCGAGATCACGATCGGAGATCCGGCCAGCCACCGCCCCAGTGTAGGACGACGGCGTCGGCGGGCCCTCTCGCTTCGCTTCGACAGGGCGGATCCGGCTAACCGGTCCCGATGACGCCGCAAGCCATCCGCTCCATCGGCATGGCGCTGTTGTCGGCGGCGTGGATCATCAAGGCGGTCTTGTTAGCTCCCAGCAGCTCGTCCCTGGTGAACCCATCGGTGGTGGTCACCAGATACGCGGAGCCGTCCTGGCGCACTTCGAGCATCGTCAGGGCGCCGCTTTCGGGTTTCCCGGTGTGTCCGGGCGCCTGGTAGGGGTCACCGGCGGACATGAAGTTGCCTGGAGGACCCCCGGTAGGAGCGACCGAGTTGGGCTCGCATTTGCCGATCGCGTGCACATGCATCTCGTGAAAACCGGGCGTCAGGATGCCCGCCGCGACCGTCTTGACGGTGACGGTGGCGTAGCCGTTGCTGAAATCGAAAGTGGCAGTGGCCACTTGGCGTCCGTCGGCCGTTTTCAGTTGAGCCGTGAGCGAATCCCCGCCGGCCGGCGGGCCGGCCGCCGACGACGCGGGCGCACCGCTGGCGACCGGAGGTGTGGTGCCGGTCTGAGTGCTCGCATGCTGAGGCGAACTGCAGGCACTCATGGCGACAACGGGAACCGACAGCAAGAGGTTGACGGCGGCGCTGAGTTTGGTCATGCCGGTAACGCTAACTCGTCACTTGGCGGGCGTCGATGCGTTCCAGGCGACCTTCCGTGTAGGAAGCGATCTGGTCGACGATGACCCGCAGCCGTGCGCGGTCGTCGGCCGCGGTAACGAACGAAGCGGCAAACATCGGGTCGAGCGTTCGCGGGGCGCCCGTGTACAGCCAATGCGCCACCCGATGGATGCGTTCGCGTTGTCGGGCCTGCGTTTCCAGGTGCCGAGGGTCGGACATGATGAACTGCAGGGCAAGGATTTTCAAGAGGGCGACTTCAGCGCGCACGAGATCCGGCACCTGCAGGTCTGCCCGGTAGCGCACCAGCGGACCGGGGCCCGCGGCCGCGCGCGTCGTCGCGATGGCGGCCGAGGCGAACCTGCCCACCAATTCGCTCGTCAATCGCTTGAGCGCGACCGACGCGGCCAGTGTGGCATCGTACTTGCCGACCGCGGCGACGACCGGCAGACCCGACAGCCGCCGCGCGGCCGCGATGAAGTCGTCCGCACTCACTCGGGAGAATTCGCTCTCCCCCAGTGTGGCCAACGCGCTCGCCTCGTCGTCGTCGCCGAGGACCCGCAGGTCAATGCGTTGCGAAACGACGCCGTCCTCGACGTCGTGCACCGAATATGCGATGTCGTCCGCCCAATCCATCACCTGGGCTTCAAGGCACATCCGATCGGGGGGCGCGCCGGTACGGACCCAGGCCGCGGGCTCTCGGTCCTCCTCATAAAAACCGAATTTGTCTCGCCCTTGACGCCGCATCCACGGATACTTGGTGACCGCGTCCAGGGATGCCCGAGTCAGGTTCAGTCCCGCGCTATTTCCTTCGGCATCAAGCACTTTGGGCTCAAGACTGGTCAGGATCCGAAAGTTCTGGGCATTGCCCTCGAAACCGCCATGGGCGGCCGCGAATTCATCGAGGGCGCGTTCACCGTTGTGCCCGTAGGGCGGGTGCCCGATGTCGTGCGCCAGGCCGGCCAACTCCACGACATCAAGGTCGCAGCCCAGCCCCACCGCCATCCCCCGTCCGATCTGGGCCACCTCCAGCGAGTGGGTCAGCCGCGTGCGCGGAGTATCACCCTCCCGAGGCCCGACGACCTGCGTCTTGTCCGCCAGCCGGCGGAGCGCTGCGCTGTGTAACACCCGGGCACGGTCTCGGGCGAAGTCGGTTCGGTATTGCCCTTCCGTGCCGGCGAGCCCCGCGGTCTTCGGCGGCTCGCGCACTCGCCGTTGGCGGTCGAAGTCGTCGTAGGGGTCCTGCTGGTTTGTGTTCGCCTTCGTAATCACCGCAGCACAGTCTGCCAGGGAACTGCCTGCGAAGGACGCAACTGCCCCCGGGCACCGAGTACCCGGGGGCAGTCACGCAATGTCAACAGCAGCGGCGGGGCGCACCAGGAATCAACGCGCAGCCGCTAGCCGTTTCTTTTAGGCCCAGCTGGAGCCGACGGCGCTGTCGGTGCTCGCCATGTTGCTGCCGGCGGTCTGCACCTTCTGGCCGTGAGCGTTGGCCTGCTCGTAGATCACCTGGAAGTTGCGACCCAACTGGGTGATGAACT
>NZ_JAFBAT010000292.1 GCF_019247615.1 Mycobacterium sp. | reverse complement strand
CGGCACCTGCACCGCGGCGTCGAACAACACCGCGTCATGGCGGCGGGGGTCGATGATGACCGGCATGACCAAACCTTCTCACGCCGGTCCCACGTCGGTCCCACGTCGGTCCAAGCGCCGAGTACGGGTCAGCGGCGCGCGGCCGGTCGCGATCGTTGCGCAGTGGGCGGAAATGCCCGGGCCGAGCGCTTTCGCCGGTGCTCCTTGCTGAACAGCAAAACGGAGTCGTGGCTGAGCGCCACGAGCCGCGCCATGCCCAGTTCGATACCGTCGGTCAACTGCTTGACGTCGGCCGGGGCATCGTATTCGGCGGTGACACCGAACACGACCTCGTCGCCGTAACTGAGCACCGCTACACCGCTGCTGAGCCGCGAGGCGGTGGGCGGTATCGGCAGCAGGCGCTTTATCGTGTGACCCATCAACCGCAACTGGTGGCGTGGGCCCGGCCCGTTGGTCGCCAGGGTCACGATGCCGTGCTGCGGGAGCCGCGCCATGAGTCGAATTGCATTGGCGCGCAGGGGTTTTGGCAGGCAATTGACCGCCGCCTCCACCAGACCGGCGAGCGGCGGCCGCTCGGCCGGGTTGGTTGTCCACCGGTTGTGCACGGTCCGCAATCGCTGGACCGGGTCCTCGTGGTCGACGGGCAGGTACGGCAGCATGGCCGATTGCAGCGGCGTCGGCATGAGGGTGCGCAGGGAGTCCGCCCGCGGTTCTTCGCCGCGACGCAGCAGAACGGTGCGGAAGCCCTCGGTGATCGCCGCAAGGGCAACATCGTTCACGGTGACGCCGAACTTCTGACATACCCGGTCGACGTCGGCGATCGGGATTCGCACGGTGCCGTACCGCCGCATGGTGGTGACCGGGTGCATCGGGGCCTCCGGCGCCGGCCACACCGCATCGACGAGGGTGCCGGTCACAGTGCCGGCCAGCGCGGCGGTCCGAACCAGGGCGTCGGCCCAGCCGTGCTTCCCGGGCCGAGCTGACGAAACATGTTCCGCGGCCTTGTGATTGGCGAATATATCGGCGTCGGCGTCGTCGCAGAGCTTGGTGAGCAGATGGGCGGCCGAGTTGCCGTCGGTGAGGCAGTGGTGGATCTTCATCAAGATTGCCCACCTGTTGCCCTTCAGGCCCTCGATGACCCAGCACTCCCAGGGCGGACGGTCCAAGTCGAGGGGACGCTCGAGGGCATGAGCGATGGCTCGCGAGAGTGCGGCATCATTGCCCGGACGCGCAACCGCCAACCGGCGCACATGGTGGGTGAGGTCGAATTGCGGGCAGTTGATCCACTCGAACGTTGGCGTCCGCAGCAACTGTGTGCATCGCGGGACCGACTCGATACGTTCTTTCAGGAGCCTCTTCAGCAAGCCGTCGTCGGGGGCAGCGCCGTCGACGATGGCGACCGCACCGATCGCCAGGCTTGATTGCACCATGATGAGTCCCGCTCCCGATTCTGGACTTGTTCCAGTATCCGTGCGGTGGCGCCGGAACGGTAGGGTCGCGACGTTAAGAACGCTTTAATAACTTCGCTTAAAATCGAACACACATTCGAGTAGCCTGTAGGGGTGGGCTGGTTTAACGGGCCGCCGAGCTGGGCGGAAATGGAGCGGGTGCTCGACGGCAAGCCGCGCCATGCCGGTGCACCGACGGAGTTCCCGGAGGATGCCCCCCTGTCACGCAAGCGGGGGACGTACCGGCCGCCGGATGGCGCCCGGCCGGCCCGCTCGTCCGTGGCGGCTTCCGTTTCCTACGCCGAATTGCACGCGCATTCGGCGTTCAGCTTTCTCGACGGTGCCAGCACCCCGGAGGAGCTTGTGGAGGAGGGTGCCCGGCTGGGTTTGCGTGCCCTGGCGCTGACCGATCACGACGGCCTGTACGGGGCGGTGCGGTTCGCCGAGGCGGCCGCCGAACTCGATCTGCGCACGGTGTTCGGCGCCGAGCTGTCTTTGGGGCCGGGGGCGCGCACTGAGGCGCCGGATCCGCCCGGCCCGCACCTGCTGGTGCTGGCGCGCGGACCGGAGGGTTACCGGCGGCTGTCGCGGCAGCTGGCCGCCGCGCACCTGGCCGGCGGGGAGAAGGGTAAGCCGCGCTACGACTTCGACGCGCTGACCGAAGCCGCGGGAGGACACTGGCACATCCTGACCGGGTGCCGCAAAGGCCATGTGCGCCAAGCGCTTTCCGACGGCGGACCGGACGCGGCCGCGCGGGCGCTGGCCGACCTGGTGGACCGGTTCGGGCCCGACCGGGTCAGCGTCGAGCTGACCCACCACGGCCAGCCGCTCGACGACGAACGCAACGCGGCGCTGGCCGCCCTGGCGCCGCGCTTCGGCGTCGGAGTCGTCGCCACCACCGGCGCGCATTTCGCCCACCCGTCGCGCGGCCGGTTGGCCATGGCGATGGGCGCCATCCGGGCCCGGCAGTCCCTGGACTCCGCCGCCGGCTGGCTGGCCCCGCTGGGCGGCTCGCACCTGCGGTCCGGGGACGAGATGGCCCGGATGTTCCCCCAGTGGCCGGAAGTGGTGACCGCCGCCGCCGAGCTCGGCGAGCTGTGCGCCTTCGGGCTGGCGCTCATCGCGCCGCAGCTGCCCCCGTTCGACGTGCCCGACGGGCATACCGAGGACAGCTGGCTGCGTCAGCTGACCATGACGGGGGCGCGCGAGCGCTACGGACCGGCCGAACGCGCGCCACGCGCGTACGCCCAGATCGAGCATGAGCTGAAAGTCGTTGCGCACCTGAGGTTCCCGGGATACTTCCTGGTGGTGCACGACATCGCCCGGTTCTGCCGCGAGAACAACATCCTGTGCCAGGGCAGGGGATCGGCGGCCAACTCCGCGGTCTGTTATGCCCTCGGTGTCACCGCGGTCGATCCGGTGGCCAACGAGCTGTTGTTCGAGCGTTTCTTGTCGCCGGCCCGCGACGGGCCGCCCGACATCGACATGGACATCGAGTCGGACCAGCGAGAGAAGGTCATCCAGTACGTCTACGACAAATACGGCCGTGACTATGCCGCGCAGGTCGCCAATGTCATCACCTACCGGGGGCGCATCGCGGTGCGCGACATGGCCCGCGCGCTGGGCTTCTCGCAGGGGCAGCAGGACGCGTGGAGCAAGCAGATCAGCCACTGGAACGGCCTCGCCGACTCGCCTGACACGGACGGAATCCCGCCGCAGGTCATCGACCTGGCCACCCAGATCCGGAATCTCCCGCGGCACCTGGGCATCCATTCCGGCGGCATGGTGATCTGCGATCGCCCGATCGCCGACGTGTGCCCGGTGGAGTGGGCGCGCATGGAGAACCGCAGCGTTTTGCAATGGGACAAAGACGACTGCGCCGCAATCGGTTTGGTGAAGTTCGACCTGCTCGGCCTGGGCATGCTCTCGGCACTGCACTACGCCATCGACCTGGTGGCCGAGCACAAAGGGATCGAGGTGGATCTGGCCAAGCTCGACCTCTCCGAACCCGCGGTGTACGAG
>NZ_JAFBAT010000238.1 GCF_019247615.1 Mycobacterium sp. | reverse complement strand
ATGAGCACCGCCATCAGCCGCCGCCCGTTGCGGTTGGCCGATCCCACGAACGTCTGGCCCGCGTCGTCGGTGTAGCCGGTCTTCCCGCCGAGTGCGCCCGGGTAGTTGTAGAGGAGCTTGTTGTCGTTCTCCAGGTCGTAGGCGGGGTGGTCGCCATGTCCCGGGAAGGGGAAGCTTCGCGTCGACACGATGTCGGCGAAAGTCGGGTTCTGCCAAGCGTATCGGTAGAACAGCCCGATGTCGTAGGCCGAGGTGCTCATGCCGGGCGCGTCCAGCCCGGACGGTGTCGCCACCCGGGTGTCCTGCCCACCCAGCTTGACGGCCAGCAGGTTGATCTTCTCCACGGCTTGCTGCATCCCGCCGAGCTGCATCGCCAGGGCGTGGGCGGCGTCATTGCCCGAATGCATCAGCAGCCCGTGCAGCAGCTGGTTGACGGTGAACACGCCGCCCGCCTCGACACCGACCTTGGTGCCCTCGGCGGCCGCGTCCTCGTCGGTTCCGGGGACGGATTTGTTGAGGGGCAGCGCGTTGATGGCCGCCATCGCGACCAGAACCTTGATGATGCTCGCGGGGCGGTGACGCCCGTGCGGATCCTTGGCCGCGATGACGGCGCCGCTGTCCAGGTCCGCCACCAGCCAGGCGTCGGCGGAGACGTCGTTCGGCAACGGCGGCGTCCCGGGCGCGGCGACGACGCCGCAACTGCCCAGCGCCTCCCCGCCGACCGGCTTGGCGGGTACTGCCAGGGGCATCGGCGGTTCAGCGGCCGTCGGGACCTCCGAGGAGTCCACCGCGGGCGGCGTCGACACCTTGTACGGGCAGTTTGGAGGTCCCGCGCTGGGCCCCGGCGCGGGCTCGGCGAACGCGGTCGGCGCCGCGACCGCCAGCGGGGCGGCGATCAAGAAAACGGCTGCTGCCAGGCGCGATGCGGGGCGTAGAAAGCTCATCGTGTGAGCAGACTAGGCGATCGGCTGCCCGATTCCGGGGAGCCGCGCTGTGACTGATGAGGCAGAAGTTAAATTCGCCGGCGAGCAAGGACCGGGCCTAGCCAGTACGCTCGGCATGCGGTCAGCGAAACAGCAAAGGGTGTGCCATTCAAAACAATCGGTTCTGGTCGAAGTCGCGCCGCGACGGCGATGGTCCGCGATCGCTGGAACATCTGCTCAAGCAGGTCGAGAAGGGGGCGCAGGTGCGCCGCTCCGGAGTCGACCGCGTGCTGGCAGAGCTGAAGCAGCACCGCGATGCGACCACCGACGCCAACCTGCAGTCGGCGCTCACCTGGCTGTGCAACGCCGAATCGCGGATGGCGAACAATCCCAACGCCGCGCATTCCCGGGAGGTCCTGCTGGCTGCCTACGAGGTGAAGCGGATCCTCGCCGCCCACGGCTAGGACTTTAGAGCCGCCCCCAAGCGTCGGTGAGCACGCTGCGCAGGATGGACTCGATCGTGTCGAACTCGCGTTGCCCGCTGATGAGCGGCGGCGCCAGCTGGACGACGGGATCACCCCGGTCGTCGGTGCGGCAGTACAGCCCGGCGTCGAATAGCGCGCGTGAGACGTACCGGTGCAGTCGTTCGCGTTCCTCGGCGTTGAAGGTTTCCCTTGTCGCCTTGTCCTTGACCAGCTCCACGCCGTAGAAGTAACCCTCCCCGCGCACGTCGCCGACGATCGGCAGGTCGTAGAGCTTCTCCAGGGTGGCGCGGAATTCGGGGGCATGGTGTTTGACGCGTTCGTTGAGGTTCTCGCGCTCGAAGATGTCCAGGTTGGCCAGCCCGACGGCCGCCGACACGGGGTGACCGCCGAACGTATAGCCATGCGGGAACATGGTTTTGCCGTCGTTGAACGGCTCGAACAACCGGTCGTCGGCGATCATCGCGCCGATCGGTGAATAACCGGATGTCATCCCCTTGGCGCAGGTGATGATGTCGGGAACGTAGCCGAAGTCGTCACAGGCGAACATCGAACCGATCCGGCCGAAGGCGCAGATCACTTCGTCGGAGACGAGCAGCACGTCGTACTCGTCGCAGATCTGGCGCACCCGTTCGAAGTAGCCCGGCGGAGGCGGGATGCAGCCGCCCGCGTTTTGGACCGGTTCCACAAAAACCGCGGCGACGGTCGCGGGGCCCTCGAACTCGATCGCCTCGGCGATCCGGTCGGCGGCCCACTGCCCGAAACCCTTCAGGTCGTCGCCAAATGGTTCGGGCGCGCGGTAGAAGTTCGTGTTGGGCACCCGGAAGCCGCCCGGTGTCACCGGTTCGAAGGGTGCCTTGTACAACGGCAGCCCGGTGATCGCCAGCGCACCCTGGGTGGTGCCGTGGTAGGCGATCGACCGCGAAATCACTTTGTGCTTACCGGGTTTACCGGTGAGCTTGAAATAGTGCTTGGCCAATTTCCATGCGCTCTCGACGGCCTCGGTGCCGCCGGTGGTGAAGAACACCCGGTTCAGGTCCCCCGGGGCGTGGTGCGCCAGGCGCTCGGCGAGCTCGATCGCGGTTGGGGTGGCATACCCCCACACCGGAAAGTAGGCCAGCGTGCTTGCCTGGCGGGCCGCGACCTCGGCCAGTTCGCTGCGGCCGTGGCCGACCTGCACGGTGAACAACCCGGACAGCGCGTCGAGATAGCTCTTGCCGCGATCGTCGAAGATCGTGACACCCTCGCCGCGGGTGATGATCGGCGGTGTGCTGCCTGGGCCGTGCCGGGCGAAATGCAGCCAGAGATTGTCGGTCATTGCCGCGAGCGTAACGCCAGCGCGACCCTTGGCGCCGGAAGTGTCCGTGACGTTACGCTCGCGATATGACTGCAGCGCAGCAGGTCAGCGAATTCGAGGCCCTGCGGCCACATCTCATGTCGGTCGCCTACCGGTTGACGGGCACCGTGGCCGACGCCGAGGACATCGTCCAGGAGGCCTGGCTGCGCTGGCATGGGCAGGAGGACGCCATCGCGGACCTGCGGGCCTGGCTGACCACCGTGGTGAGCCGGCTGGGCCTGGACCGGTTGCGGTCGGCGGCGCATCGCCGCGAAACCTACAGCGGCAATTGGCTGCCCGAACCAGTGGTGACCGGCTTTGACCGCGCTGATCCGTTGTCCGCGGTGGTGGCGAGCGAGGACGCGCGGTTCGCGGCGATGGTGGTGCTGGAAAGGCTATCCCCCGATCAGCGGGTCGCTTTCGTGCTGCACGACGGTTTCGCCGTGCCGTTCGCCGAAGTGGCCGAGGTGCTGGGAACCACCGAGGCCGCCGCCCGCCAGCTGGCGTCGCGCGCCCGCAAGGCTGTCGCGGCGGAGCCGCCGCCGAGACCCGACCCCTCGCACGACGAGGTCGTCGGTCGGCTGATGGCCGCCATGGCCGCCGGCGACTTGGACGCCGTGGTGGCGCTGCTGCATCCGGACGTCACATTCACCGGCGATTCGAATGGCAAGGCCCCCACCGCCGTTCACGCCATCGCGGGGTCGGACAAGGTGGCCCGGTTCATCTTCGGCCTGGCCCGCCGCTACGGCGACGCGTTCTTCACGGCGAATCAGCTGGGCCTGGTCAACGGCGAGCTGGGGGTCTACACCGCGGGCAGCCCCGGCGACGACGGCCACTGGGAGATGCGGCCGCGGATCCTGGCGATGACGGTGAGTGACGGGAAGGTCTGCGCGCTATGGGATATCGCCAACCCCGACAAGTTCACCGGCTCGCCGCTGCGGTCTCGCTAGCTTTCTTCGGTAAATTTCTCTGGATGTCACATCGACACGGCGACGAAACCGAGTGCGGCGATGCACAAAGCACGCGAGCGGCGGGAACCAGATCCCGACTATCAGGCCGAGGCCCGCGGCGACTTTCAGCAGGGCAGCACACGCCAGAAAGCGGCGTGGAAGCCCCACATCGTCCAGGCAGTCACGGATGAATCCGACGGGTTTCCAGCAGAGAGCCGCATCGGCGAGCTGGATCACAGCCAGCACGGCGAGGGGCCACTAAGTGACGATCATGGGGCGCCTCCTCAGGTCGGTGCGAATGGGCTTACACACTGGAGACGGTGCCGAGGGCCGATGTGTGACAGCCCCATAGTGCGCTCCACCGATCGAAGGAGGGCGTTTCCACCGTCCGAACCCGCAACGGCCGGATCGTTCAGAATCCAAGCGGGCCTTACATTCTCGGTATGCCTAAAGTTGCCCGTGCGGCATGGGACTCGCCTCGAAGAGAAGCCATGAATGACAAACGAGCGAAAATCCCGATGGACGCCGCGATAGAGGTGTTCAAGGTGTTCACTTTCGAGGCCGCGCATTTCCTGCCAAATGTTGCCACAGGCCACCAGTGCGGTGTCCTGCACGGTCACAGCTACAAGGTAATTGTCGGTGTTGAGGGAGTTCCCGACTCGCACACCGGATTCGTCGTCGACTTCGCACTGATCAAGTGCGCGATGAAACCCGTGATAGATCAGCTCGACCACAGCGCGCTGAATCGCTTTATTGAGAATCCGACGTGCGAGAACGTCGCGGGCTGGATCTGGAACCGGCTGGCTATTCCCGGACTCTCCTACGTCGAGGTGTGGGAGACGGCCACCTCCGGCTGCCGCGCATCGACGCCACACGTCGCCCCGGCAGACGGCACAAAAGGAAACTAGCGATGGATCTCGCCGATGCGGAGGTCGCCGTCAAGGCGCTCCTGGTAGCGATGGACATCGACGGGGACGATCACACCGCTGACACGCCGGGCCGCGTAGTGCGAGCGTGGCGGGACATGCTCGCCGGCTACCGTGAGGACCCCGCCGACCACCTCGAGCGTGTGTTCCCGGCGCCGCAGGAACCCGGGCTCGTGATCGTGGAGGGCATCACGCTGATGTCCACCTGCGCACACCACATGCTGCCGTTCACCGGGTATGCCACCGTCGCGTACCGACCCGGGCCCGGCCAGCGAATCGTGGGGTTGTCGAAGCTGGCTCGGGTGGTGCACGGTTACGCGCGGCGGCTGCAGGTCCAGGAACGGATCGGCTCCCAGGTGGTCGACGCCATCACCGACCGTCTCCGCCCTGGGGGTGCAATGTGTCTCATCACCGCCACCCACGACTGCATGAGGCTTCGGGGCGTAAGCGAGCCTCATGCGGCCACGACCACCGAGACCCGCCGGGGGAACCTACTCGATCACGAGGTCGCGTTGATCCACGCGCGGCATCAGGGCGTGCGCCGTTGACAGACGGGCAATCAACCGGCGAGGGCGGCGATGGCGCGAGGCGCCCGGACATGTTGGTTGCTCGTTGGATCGAACACCCCCAAGTGGTACGAACTGCATGCGTACTCCTTTACCCCAACGAGTTGTGACAGCGGCGTCCGCACGGGGTCGCCGTGTGCGACTCTCGCTGCGATCGCATTCAGATCGAACCGCGGGGACCAGCCCAATTCATGGCGCGCTCTGGTGTTGACGTACACGCGGTCCAGGCGCTGGGGGAACCGCCAGCCGCGCTCTCTCCACACATCGGCGGCCAGCGGTACGCGGCGCGCGAATACCGGCACAGCGTCAGTTCGGAGCTCGGCCAGGTCATCACGAGTGAACGGTGTGGTGGCCGCTACCACGTAGCGCGCAAATCCCAGACGCGACGCGTGCTGCGCGGCTTTGAGGTGCGCGTCGACGGCGTCTTCGAGTGCGACTCGGCGAGAGGCGTATTCGTCGGCCTTGACGTTGTCGTCGCCGCGCCCGTCGTGAACGTGTGGCATGTCGTCGGCATCGGCGAAGAACCGTGCGACGCGCAGCACCACGCAGGGCAGGCCGTCGTTGCGGTGCGCTAGTTGGCAGAGGTCTTCGCCTGCGGATTTGGTTACGCCGTAGATGTTCTTGGGAAGCGGCGTCACGGATTCGTCGATCCACGCCGCGGGCCGGCCCTGCGGCGGCACGAGCGCGTCACCGAACACCGTCGTCGAGGATGTCATCACGAACGCACGAACACCCGTTGCCACGGCCGCATCGAGCAGGGTGTGCGTGCCGCCGATGTTGGTGTCCAAAAATGCCTGGCGCGACACGAACGCCAGCTGGGGCTTGTGCAGCGTCGCGGTGTGGAACACCACGTCGACGTCGGCCATCAGTTCGAGCATCAAGCCTGGATCATTGATGGAGCCAACCACGTTCGTCCACTTCGACGGTCGTACGTCGAGCCCGACGGCGTCGCATCCGAGGTCACGCAGGGAGCGCACCAGCGCCTCGCCGAGGTGACCGGAGCTGCCGGTTACCAGTGCCCGGCTCTTCTCGCTCCACGACGGGTTTTCGGGCCACATTTCAGCACAGTTGCTCATGTATTCGTCTTCTGAAGGTAAGTTGCTTGCGGTCACAATCACTGTTCCGCCGCGGCCGCAGGTTCGTCTGCCGGGCGTATTGCGGAATTGGCGGACGAAATGTGCTCCCCCAATTGGGGTAGCAGACAATCGCAGTCCCCGATCGGGGGAGCGCGATTCACCGCGACGCAGGGCCGATTGGTGGTTCAACCCCGGCCTCTGCGTGGCTTAGGTTCATGAACCAAGCCCGCCGAGTACCGATACGAGCATGTCGGGCAGCGGGATTCGTTGTACGCAAGTAAGTTTGGCGAAGGGCAAGGCAATGACCGTATCGGTCGCCGCGCGCCGGGATCGGTACCCGGCCGTGATCTGGGTCCTGTTGGGCGGCAACTTGCTGGTGCGCGCCGCGGGGTTCGCCTACCCGTTCATGGCTTATCACGTCGGCGGGCAGGGGCATCCGCCCGGAACGATCGGCGCGGTTTTGGCGGCATTCGGGGTGGGTTGGGTTGCGGGACAGCTGCTGTGCGGGTGGCTCATCGACCGGTTTGGGAGACGATCGACGCTGACGGCCACAATGTTGTCGGCGGCGCTGGTGCTGGCGCTGCTGGCCGGCGCGCACGCGGCTTGGGCTTTGTCCCTCGGTGCCGTGCTGGCAGGCGTGGTCTTTGACGCACCGCGTCCGGTGCTCAGCGAAGCGATCGCCGAACTGATTCCCGATCCCGGGGAACGAGCGAAAGTCGACGCCTGGCGGCTGGGTTGGATTACCAACGTCGGCGCCGCGATCAGTGGCGGCGTCGGTGGCCTGCTCGCCGAGGAGATCGGCACCCCTGCCCTGTATTGGATGAACGCCGTGGCGTGCGCGGTCTTCGCGGCGATCGCGCAGAGCTGCATCCCGCCCGATGTGTGCGCTCCACCGACGCAGGCGAAAACGACGTACCG
>NZ_JAFBAT010000148.1 GCF_019247615.1 Mycobacterium sp. | reverse complement strand
TCTTGTTCTGCAGCTGCGACCGTTCGTTTTGACAGGTGACGACGATGCCGGTCGGCAAATGCGTGATCCGCACCGCGGAGTCGGTCGTGTTCACTCCCTGGCCGCCCTTGCCGGACGAGCGGTACACGTCGATGCGCAGTTCCGACTCGTCGATCTGCACCTCGCCCACTTCCTCGGGTTCGGGATAGACCAGCACGCCGGCCGCCGAAGTGTGCACGCGCCCCTGGGATTCCGTGACCGGGACGCGTTGCACGCGATGTACCCCACCCTCGAACTTCATTCGTGACCATACCCCGTCGGCGGTGTCGCCCTTGCTGGTGATGCTGAGCGTGGCGTCCTTGTAACCGCCCAGATCGGAGGTGGTTTCGTCCAGGACCGTCACCGTCCAGCCATGCCGCTCGGCGTAGCGGATGTACATCCTGGCCAGGTCGGCGGCGAACAGGGCCGATTCTTCGCCGCCCTCACCGGATTTGACTTCCAGCACGATGTCGTCGGCATCGTGCGGGTCGCGGGGAGCCAGCATGTCGGTGAGTTGGGTGTCGAGTTCGGCCACGCGTGCTTCCAGTTCGGTCACCTCATCGGCGAACGACTCGTCGTCGGCTGCCAGCTCGCGCGCGGTCTCCAGGTCGCCGCGGGCGGCGACCAGCTTGCGGTACGTGCCGACGATGGGGGCCAGTCGGGCGAACCGGCGTCCGGCCTTGCGCGCTTCATCGGGCTTGCTGTGCAACTCGGGGTCCGCCAGCCGGCGCTCCAGCTCGGCGTGTTCGGCCAGCAGCACGTCGATCGTTTGTACCGGCTGCGTCATCACACACCTCCTGCCCGCGCCCGGCGACGGTGCGGGCCGCGGGCGGCCCGAGGTTGAGCCGGGCACTACATATACGCGAATCGACGCCCGGCCTGCGCTACGTCAGCGCAGTTCGGGCGTCGGGAACGCAGCTATTTTTCGGTCGCGTCGGCCTTGTCGGTGCTCTCAGACGCGGCCTTGCGCTTGCCGTAGCGCTTCTCGAAGCGGGCCACCCGGCCGCCGCTGTCGAGGATCTTCTGCTTGCCCGTGTAGAACGGGTGGCATTGCGAGCACACCTCGACGACGATGTTGCCGCCGGGCTTGGTGCTGCGGGTCTGGAAGGTGTTCCCACAACCGCAGTGCACCGTGGTCTCCCCGTAGGCGGGGTGAATGTCAGCTTTCATACGTCCTCTTCGATCGTCTGCCGCCCGGACCGGGCGTGAACTCCGGGAACCCGAACCGGTCCCCGGGATAGTCGACCGCCGATTATGCCAGGTCAACATACATGAGCCCAAACGCCGAACCGCTTGCGCGCATTCCCGACGACTGTCGTTGCGCCGAACCTGTAATTCCGCACACGCACGTCGGCGTGTCGTGTGCCTGGTTACAGTGTCGCGGGGCCTTGTACCGGATTAATCGTTGTCCATCGAGCCGGGCGTGGTCTTGGACACCTGCACCAGGAATTCGTAGTTGTTCTTCGTCTTGCGCAGCTGCGACATCAGCAGGTCGATCGCCTGGTGCGGGTCCAGACCCGAGAGCACGCGGCGCAGCTTGTGCACGATGGCGAACTCGTCGGGCGACAGCAGCAGCTCGTCCTTGCGGGTGCCCGACGGGTTCACGTCGACCGCGGGGAAGACCCGGCGTTCGGAGATCTTGCGGTCCAGCTTGAGCTCGGCGTTGCCGGTGCCCTTGAACTCCTCGAAGATGACCGTGTCACCGGTGGACCCGGTCTCGACCATCGCGGTGGCGATGATCGTCAGCGACCCGCCTTCCTCGATGTTTCGCGCCGCGCCGAGGAAGCGCTTCGGCGGGTAGAGCGCGGTGGAGTCGACACCACCGGACAGGATCCGGCCCGACGCGGGCGACGCGTTGTTGTATGCGCGGCCCAGACGGGTGATCGAGTCGAGCAGCACCACGACGTCCTTGCCCTGCTCGACGAGCCGCTTGGCGCGTTCGATGGCCAGCTCGGCGACCGAGGTGTGGTCCGACGGCGGCCGGTCGAAGGTCGAGGCGATGACCTCGCCCTTGACCGAGCGCGTCATGTCGGTGACCTCCTCCGGGCGCTCGTCGACGAGGACGACCATGAGGTGGCATTCCGGGTTGTTCTTGGTGATCGCGTTGGCGATGTCCTGCAGGATCGTCGTCTTTCCGGCCTTGGGCGGCGACACGATCAGCGCGCGCTGTCCCTTGCCGATCGGCATGATGAGGTCGATGACCCGCGTGGTGAGCCGGTCGGGCGTGGTTTCCAGGCGCAGCCGCTGATTCGGGTACAACGGCGTCAGCTTGGAGAAATCGGGCCGCTTCTTGGCGTCTTCGACCGAGCCACCGTTGACGCTGTCCAGGCGCACCAGCGGGTTGAACTTCTGCCGCTGGTTGGGCTGTTCGCCGTCCCTGGGCACCCGGACGGCGCCGGTCACCGCGTCGCCGCGGCGCAGGCCGTTCTTGCGCACCATGTTCATGGACACGTAGACGTCGTGCGGTCCGGCCAGGTAGCCGGAAGTCCGGACGAACGCGTAATTGTCGAGTACGTCGAGGATGCCCGCGACCGGTTGGACGACGTCGTCCTCGCGCAGCTCGGTGTCGCCGCCTTCGCCCGAGCGCTCCCCGCGTCGGCGGCGATCGCGGAACCGGCGTCCCCGCCGGCCCTGACGGCCCTCGCCGTCCTCCTCCTGCTGGTTCGAGCCGCGGGACTGTTGGGCGGAACCCTCCTGATCACCGCTTTGATCGCCGCCGGCGTCTTGCTTGCGCTCGGCGGTCTTGGTCTTGGGGGCATCGCCGGTGTTGGCACCGTCCCGGGTGCCTGAGTCCCCGCCGTCGCGCTCCTCGCCGGTGCGCGCGGGCGATCCCGCGTCGCGCGCCGCGCCGCGGCGTTCCCGGCGCGGCGAGTCGGTCGGGGCACCATTCTGTTCGCCCGGGGTAGCCGGCTTTTCGGCCCCGGCTTCGGGGGCTTCGGTGGCAATCGGGCCGGGTTCGCCGCCGTCCTCCGAGGCGGCGGCGGGCGGTGTCCCGTTGGCCTGTCCCCTGATTTCGCGTATCGCGGCGATGAGTTCGTTCTTGCGCATGCCCGACGTTCCCTTGACGCCGACTTCGTTAGCCAGCGCGCGCAGTTTGGGCAACACCATGGTGGACAGCTTGGCCGCCGGGCCGCCGGTGTTGAGGTCGGGGGTGGCTGTGGTCACGGCGCTCGACGGCTGATTGCCGTCGGTGCTTTCGTTAGCCGTGAACAAGTCCGTATCGGTCACGGATTTCCTTTCTTCCCCCACTGATGTGGTCATAGGGGGTTCGTTGCAGTCAGCCAATTTGCCGAGTGCACCCAATCATCGACTCCGCAACGGTGGTCGCCAGGATTGGCGGATATGTAGCGGCGAACCTCGTTCACGAGAAGAATTGGTGTTGTCCTAGCGGCAAGGCAGTATGTATGCAGATGCAGATCCTGCGATTGCTGGACGGCTCCGAGGATAACCTGCATCCCTGCCGGAAGCAAGCAAACCGTCCGGCCACGCTGTGGATTAACCCGCGACGGTGACGGCCGGGCTCCAGCGAACTCCTTCACCGGCGGTCATCTTCGCGATGGAAAATCCGTTTGCCGCACCGTACTCCATCGCCTCGGTGGGCAAGTCGGGTTCCGTGCTCAGAGCGATCAGCGAGGGGCCGGCGCCGGACAGCGTGGCTGAAATGTTATGACATCGCAACAGTCGCAAATATTCCGCCGAGATGGGCATCGCCTGGGCTCGGTGCGGTTGGTGAAGCACGTCTTCGGTGGCCGGCATCAGCAGATCCGGCCGTTCGGTGAGCGCAACGACCAGCAACGCCGCCCGGCTCACGTTGAACCGGGCGTCCTCGTGGCTCACCCGCGCGGGCAGCAGCACGCGGGTCTCGGCTGTCGACGAACGCTCCTCGGGAATCGCGCAGAACACTCGGATGTCGGGATGCAGTCGCAGCGGTACGGCCAGGTAGTCGGGTGGATCACTCGTGCCGTCAATCCACGACACCACCGCACCACCCAACACCGCGGCCGCGGCGTTGTCGGGATGCCCTTCGAACTCGGAAGACAGCTGGACCAGTTCGGAGATGCCCAGCGGTGATGAATCCGATTGCACCACAAGGCCATTCACGGCAGCGAGCCCGCCGACCACGGCGGCCGCGGACGAGCCGAGTCCACGCGAGTGCGGGATGGCGTTGCGGCAGCGCACCGTCAGGCCCCGCGCCCCGACCCCCACAGCCTGCAGTCCGCGCTCGACAGCACGAACGACCAGATGATTCGCATCCAGGGGGACCTGATCGGCGCCCTCGCCCTCGACGACGACTTCCAAGCCGGAATCGGTTGTCTGCACAACGATCTCGTCGTAGAGGCTCAAGGCCAAGCCGATGCTGTCAAAACCGGGGCCGATGTTGGCGCTGGATGCCGAGACCACGGCGCTGGCCACCAGCCCCGCGGGCAGCATCGGAGTTACCGACACGCCGGCTCCGCCGCGCTTGCGATCACCACTAACCGAGCCCCAGTCTTTCCACAACGAGCACCGGATCAACGGGCAGGGGGGACACGCTCGGCATGTCCCTCAGCGCGGTGTCGGGGTCCTTGAGCCCGTTGCCCGTCACGGTGCACACCACCGTCGATCCGCGAGCCACCCAGCCGTCGTCGATGGCCTTGAGCAGGCCCGCGATGCTCGCGGCGGAAGCGGGTTCGACGAAGACACCTTCGGACTGGGCCACCAGATGATAGGCGGCCAGGATCTCCTCGTCGGTGGCCGCGAGGAAACGCCCGTCGGATTGCTGCTGCGCCTGGACCGCGGCCGTCCACGATGCCGGGGCGCCGATGCGGATTGCGGTCGCGATGGTCTCCGGATGGCTGACGGGTTCGCCGAGCACCAGTGGCGCGGCGCCGGCCGCCTGGGTCCCGAGCATGCGGGGCAGCCTGTCGATCAGGCCTTCCTGGTGATACTCGGTGTAGCCCTTCCAGTAGGCGGTGATGTTCCCGGCGTTGCCGACCGGCAGGGCGTGCACGTCGGGGGAGGTCCCAAGCGCGTCCACGATCTCGAATGCCGCCGTTTTCTGCCCCTCGATGCGCACCGGGTTGACGGAATTGACCAGCGAGATCGTCGGGAAGTCGGCCGTCATCTTGCGCGCCAGTTCCAAACAGTCGTCGAAATTGCCGTCGATCTGGATGATCTTGGCGCCGTGCATGACCGCCTGCGCCAGCTTGCCCATCGCGATCTTGCCCTGCGGTATCAGCACCGCGCAGGTGATGCCGGCGCGGGCCGCATACGCCGCCGCCGACGCCGAGGTGTTTCCTGTGGAGGCGCACAGCACGGCCTGCTGTCCGCGGGCCAGGGCGTCGGTGACCGCCATCGTCATTCCGCGGTCCTTGAAGGAGCCGGTGGGGTTGAGACCTTCGACCTTGAGGTGGACCGCGCAGCCCGTCTTTTCCGAGAGACGGGTTGCGGCGATCAGCGGGGTGCCACCCTCGAGGAGGGTGACCGGGGTCCAGTCGTCTCCGACCGGCAGCCGATCCCGATAGGCCGCGATCACCCCGGGCCAGGGCTGGTGGGTGGCCGTCCCGGTAATGCGGGCAACGCTCACAGGTCGTTTCCTTCCAATCGCAGCACGCTCGTCACGCTCTGCACCACGTCCAAATCGGCCAGCGCCCGGACGGTTTCGGAGAGCGCGGCGTCGGTGGCGACGTGGGTGACCACCACGATGCGGGCTCCGACCCGCCGTCCGCCCTCGTCCGCGACGCCCTCCTGGCGGACCTCGGCGATGCTCACCTCACGTTTTGCGAATTCCGCTGCCACCGAAGACAATACGCCGGGCTTGTCGGCGACGTTCATGCTGACGTAGTAGCGGGTGAAGATGAGACCCATTGGCGCGATCGGGAGTTGGGCATACCTCGACTCCTTGGGACCGCGGCTGCCCAAGACCCGGTTGCGGGCGGCCATCACCAGGTCGCCGGCTACCGCGGACGCGGTGGGCGCGCCGCCCGCGCCCTGGCCGTAGAACATCAGCCGCCCCGACGCGGCGGCCTCGACCACCACCGCGTTGAACGCACCGCCGACGGTGGCGAGTGGATGCGACAGCGGCACCAGTGCCGGGTACACGCGGGCCGAAACCCGTTGTTGGCCCTCGTCTCCCGTGATGCGCTCGCAGATGGACAACAGCTTGATGGTGCAGCCCAGGGCCCGGGCGGAGGCGAAGTCGGCCGGAGTGATCTTGGTGATGCCCTCGCGGTAGACGTCGTCGGCGTGCACCCGCGTGTGGAACGCGATGGACGCCAGGATCGCGGCCTTGGCGGCGGCGTCGTAGCCCTCGACGTCGGCGGTGGGATCGGCCTCGGCGTAGCCCAGCGCACTGGCGTCGGCCAGGGCGCTGGTGTAGTCGGCGCCGGTGCTGTCCATCGCGGAGAGTATGTAGTTGGTGGTGCCGTTGACGATCCCGGCCACCCGCAGCACCGTGTCGCCGGCCAGCGACTGGGTGAGCGGGCGGATCACCGGGATGGCACCCGCGACCGCCGCCTCGAAATAGAGGTCGACGTGGGCGTTTTCGGCCGCCTGCGCGAGCTCCCCGGTGGACGTGGACAGTAAGGCCTTGTTCGCCGTGACGACGGATTTGCCCCGCTCGAGGGCGGACAGGATCGCCTTGCGGGCGGGCTCCACCGGACCCATCAGTTCGACGACGATGTCGACGTCCTCCCGCGCGACGAGCTGTTCGATGTCGTCGGTGAGCAGGTCGACCGGAACGCCGCGGTCGGCGGCGACGCGGCGCACCCCGACGCCCCGGAGCACGAGCGGGGCGCCGATGCGGGCCGCCAGGTCGTCGGCGCTGTCCTCGATGATCCGCACGACCTCGCTGCCGACATTGCCCAATCCGAGCACCGCCACACCGACGGGCTTCTCGTCATCGGACACGGGTCACCTCACCTCCAGACTCAGCAGATCGTCGACCGTCTCGCGCCGCAGGATCAGGCGCGCGCGTCCGGCGCGCACGGCGACCACGGCCGGACGGCCGATCATGTTGTAGCGGCTCGACAACGAATAGCAGTAGGCCCCGGTGGCGGCGACCCCGAGCAGGTCGCCCGGCCGCAGGTCTCCAGGAACCCAGGCATCGCGAACGACGACATCGCCCGTCTCACAGTGCTTTCCGACGATCCGCGCCAGCTCGGCCGGCGCGTCGCTGATCCGCGAAACCAGGCGGGCGTCGTATTGTGCGTCGTACAACGCGGTGCGGATGTTGTCGCTCATGCCGCCGTCGACGCTGACGTAGCGCCGGTGGGCCGTGGCGCTCACGTCGACGTCTTTGATGGTGCCGACCTCGTACAGCGTGATGGTGCCCGGCCCGGCGATGGCGCGTCCGGGCTCGACCACCAGCCTGGGGGTGGGCAGCCCGACGGCCGCCGATTCGTTGCGCACGATGGCGCTCAGCTTGGCCGCCAGTTCGTCCGGCGGCGGCGGATCGTCGGGCGACAGGTACGAAATCCCAAAGCCGCCGCCGAGATCGATCGTTGACAGCTGGGCCGTCTTGTCGACGCCGAACTCGCCGACGATCTCGCGCAACAGCCCGATGACGCGGTGCGCGGCGAGTTCGAAGCCGTCGACGTCGAAGATCTGGGAACCGATGTGGCTGTGCAACCCGACCAGTCGCAGATGGTCGGTGGCGAACACCCGCCGCACCGCCGCCATCGCGGCGCCGCTGGCGACCGACAGCCCGAACTTTTGGTCCTCGTGTGCGGTGGAGATGAACTCATGGGTGTGCGCCTCGACGCCGACGGTCAAGCGCACCAGCACGTCCTGGACGACGCCCGCCTCCCCCGCGATGGCGTCGAGCCGCTCGATCTCGGTCATCGAGTCGAGGACGACGTGGGCCACCCCGGACTTGACGGCGGCGGTCAGCTCTGCGACGGATTTGTTGTTGCCGTGGAAGGCGATTCGCTCCGGCGGGAAGTCCGCGTGCAACGCGACGGCCAGTTCGCCGCCGCTGCACACGTCGAGCGAGAGGCCCTCCTCGTTGATCCAGCGCGCTATCTCGCCGCACAGGAACGCCTTGCCGGCATAGTGCACGTTCGATCCGCCGCCGAAGGCCGCCGCCATGTCTGCGCAACGCGAACGAAAATCGTCCTCGTCGACGACGAACAAGGGAGTCCCGTATTCCTGGGCGAGATCGGTCACCGAGACCCCGCCGACGACCGCGGCTCCCGCGTCATCGCGAGTTGTGTTGCGGGGCCAGACATTCGGCGCCAGCCGCAGCAGCTCCTCCGGAGACTGGGGCCGCGGCGGGCTTTCAGCGTGCCGGGTCGCCTCGGCGTACCGCGGGCCGGCGGGGTGGGCGTTCACATCCGCTCCGGGGCGCTGACGCCGAGGATTGCGAGGCCGTTGGCGATGACCTGGCGGGTCGCCTGGCACAGCGCCAGCCGCGCGGTGTGCAGGTCGTTGGGCTCTTCGTCACCCTGGGGCAAGACCCGGCACGAGTCGTAGAACCGGTGGTAGTCGCCGGCGAGGTCTTCCAGGTAGCGGCATACCCGATGCGGTTCCCTCAGTGACGACGCGGTTTTCACCACCCGCGAGAATTCGCCGATGCTGCGCAGCAGCGCGCCCTCTTTGTCGTGGCTGAGCAATTCGAGGTGCGTCGTGTCGGGGATCAGTCCGAGCTCGGCGGCGTTGCGGGCCAGCGCCGAGAGTCGGGCGTGCGCGTATTGCACGTAATAGACCGGGTTTTCGTTGGACGCCGAGGACCACAGCGCCAGGTCGATGTCGATCGGAGTGTCCACCGACGAGCGGATCAGGCTATAGCGGGCGGCGTCCACGCCGATCGCCTCGACGAGGTCGTCGAGCGTCAGCACGGTCCCGGCCCGCTTGCTCATCCGGACCGGTTGGCCGTCGCGCACCAGGTTGACCATCTGCCCGATGAGCACCTCGACGGTGGCCGGATCTTCACCGAAGGCGGCGGCCACTGCCTTGAGCCGCGCGATGTAGCCGTGGTGGTCGGCGCCGAGCATGTAGATGCACAGGTCGAAACCTCGTTGGCGCTTGTCCAGGTAATAGGCGATGTCGCCGGCGATGTAGGCCGGCTTGCCGTCGCTTTTGATCACGACGCGGTCCTTGTCGTCGCCAAACGCGCTGGTGCGCAACCACGTTGCGCCGTCCTTCTCGTAGACGTTGCCGGTCTCGCGGAGCCGGGCGATCGCTTGGTCGACGCGGCCGCTGGTATGCATCGAGTCTTCGTGGGTGTAGACGTCGAAGTC
>NZ_JAFBAT010000276.1 GCF_019247615.1 Mycobacterium sp. | reverse complement strand
ACATCGCTTTTGCCATCGGTGTGTTGGGCGGCGACGTCGCGCTGGTCGGTGCGGCCGGGGATGACTTCACGGAGTACCGCGAGTGGTTGCAGGCCCACGGCGTCAACTGCGACAACGTCCTGATCTCCGAGAGCGCGCATACGGCGCGGTTCACCTGCACCACCGACGTCGACATGGCCCAGATCGCGTCGTTCTACCCGGGCGCGATGTCGGAGGCCCGCAACATCAAGCTCGCGGACGTGGTCGCGGCCATCGGCACGCCGGAGCTGGTCATCATCGGGGCGAACGACCCGGCCGCCATGCTGGTGCACACCGCCGAGTGCCGCAACCTCGGACTGCCGTTCGCCGCAGACCCGTCCCAGCAGCTGGCCCGGCTCTCCGGGGACGAGATCCGCCAGCTCATCGATGGCGCCAAGTACCTGTTCACCAACGACTACGAGTGGGACCTGATGCTGTCCAAGACCGGCTGGACGGAGGCCGAGGTGATGGCGCAGGTGGAGCTGCGGGTGACGACGCTGGGCCCCAAGGGCGTTGACCTCGTCGAGCCCAGCGGCGCTCGCGTCCACGTCGACGTGGTGCCCGAAACCAGCCAGGTCGACCCCACCGGCGTCGGCGACGCTTTCCGCGCGGGCTTCTTGACCGGGCGCAGCGCGGGCCTCAGCCTGGAGCGCTCGGCGCAGCTGGGCTCGCTGGTCGCTGTGCTGGTGCTGGAGTCGGAGGGCACCCAGGAATGGACCTGGGACCGCGAGTTCGCGGCGTCGCGGCTGGCCGGCGCATACGGTGAGGATGCGTCCGCCGAGATAACCGGCGTGCTCGCGTGATTCCTGGTCCGCGAGTTTAAGCGCACTGCCCATTTCGCCGACTTTTTTGCGGTGGCGTTACTCTCGCGAGCCACCTCAGAGCTGGACCGGGTAGACGGGCTCGCCGATCTGCGGCGTCACGCTGCCTTCGACGAAGATCGCGTGCCACAGCATGAAGATCAGCACGGTCCACAGCCGGCGGCTGTGATCGCTCGCACCGGTTCGGTGTTCGTCGAGCATTCGGCGCACGACCGCCAGGTTGACCAGGCGGTCGGCTTGCCCGTCCTTTGCTGAGTCCACCAGCGCGTAGGCCCACTCGAGCAGTTCGCCGGCGCGCAGCCAATGTCGAATGGGCACGGGGAATCCGAGCTTGGGCCGATGCAGCACGTGCGCCGGAACGATGGGCTCCAGGGCACGCCGCAGGGCGTACTTGGTGGTCGTGCGGGTGATCTTCGCCTCGACGGGTAACCGGGAGGCGACGGCGAACACCTCCGGATCCAGGAATGGCACCCGAAGCTCCAGCGAGTTCGCCATCGTCATCTTGTCGGCCTTGACCAGGATGTCGCCACGCAGCCAGGTGAACAGGTCCACGTGCTGCATGCGGGCCACCGGGTCCCAGCCGGCCGACTCGGCGTACACGGACGCGGTCACGTCGGTGTGAGTCCAATCGTCGCGGAAACCGGGCAGCACGTCGCGCAACTGCGCGTCGGAGAAACTGCGGGCGTTGCCGTAATAACGCTCTTCGAGCGTCAGCGAACCGCGGTGCAACAGGCTCTTGCCGCGCATGCCCTCCGGCAGCGGCTTGGACACCTTGCGCATCGAACGGCGCAGGGGACCCGGCAGGTAGTCAAACGGCTTCAAGGACAGCGGCTCGCGGTAGATCGTGTAGCCGCCGAACAGCTCGTCGGCCCCCTCACCGGAGAGCACGACCTTGACGTGCTTGCGGGCCTCGCGGGCCACGAAGAACAGCGGCACCAGCGCGGGGTCGGCAACCGGCTCGTCGAGGTACCAGACGATCTCGGGCAGCGCGTCGACGAACTCTTGCGGGCTGACCACCTTGGCGACGTGGCGGGCGCCGATCGCCTCCGCCGAGGCCACCGCGACGTCGATCTCCGAGAAGCCCTCTCGCTCGAAGCCGGTGGTGAACGTGATCAATCTAGGGTTGTGCCGGATGGCCAGCGCTGCGATCGCGGTGGAGTCGATGCCGCCCGAAAGGAAGGCCCCGACCGTAACGTCGGCGCGCATGTGCTTGGCCACCGAGTCCTCGAGCACGGCGGTGATCTCTTCGTAGCGGGCCTGCTCGCTATCTCGGGTGATCGGTACGGCGGCAAACCGCGGGACGAAGTAGCGGTTGATCTCCGGCGCAAGGCCCGGCCGGATCCTGGCGAAGCAGCCCGACTCCAGCCGGCGCACGCCGCGGTGCAGCGTTTCGGGCTCGGGCACGTACTGCAGGACGGTGTAGTGCTGCACCGCGCGTTCGTCGATGTGGGTGTCGAGCCCGATCAGATCCGCCAGATCCAGCAGGCATTTCTTCTCGCTGGCCACCGCGGTGCCGCCCGCACCGGTGGCCATGAAGAGTGGTTTGATGCCGAAAGGGTCACGGGCGCAGAACAATTCGCGGGTGGTCGTGTCCCACAACGCGAACGCGAACATGCCCCGCAGCCGGGTCAAGACGTCTATTCCCCAGCAGTGGTAGCCGGCGACGACGGCCTCGCCGTCGCCGTCGGTGGCGAACGCGGCGCCGTGCCGGGCGGCCAGTTCGTCGCGCAGCTCGAGGTAGTTGTAGATCTCACCGTTGAAGACCAGCACATAACGGTCGGGCGCCTCGGGCGGACCCCACCGCAGCGGCTGGTGCGAGTGCGCGATGTCGATGATGGACAGCCGGTTGAATCCGAACACCACCGAACCGTCGGCACCGGGGTCCATCCAGGTGCCCGGCTCGTCGGGCCCCCGGTGGCGCATCAGGTGCGAGGCGCGCGAGATGGCGCCGTCGGCCTCTGCGGCGCGAGCCGCCGCGGTGTCATCGGCCCCCGCGCCGGCGATGTCCTCGCCGGGGCCGGCCGGGTTCGCGACGAACGCGAGCAGACCACACACGGCGCCCCAGTATGCCGCAATCGGGTGGAGCGTGACGGACCGACCGGCCGGGGTTTCGTCGCCGCGGTGAGCGGCGTGGTCTACGCTGCGTAGTATTCATATCCGAGCAGGAGGCGCGACGTGACACCTCGCGGGCAGGTCCGTTCGCATCGTTTGTCGCAGGGCACGTTCCGGCGCCGTCGCGGCGCCAGCCACCGGGGTCGGTTCCGTCGCCTTCGGTCGCTGGGCCTGGCCGCGACCTTGGGTCTGTTGGCGGTGAGTCTGAGCGGATGCAGCTGGTCGGAAGCGCTGGCGCTGGGCTGGCCGAAGGGCATCACTCCCGAAGCCCACGTCAACCGGGAGCTCTGGATCGGGGCCGTGATCGCTTCACTGGTGGTCGGGGTGATCGTCTGGGGCCTCATCTTCTGGGCGTCCGCGTTCCACCGCAAGAAGGCCCGCGACACGGAGCTGCCCCGGCAGTTCGGCTACAACATGCCGCTGGAGCTGGTGCTCACCGTGACGCCGTTTCTCATCATCTCCGTGCTGTTCTACTTCACCGTGGTGGTGCAGGAGAAGATGCTGCACACGGCCAAGGATCCCGAGGTCGTCATCGACGTCACGTCTTTCCAGTGGAACTGGAAGTTCGGTTATCAGCGCGTCAACTTCAAGGACGGCACGCTGACCTACGACGGCGCCGACCCGGCCCGCAAGAACGCGATGGTTTCCAAGCCGGAGGGCAAGGACGCCCACGGTGAGGAACGTGTCGGGCCGATCCGCGGACTCAACACCGCCGACCGGACCTACCTCAACTTCGACAAGGTCGAGACCCTCGGAACCCCAACCGAGATTCCGGTGCTGGTGCTGCCCGCCGGCAAGCGCATCGAATTCCGGTTGGCGTCCGCAGACGTCGTGCACACCTTCTGGGTGCCGGAGTTCTTGTTCAAGCGGGACGTCTTCCCCAACCCCGAGGCCAACAACTCCGTCAACGTCTTCCAGGTCGAGCAGATCAACCAGACCGGCGCGTTTGTCGGTCACTGCGCAGAGTTCTGCGGCACGTATCACTCGATGATGAACTTCGAGGTCCGGGTGGTGGCGGCGAACGACTTCAAGGCCTACTTGGAGCAGCGGATCGGCGGAAAGACCAATGCCGAGGCGCTGCAGGCGATCGCCCAGTCCCCGGTGGCGGTGACCACCCACCCGTTCGACACTCGTCGCGGTCAATTGACCGCCAGCCAGTAGGTGAGGACGCGCCATGCACATCGAAGCGAGGCTGTTCGAATTCATCGCCGCTTTTTTCCTGTTCGCGGCGGTGCTGTACGCGGTATTGACCGCGGTGTACGCCACCGGCGGCGAGGAGTGGGCGGGTACCACCGCGCTGGCGCTCACCGGTGGTATGGCGGCGATCGTGGGGACCTATTTCCGCTTCGTTGCGCGGCGGGTGGAAACCCGGCCCGAAGACTACGAGGGCGCCGAGATCAGCGATGGCGCAGGGGAGTTGGGATTCTTCGCGCCGCACAGTTGGTGGCCGATTCTGATCGCGTTGTCGGGCTCGGTGGCTGCGGTGGGTATCGGGCTTTGGCTGCCGTGGCTGATCGTCGCGGGGGTGATGTTCATCCTCACGTCGGTGGCCGGATTGGTGTTCGAGTACTACATCGGCCCTGAGAAGCACTGATCAGCTCCTCGAAGGTCACAATCAGGGCGTCAGTTGGTCTGTGGCCCGTTTGCCGAGAGTTCTTCTGCGCCTTCGGTTCGGTAGGGTTTGCCCAGGCACCATGAGAATCTTCCAGTCGCGCTCGCCACGAAGTAGCCGCGGAGCCCCGCGTTCTGGTGATGAAGTTGGACAGGGCAGGCAGACATGAGCGGGCCGAATCCTCCGGGATGGCAACCTGACGAACCCGATTCCGCCGGCGAAATCAAGCACGATCCGGATCCTGCGGGGCTGTCCGGCGACGAACTGGCGGAATCGGAACCCGTTTCCCATACCCAGCTCGGGCCCCCCGACGACAGCGCCGATCTTGCAGCGGCAGATCAGACCGGGCAGACCGACGCGTACTCGCGGGCTTACTCGGCACCCGAATCCGAGCACTTCCTCGGCGGCCCCTATGCGCCGACCGACCTGATGCTCTACGACTACGACGGCTATGACGATTCCGCGGCAGCGGACGACGAGCATCGCGCCCCTCGCTGGCCATGGGTGGTCGGAGTGGCCGCCATCGTTGCCGCGATCGCGCTCGTGGTTTCGGTGTCCCTGCTCGTCACGCGTACCAGCACGAGCAAGCTGGCCAACCCGGCCACCAGCACCGCCCCGTCGACCTCCGTGTCGGCCCCGCCGACACAGGACCAGATAACGACTACCAAACCGCCGCCCCCGCCCCCGCCGCCACCGCCGAGCACGGAGACCCCGACGGCGACGGAGACCCAGACCGTGACGGTGACGCCGACTCCGCCTCCTCCGCCGCCACCCCCACCGGCGGCCACTGCTCCGGCGTCGCCACCCGCGACTGCGCCCTCGGCAGCAGTGGCGCCGCCGCCACCGACCACCGCCCCGACGGGTCCCCGACAGGTCACCTACTCGGTGACCGGGACGAAGGCACCCGGCGACATCATCTCGGTGACCTACGTCGACGCCTCCGGCCGGCCAAGGACCCAGCACAACGTCTACATCCCGTGGTCGATGACCGTCACACCGATCTCCACCTCCGACGTCGGATCGGTGCAGGCGTCCAGCCTTTTCCGGGTCAGCCGGCTCAATTGCTCGATCACCACCAGCGACGGGGCGGTGCTGTCGTCGAACAACAGCGACGCGCCGCAGACGAGTTGCTGATGGTCAGCAGATACTCCGCATATCGGCGCGGGTCAGACACGATCCCGCCCGACGTCGTCGACCGCATCCTGGTGGGGGCCTGCGCCGCCATCTGGCTGGTGTTGCTGGGCGTCAGCGTGGCGGCCGCCGTCGCGCTGGTCGACCTGGGCCGGGGCTTTCACAAGACCGCCGGCAGCTCCCACACGACGTGGGTGCTGTACGCCGTGATCATGGTGTCCGCGCTCGTCATCGCCGGAGCGATACCGGTGCTGGTGCGGGCTCGTCGCATGGCCGGGACGGACTCGGCCGGCCGGTCGGCCATGGGGCAGGCCAGGCCGCCGGTGCGGCTCATGTCGCCGGCTCCGCGTACCGCGGCCGAACGGGCGCGCCAGCAGCGCGTCACGCGTGCGCCGGAGACGACGGACGAGTGGTCGGGGGCCGACGTGGACCGGGTCTGGTTACGCGGCACGGTCGCGCTGACCGGAATAATGGGCGCCGCGCTGATCGCTGTTGCGGTGGCGACCTATCTGATGGCCGTCGGTCACGACGGCGGATCCTGGGTCGGCTACGCGTTGGCCGGCGTCGTCACCGCCGCGATGCCGGTCGTCGAGCGGCTACACATCCGGCAGCTGCGCCGCGCCGTGGCCGCGCGCTAGCCGACCGCCAGCGCGTCGTCGATCGTCCGCGAAACCGAGCCATCGCCCGGCTAATGCTCGGCGTGCTCGCCGTTTGTCCCCGCGTGCTCGCCGTTCGGCGATCCGACAATGCTGTCTTGGTACTCGCGCAGCGCGGTAAGGGCACGTTGCTCGGAGGAGTGCGCCGCCGCGCGCAGCGCCGCGTCCTCGGACGCCGGGTCGGCGGACAGGAAGCTGCCGATGCCCGGCGATCCTCCCGAGCCCAGCTTGTTCATGCGCTTGGGCACCGCGGCGCCCTCGTACTCCAGCGGTATCGGGTGACCATGGGCGTCGACGGGGCCGAGCGGCTGGTGCAGCTCGATGTACGCCCCCTGCGGCAGCCGCTTGATGATGCCGGTCTCGATCCCGTGCTCGAGCACCTCGCGATCGCTGCGCTGCAACCCGATGCACCACCGATACGTGATGAAGTAGACGAACGGCGGCAGGATGACCATCCCGATGCGCCCGATCCACGTCGTCGCATTCAGAGAGACCTGGAACTTGTAGGCGATGATGTCGTTCATGGCCGCGAGCGTGAGCACCATGTAGAACGTGATCGCCATGGCACCGATAGAGGTCCGCACGGGGACATCCCGCGGCCGCTGCAACAGATTGTGGTGCGCGTAGTCACCGGAGAACCGCTTCTCCATGAACGGGTAGATGATCAGCAGAATGAAGATCAGTCCCATGATCAACGCCACCCACACCGCTGCCGGAACCGTGTGGTGCCAGAAGTAGAACTCCCACGGCGGCCAGATACGCGCCAAGCCCTCCGTCCACATCATGTAGAAGTCCGGCTGGGAGCCGGCCGATACATGAGATGGCTTGTAGGGGCCCAGGTTCCAGATCGGGTTGATCTGCAGGAGGCCGCCCATCAGGCCCAGCACGCCGACGATCGCCGCGAAGAACGCGCCGGACTTGACGGCGAAGATCGGCATCACCCGCACACCGACGACGTTGTGCTCGGTGCGGCCCGGGCCGGGGAACTGGGTGTGCTTTTGGAACCACACCATGGCCAGATGCAGCCCGATCAGCGCCAGGATGATCCCCGGCAACAACAGAATGTGCAGGGCGTACATGCGCGGGATGATCGCGCCCACCGTCGCGCATTCGCTGCCGGCGCCGCCGCAGGGGAAGTCGCCGCCGAACAATGCCCAGTGCAGCCACGTGCCGATCACCGGCATCCCCAACGTGATCGACGACAGGGCGGCGCGCAACCCGATGCCGGACAGCAGGTCGTCGGGCAGGGAGTAGCCGAAGTACCCCTCGAACATCGCCAAGATCAGCAGCAGCGAGCCGATTACCCAGTTCGTCTCGCGCGGCCGCCGGAAGGCGCCGGTGAAGAAGATGCGCGCCAGGTGCACCATGATCGACGCGGCGAAAAGCAAAGCGGCCCAGTGGTGGACCTGGCGGACGAACAGTCCGCCGCGCACCTCGAACGAGATGTCGAGCGTCGAGGCGAAAGCCTTGGACATGTCGACGCCGCGAAGCGGTTGGTAGACGCCGTTGTAAGTGACCTCGGCCATGGACGGGTCGAAGAACAGCGTCAGGTAGACGCCGGTGAGCAGCAGCACGATGAAGCTGTACATGGCGATCTCACCCAGCAGGAAGGACCAGTGCGTCGGGAACACCTTGTTGAGCTGCCTGCGTACCGCCGCCGAGGGGTGATAGCGCGTGTCGATGTCCTCGCCCTGGCGGGCCAGAACGTCACCGATCTTGGGGGGACTGAATTTCGGACTCATGATGTCGTGCGCTCCCAGAATGCCGGTCCGACGGGTTCGATGAAGTCGCCGTTGGCGACCAGATACCCGTTGGAGTCGATCGTGATGGGCAGTTGCGCCAACGCACGGGCCGCCGGACCGAAGATCGGCTTGGCAAAGTGCAGGGCGTCGAACTGCGACTGGTGACACGGGCACAGGATTCGGTAGGTCTGCTGCTCGTACAGCGACGCGGGGCAACCCAGGTGCGAGCACACCTTCGTGTAGGCGAAGAACTCGCCAAAGTTGAAGCTCTCCTGGCCCTGACGCTTGACCATCCGTGGCATGTCGCTGGGCCGGATGCGGATGAGCATCACGGGGTTGCGGACGCCCTGGTTGATCGAGCGGAGCTTTTCCTGCGATTCCGGTGTGGTGCCATCCCCGTCGGACTCCCGCCACGGGAAGACCGTTTCCATGCCGCCGGCATCGAGGTCCTCCGGGCGCATCTTGATGAACGGTGACGAAGTGACTGAGCCGGTGGCGCGGGCCAGATAAATGGTCTCGCCCTTGTAGCGCGGGGTCCAGCCCGAGGTCCACAGCACCGCCTTGGGACCGTCGGCGGTGGATACGACGGGCTTCCACGGGTTCTTGATCAGGCCGCCGGCAAACGCAACCAAGGTGGACAGACCGAAGGCGCCCAGTCCCATCCCCAACGACAGGCCGATGAGCTTGCGCCGCCCGACCGTCGAACCTTGATAGGCGTCGGCCAGGTTGGCAACCACCGTCTTGCGGTCGAGCTCCCGGGAGGCGCCGTCATGCCGTTGCTGGATCGAAATCTCTTCGGGGATAAACTTTTTCTGGTACAGCACCGCCGCGACCGCTATGCACAAGATCGACATTCCGAAGGTCAGGCCGTACAGCGGGGTGGTCAGGGTGTACAGCAGGCTGCCCGGGGCGTCCTTCGGCTTGTACTCCCACGGCCAGAACAAGAAGATCAGCAGTAGCGCCAGCCCGAAGCCGCCGCCCAGCAAAAGCCAGAGCGCGACCCCGCGCTCGGCGCGCTTCTCGGCTTTGGTGCCCTCGACGGGCCATCGCGGCTCCTTGAAGACGGTTTCGACACCGTCGAGGCGGCCGCCGAGCCGGACCAGGTCTTCTTTCGACATCGCGTTCAGCTCAGCCTCGGTGGGCTGCGTGCCGG
>NZ_JAFBAT010000112.1 GCF_019247615.1 Mycobacterium sp. | reverse complement strand
GCCCTGCGCCACCCCGGGCACGCCCTCGACGGCGGCCATGTCGCCGATCACGAAGACGTTCGGGTGGCCGGGTATCGACAGATCCGGCAGGACCTTGACCCGGCCCGCCCGGTCGAGTTCGACAGACGACTGTTGGGCGAGGTCCCGGCCCAATCCGCTGGCCTGGACGCCCGCGGACCACACCTTGCAGGCGGACTCGATGCGCCGCACTGTGCCGTCGGAGTCCTTCACCGTGATGCCGTTGCGGTCCACGTCGGTGACCATCGCGCCCAGCTGAATCTCCACGCCCAGCTTTTCCAGGCGGGCGGCCGCCCGCTGTCCCAGTTTGTCGCCAAACGGCGGCAGCACCGCGGGCGCGGCGTCGAGCAGGATCACGCGGGCCTTGGTCGAGTCGATGTGCCGGAATGCGCCCTTCAGGGTGTATTCGGCGAGCTCCGCGATCTGTCCGGCCATTTCGACGCCCGTGGGCCCGGCGCCCACCACCGTGAACGTGAGCAGCTTGCGTCGGCGCTCGGGATCGCTGGACCGCTCGGCCTGCTCGAAGGCACTCAAGATCCGGCCACGCAACTCCAGCGCATCGTCGATCGACTTCATGCCCGGCGCGAACTCGGCGAAGTGGTCGTTGCCGAAATAGGACTGGCCGGCGCCGGCGGCGACGATCAGGGTGTCGTAGCGCGTTTCGTAGGTGTGCCCGAGCAGCTCCGACACGACGGTGCGGCCGGCGAGGTCGATGTGGGTGACGTTGCCGAGCAGCACCTGAACGTTGCGCTGTTTGCGCAGCACCACTCGGGTGGGTGGGGCGATCTCGCCCTCGGAGATGATCCCGGTGGCGACCTGATACAGCAACGGCTGGAACAAGTGGTGTGTGGTGCGGGCGATCAGCTTGATGTCGACGTCGGCATGCTTGAGTTTCTTTGCCGCGTTGAGTCCGCCGAAGCCCGACCCGATGATGACGACTTGATGTCGACGCCGCGGCCGAGCTGTGGTTTCTGGCAGGTGGGTCATGTTTTCGGCTGCTCCTGATCGGGGCTCTGGTCGCGCGCAGTCGGTTAGCTACCACGCTACTAGGTCCAGTACCCGCAAACCCACGTCGTCAGGGTGTGTAATCAAGCACACCGTGGCATAACCCCTGGTCACGCAGCGTGATACGCGTCATGCCTGGCGTTCGAGTGGGCGAACCGCGCTCAGGCGAAGTGCGCGAGCGCCCCGTGGCTGACGTGCAGCGTTTGGCCGGTGATGTGGCGAGCCGCCGGGGTGGTGAGAAACAGCGCCAGCCGGGCGACCTCCGCTGCGACCGGCGCCGGCGTGCGCGACAGACCGTCGTAGCCCGCCTGCACACTGCGTCCGGTGGCCACCGCGTTGACCGTGATTCCGCGAGTGCCGAAAATGCCCGCCTGCCCTGCTATCCAATTCGAGAGGGCGGCTTTGATGGCCGCGTCGATGCTTCCGGCCGGCGGATTCTCGGCCACCACACCGATGACGGAGCCACCGGAGCACAAATGGTCACCAACGGCCTGCACCGTGAGCACCGCCGACAGCACCGTGGCGTCCAACGCATTGCGCCAGGCGGTGGCGGTGTCGGACAGGGAGTACATCCGGGGATCGCCGGCGTCCCACGACGGGGCCGGCACGTTGACGATGGTGTCGAGGTGGTGTGGGAAGGCGCCGCGAGCTTCCCAAACGCTGGCCGGGTCGGTGGTGTCGCAGACGATTGCGTCGACGTCGAGCTCCTTGGCGGCGACCTCCAGATCGCTGCGGCGCGCGCCCACGAGGGTCACTTTGTGACCGTCATCGCGAAAACGTTCGGCTACCGTACGCCCAAGCTCGGTGTCTCCTCCGGTGACCAGCACCTCCACTGCTATGACCTCCCTCGTGCCGGGCAACGCCTGGGATCTCAGCGTCTCCTGGCGTCAATTTCGGTTGATGTTACTGGACGGTAGCTAGTCGGCGAAATTCCGCCTGACACGACGCGCGGATCATTTGCATAACTATTCGGCGGTCACTTTTTTGCGGCGCTTCAGCCGCCCAACGGTCCGCAGACGCGGCCGGGTTATGGTTCAGCCATGCGTCGGATCGCGTTCCTGGCCGGTGTGGTCTCGACGATGATGGCGGTGGTTGCGACCGGATGCACTGCGAGAACGCCGCCGGGGCCCGCCGATTCCGCCTCCGGAAAGATTGTCGTGTTCGCCGCGGCGTCGCTGAAGCCCGCGTTCACACAGATCGGTGAACGATTCCAGGCCGAAAACCCCGGCGCGAGCGTCGAGTTCGACTTCGCCGGTTCCTCGGAGCTGGCAACCCAGTTGACCCAGGGCGCGACGGCCGACGTGTTCGCATCGGCGGACGTCGCGCAGATGGACAAGGTCGCCACGGCGGGTTTACTGGCAGGCGATCCGCGAAATTTCGCATCCAACACCTTGGTCATCGTCGCCGCACCCGGCAACCCGAAGAAGATCGGCTCATTCGCCGACCTGGCCAAGCCAGGCATCACCGTCGTGATCTGTCAGCAGCCGGTGCCCTGCGGATCGGCGACGCAACGAATCGAAGACAGCGCACGGGTGCACCTCAACCCGGTAAGTGAGGAACTCAGCGTCACCGATGTCCTCAACAAGGTCACGACCGGGCAGGCCGATGCCGGCCTGGTGTATGTCACCGATGCTCGCAGCGCCGGAAGCAAGGTGAGCACGGTCAACTTTCCCGAGGCCGGCGGCGCGGTGAACGTCTATCCCATTGCGGTGTTGAGGAAGGCGGCGCAACCAGCGCTCGCGCGCAAGTTCGTGGCCGTGGTCACCGGCGGCGACGGTCAGAACATTTTGGCCGAGTTGGGTTTCGCCAAGCCTTGACACGCACTTCATTGGAGCCTGGTCGACTTGGTCGGAGCCGTAGGTGCGCGAGCGATTCGTAAGCCTCCTCGCCGAGGACACCGCGGTTAGGTTGAGGCGGTGTGAAACTCCCGATCATGGTTAGGGGACGTATCAGCATGCGTCGCACCCATCTCCCGCGCTGGGTGTATCTGCCGGCAGGCGTGGGGGCGGCGTTCGTCGTGCTGCCGCTAGTGGCGATCGCCATGAAGGTTGACTGGGCCCACTTTTGGCCGCTGATCGGCAGCCCATCGTCGCGGACGGCGTTATTCCTGAGCCTGAAGACCGCCGCCGCCAGCACCGTTCTGTGTGTGCTGCTGGGAGTGCCGATGGCGCTGGTGCTTGCCCGCAACGAGGGACGGCTGGTCCGCGTGCTGCGGCCGCTCATTCTGCTGCCCTTGGTGCTGCCGCCGGTGGTGGGTGGGATCGCCTTGCTCTACGCGTTCGGCCGGCTTGGACTGGTCGGGCGATATCTGGAGGCCGCCGGCATCAGCGTCGCGTTCAGCACCACCGCCGTGGTGCTGGCGCAGACCTTCGTCTCGCTGCCGTTTCTGGTGATTTCCCTCGAGGGTGCCGCCCGCACCGCGGGCACCGACTACGAGGTGGTGGCAGCGACGCTCGGGGCACGACCCAGCACGGTCTGGTGGCGGGTGAGCCTGCCGCTGCTGCTGCCGGGAATGACGTCCGGGGCGGTGTTGGCGTTCGCGCGATCACTGGGGGAGTTCGGCGCGACGCTGACGTTCGCAGGTTCCCGGCAGGGGGTCACCCGCACTCTGCCGCTCGAGATCTACCTGCAGCGGGTGAGCGACGCACACGCCGCCGTGGCGCTGTCGATCCTGCTGGTGGCGGTGGCCGCGTTGGTGGTCGTCGGGCTGGGCGCACGCCGGCTCACCGGGCTGGACGCGAATTAGCGTGAGCGAGTTACAATTCCGCGCCGTTGTCGAGGAACGCCAGCTGGACCTGGAATTCTCGGTTTCCGCGGGCGAGGTTCTCGCCGTGCTCGGACCCAACGGCGCCGGAAAGTCGACCGCGCTGCACGTCATCGCCGGGCTCGTTTGCCCGGACGAAGGGCTGGTGCGGCTGGGCGATCGGGTGCTCACCGATACCGCGGGCGGGGTCCACGTGCCCACCCATGACCGGCGGGTGGGGCTGCTCCAGCAAGACCCGTTGCTGTTCCCGCACATGACCGTCGCCGCCAACGTCGTCTTCGGATCGCAGCGCCGCTTCGGATTGTCCGGCGCGAGCAGGGAAGCGACTGCATTGCGCTGGCTGCAGGAGGTCGACGCCGAGCGCTTGGCCGACCGAAAACCGCGGCAGCTGTCGGGCGGCCAAGCCCAGCGGGTGGCGATCGCGCGCGCGTTGGCGGCCGACCCCGATGTCTTGCTGCTCGACGAGCCACTCAGCGGGCTCGACGTCGCCGCGGCCGCGGGCGTCCGCACCTTGCTGCGCACCATGGTCACCGGAACGGGCCGCGCGGTAATTCTGATCACCCACGACCTGCTGGACGTGTTCACGCTGGCCGATCGTGTCCTGGTGCTCGAATCGGGCAGGCTCGCCGAGATCGGCCCCGTGCCGGATGTGCTCACCGCGCCACGCAGTCATTTCGGTGCGCGCATCGCCGGCGTCAACCTGGTGAACGGGACGATTGCGCCGGACGGGTCGCTGTGCGCCGCCGCGGGTGCTCGCTGGCACGCGGCTCCGGCGCGGCAGCGCGGTGACCAGCCCACGCCCGGGGCTGACGCCGTCGCGGTGTTTCCGCCCACGGCTGTAGCCGTTTACCGGGAACAACCACACGGCAGCCCCCGCAATACGGTCGAGGTTACGGTGGCACAGCTCGATGTCCGCGGGTCCGCCGTTCTGGTGCGCGGGCGCGAACAGCCCGACGGCGCCCCGGGTCTCGCCGCCGAGATCACCGCCGAAGCCGCCGCGGAGCTGCGGCTGATGCCCGGGGACCGGGCGTGGTTTGCCGTCAAAGCCCACGAAGTCACGTTCTACCCCGCGCCTCGATGACCTGGGTCGACACGAGACAGGTTGCGCACCGGCAACATCCGAAAAACTGCATGGCATCGGCCGCACGGCATCCTTGCGTCACAGCGGTAACGGGGTAGGTTCGTCGCCATGGATCAGGTGGACCCGAAGTTGAGGCGTCGCGAAGGGCCGCGGGCGGCGCTGACAATTGCCGCGGTGACCAGTGCCTTCGCCGTCGCCATCGCATTACCGGCGACGTCCAAGGCGGATCCGCAGCCCGTCCCCCCTGCGCCCACGACGACCGCCGCACCGGCCGCACCGCAGGGTCAGCCGGGCGCTCAGCCGGGCGCGCAGGGTCAGCCGGCCGCGCCGCAGGGTCAGCCGGGCGCGCCGCAGGGTCAGCCGGGCGCGCCGGGTCAGCCGGCCGCTCAGCCGGGCGCGCCGCAGGCCCAGCCCGGCGACCCCAACGCGGCCCCGCCGCCACCGGCCGATCCGAACGCACCCCCGCCGCCGACCGTCGACCCGAACGCGGGCCGAGTCAACAATGCGGTCGGAGGGTTCAGCTTCGTGCTGCCCGCCGGCTGGGTGGAGTCGGACACGTCGCACCTCGACTACGGGTCGGAGTTGCTCAGCAAGACCACCGGCCAGCCGCCGGCGCCCGGGCAGCCGCCGCCCGTCGCCAACGACACCCGAATCGTGATGGGCCGGCTGGACCAGAAGCTCTACGCGAGTGCCGAGGCCAACAATGCGCAGGCCGCGGTCCGCTTGGGTTCGGACATGGGTGAGTTTTTCATGCCCTATCCCGGCACCCGGATCAACCAGGAGACAATTCCGCTGACCGCCACCAACGGAATCACCGGAAGCGCGTCGTATTACGAGGTGAAATTCAGCGATCCCGCCAAGCCGAACGGCCAGATCTGGACGGGCGTCGTCGGCTCGTCGGCGACGAACGCCGGACCGCCGCACCGGTGGTTCGTGGTGTGGCTCGGTACGTCCAACGACCCGGTGGACAAGGGGGCGGCCAAGGCGCTCGCGGAATCTATCCAGCCCTGGGCGCCGCCGCCCAACCCCGCTTCGGGTCCCGACGCCTCCGCGCCGGCTGCGGGGGCGCCTGGTGCGGGGGCGCCTTATCCGGCGGCGCCGGCCCCGGGAGCTCCTTCGCCTACCCCGGCGGCGCCGGCCCCGGGAGCCGCGTCGCCGGCGCCGGCGGCACCGGCGCCGGGAGCCCCATCGCCCACCCCGGCACCGGCTCCTGGAGCCGCATCGCCCTCCCCGTCACCCAGCCAGGCGCCCGCGGGAGACGTCGCCCCGGCGCCGACCACGGCGCCACAGCGGACGGCACCCGCCTGACACCGGAAGAGCACTCGGCCGGAGATCGCCGTGCGTTAACCCCGGCGTGGCCCACTGGGCATCCGACGCGGCCGTCAAAGCGGGTATAGGGTGTCCGGGCCCGGCGCGCGCTGGGCCTTGACCTGCGACTGCAAGGAGACCCGTATGAACCTCATGGCGGCAACCGAGTACCTGGCCCGCTCCACGACTTTGACGAGCGTCGGTTGGATCGGCTACATCATCATCGGCGGTCTGGCGGGCGCACTGGCCAGCAGGATCATCAAGGGCAGCGGCGCCGGCATCCTGATGGACATCGTGATCGGTATTGTGGGCGCGTTGATCGGCGGCTTCATCCTGAGCTTCTTCGTCAACACTGCGGGTGGCGGCTACATCTTCACCTTCTTCACGGCGCTGCTCGGCTCTCTGCTCCTGCTCTGGGTCATCGGCATGCTCCGACGCACCTAGTCGGTGACCGTCGCCACCCAGCACATACCGGCAAAATGGACTGATGGCCTCACCGGCGACCACAACCATGCGCGCCTGGCGAGTGCGCCGGCCCGGCCCGATGGATACCGGACCGCTCGAGCAGGTCACCGCTGAAGTACCACGGCCGGCCCCGTCGGAGTTGCTCGTTGGCGTGCGCGCGTGCGGCGTATGCCGCACCGACCTGCACGTCACCGAAGGCGATCTCCCCGTGCGCCACAACCGGGTGACGCCCGGCCACGAGGTGGTGGGTGAGGTCGTCGAATTGGGAACCGAGGCAGGTGACGAGTTCAAGGTCGGGGATCGGGTGGGCATCGCCTGGCTCCGCCATACCTGCGGCGTGTGCAAATACTGCCGTCGATGCGACGAGAACCTGTGCCCCGACTCTCGCTACACCGGCTGGGACGCCGACGGCGGGTACGCCGAATTCGCCACCGTCCCAGCCGCGTTCGCGCATCACCTGCCGAGCGGTTACAGCGATAGCGAGCTGGCGCCGTTGCTGTGCGCCGGCATCATCGGGTACCGCTCGCTGCTGCGCGCCGACCTGCCCCCGGGCGGGCGACTGGGCCTTTACGGCTTCGGCGGTAGCGCCCACATCACCGCGCAGGTCGCGTTGGCGCAGGGCGCCGAGGTGCATGTGATGACGCGTGGAGCCCAGGCGCGCAAGCTCGCGCTGGACCTGGGGGCCTCGTCGGCTCAGGGCGCCGCCGACCCACCGCCTGTGCCGCTGGATGCCGCGATTCTGTTTGCGCCCGTTGGGAAGCTGGTGCTGCCGGCGCTCGAGGCGTTGGACCGCGGCGGCACCCTGGCGATCGCGGGCATTTACCTGTCTGACATCCCGCCCCTGAACTACCAGCGCCACCTGTTTGAGGAGCGCCAGGTCCGCTCGGTGACGTCGAACACCCGGGCCGACGCGCGTGCCTTCCTCGACTTCGCCGGCAAGCATCGCATCGAGGTGACCACGCCGGAATACCCGCTTGCCCGGGCCGATGAGGCCCTGACCGATCTGAGCGCCGGTCGTATCGCCGGTGCCGCGGTGCTGCTGGTCTAGTCTCAGGTCGACAGGTGCCAGACCAGCGCGGCGGCCAGGGCGCCGAGCCCGTTCAGTGACCAGTGCAGCGCGATCGGCGCGATCAGGCTGCCGCTTCGCCGGCGCAGCCAGCTGAAGACGAAGCCGGCAGCGCCGGTGGCCAGGACCGCCAACGTCACCCCGGCAAGCATTCCGGCGAACCCGCCGCCGAGCAGCCGGGTGAAGCCGACGTTGTTACTGGTGAGCCCCAGCGACGTGGCGACGTGCCACAGGCCGAACAGCAGCGACCCGCCCAGCGCCACCCCGCGAAAGCCCCAGGCCCGGTTCAGCGCCCCATGTAGCACCCCGCGGAATGCGAGCTCCTCGGGGATCACGGTCTGCAGCGGGATGACGACCATCGAGGCGATCAGGGCGCCGGAGATCGTGGCGTAGTGGTTGTTCATGAACATCGGCCGGGTCACCGGCAGCAGGATCCCGATCGCGATCACCGACGCCACGACGGCCACGGCGCCCAGCGCGTAGGCCAGGCCCGGCCGCCAGTGTTCGCGGCCCAGGCCGAGGTCGGCCCAGCCCAGCCCCCGGTAGCGCATCAGGGCGACTAGCCCGACGGCGGCGGCGGGAACGGTCGCGATGCTCGCCCACGGCGCGGTGAAGTGCGCGACCAGGTTGGTCAGCACCAGTACGACGACCACCGCTGCGATGTCGAGGTGGATATGCAACCGGTGTAGCGCCGACGGCTGTGCGGCAGCGATGGCGTCGGGCATCCGGCAAGCTTACCCGTGGGCCGGGTTCTCGCAGTTCAGCCCGCTCAGGAAGGCGGAACCGCGGCGGCTTGCCGGCGGGCGCGGAAGGCTTGGACCTTCGCGCGGTTGCCGCACGTGCGCATCCCGCACCAGTGCCGGTTCTGGGCTCGCGATGCGTCGACATAGAGCCGCGTGCAGCCAGGATGGGAGCACTTCTTGACCTTATCGATGTCGGGGCCGGCATAAAGGTCGAGTAGATCGGCGGCCAGCCCGGCGAGCAGCTGCCGCATGGTACCGCCGCGGCTGACCGACCCGTCCGGGTGCAATACCGGCGTGAGCTGGGGTTCGGACGCGTGCGCATTCAGAAGATCAACATCGGCGACGTCGAGTCGGCCGCCGTGGAGCCGCGCGAGAACGACCCGGTAGACGGCTTCGCGCACCGCGATTGCCGCCGCCAGTTCATCGTCGGTCGTCTCGAGCGGCGTATCGACCAGCCCGGCGCCAACCGCCCAGTCCGACACCCGCTGCGGGTCGGTCAACAATTCCTCGCGAGCCGAGTCCCGATATTTGAGCGTGCCCACGAAGTCCAGGCACGGCCGCCCGCTCATGTAGACGAACTTCATGTAACCACCTTGACAGGTTTCCCAATAACAGGCAAGGTGTAACTATCTAAGGTGGTTACACCCAGGACGGATCAAATAGAGGAGGAACTCATGGCTACGACGGTGTGGACGTTGCTCTCAATCCTCGTGATTGCACCCTTGGCCGCTCTTGCCGTTGACCGGCCCCTCCACGGCAATTGGATCTGGCACATCGACGCCGACATGCCGAGGGACTACGGCGAGCCTTCCGGCGGCACCGGCAAACCCCATGCCGTGTAGCCGGGTTCATCGCACATCCGGACATGATGCGGCTCTCACTAACTAAGTGCGGCTCCGCTCAGTTCTTCTCCCAGGTCGGATCGGTCGTCTCGCTCCCGTCACTCACTGGCTCGATTGTCGCCTCGCTCCCGTCACTCACTGCGTTCGTTCCGCTCGCTCAACTCCCAGGTCCACCCCGAAATCGCCGGGTCGTCTTCGCCGTGCTCGCGGGTGTAGGCGCGGGCGGCCAGGCGGGCGTCGACCATGCGCTGACGCAGCAACGCGGCCTGGCTGGCCAGCCCGTCCACCCGGTCGATCACATCCATCACCAGATGGAAGCGATCGAGGTCGTTGAGCATCACCATGTCGAACGGCGTCGTCGTGGTGCCCCGCTCCTTGAAACCGCGCACATGGATGTGGGGGTGGTTGGTGCGTCGATAGGTGAGCCGGTGAATCAGCCACGGGTAGCCGTGGTAGGCGAAGATGACCGGCTTGTCGCGGGTGAACAACGCGTCAAACTCCCTGTCCGGCAAGCCATGTGGGTGCTCGGATTCCGGTTGCAGGCGCATCAGGTCGACGACGTTGACCACCCGGACGGCCAAGCCGGGCAGCTCGCGCCGCAGGATGTCGGCCGCCGCCAGCACCTCCAGCGTCGGGATGTCCCCGGCGCAGGCCAGCACGACGTCGGGGTCGGCGACCGACGATCCAGCTGTGCTCGCCCACGACCAGATGCCCAGGCCGCGCGCGCAATGGGCGATGGCCTGATCCATGTCCAGGTAGGCCAGCGCCGGCTGCTTGCCGGCGACGATGACGTTGATGTAGTCGCGGCTGCGCAGGCAATGGTCCGCCACCGACAGCAGCGTGTTGCCGTCCGGCGGCAGGTACACCCGCGTCAGCTCGGCCCGCTTGTTCGCGACCAGGTCGATGAACCCGGGGTCCTGATGCGAGGCGCCGTTGTGGTCTTGGCGCCACACGTGGGAGGTCAGCAGGTAGTTCAGCGACGCTATCGGCCGCCGCCACGGAAGCTCGCGGCTGGTGGCCAGCCATTTCGCGTGCTGGTTGAGCATCGAGTCCACGATGTGGACGAAGGCCTCGTAGCAGTTGAACAGGCCGTGCCGGCCGGTCAGCAGATAGCCCTCCAGCCAGCCTTGGCACAGATGCTCGGACAGCACCTCCATTACCCGACCTTCCGGTGCGAGGTGCTCGTCATCCGGCTGTATCTCGGAAAGCCACACCTTGGCAGTTGCCCCGTACACGGCATCGAGCCGGTTGGAGGCGGTCTCGTCGGGGCCCATCAGGCGGAACCGGTCGGGGTTGCGGGCGATCACGTCGCGCAGGAAGGTGCCCAGCACCCGGGTGGCCTCGTGCGTCTCGGCGGCCGGTCGCGACACCGCGACCGCGTAGTCGCGGAAGTCCGGCAGGTCGAGGTCGTGCAGCAGAAGCCCGCCGTTGGCATGCGGGTTGGCGCTCATCCGACGGTCACCGCGTGGCGCCAGCGCCCGCAGCTCGGGCCGCAGGGTGCCATTGCCGTCGAACAACTCCTCGGGACGATAGCTGCGCAACCAGTCCACGAGCTGGGCGCGGTGTTCCGGATTGTCGTGGGTTTCGGCCAGCGGAACCTGGTGCGATCGCCACGTCCCCTCGACCTTCTTGCCGTCGACGACCTTCGGGCCGGTCCAGCCCTTCGGGGTACGGAGCACGATCATCGGCCATACCGGTCGCTGGGCCCGATCGCCGCTGCGGGCCGCGCTCTGGATAGCCGCGATGTCGTCGAACGCCTCGTCGAGGGCGGCCGCCAGTTGGTGGTGCACGTTGGCCGGGTCGTCCCCGGCGACCGTGATGGGCCGGTAGCCGTAGCCGCGCAGCAGCGATTCCAGCTCGGCGTGGGGGATGCGCGCCAGCACGGTCGGGTTGGCGATCTTGTAGCCGTTGAGCTGCAGAATGGGCAGCACGGCACCGTCGTTGACCGGGTCGAGGAACTTGTTGGAGTGCCAGCTGGCCGCCAGCGGACCCGTTTCGGCCTCGCCGTCGCCGACCACGCAGGCCACAATCAGATCGGGGTTGTCGAAAGCGGCGCCGTACGCGTGCACCAGCGCGTAGCCGAGCTCGCCGCCCTCGTGAATCGAACCCGGCGTCTGCGCCGCCACGTGGCTGGGGATTCCGCCGGGAAACGAGAACTGCCGGAACAACTTTCGCAGTCCCTCGGTGTCTTCCTCGATGCCGGTGTACACCTCGCTGTAGGTGCCTTCCAGGTAGGCGTTGGCGACCAGCCCGGGACCGCCATGACCCGGTCCGGTGACGTAGATGATGTTGGCGTCGCGCTTCCGGATGATCCGGTTCAGATGCGCATGGATCAGGTTGAGCCCGGGCGTGGTGCCCCAGTGGCCCAGCAGCCGGGGTTTGACGTGCTCAGCCGACAGCGGTTCGCTTAGCAGCGGATTGTCCAGCAGGTAGATCTGGCCGACCGAGAGGTAGTTGGCGGCGCGCCAGTACTTGTCGAGGAGGCTCAATTCGTCGGCGGAGAGAACTTCGGGCGTGCTTGTTGCGGTGTCTAGGCTCACCCGGCCGATTGTGCGCGCCTCGGATGAACAGCGCGTCTCGGGCGCCTATTCTTCGCCGCGCGCCCGTGCCTCGTAGGCCTTGCGTTTCGCGACGTCGACGGCGTCGGTGAAGACGTGTTCGCCACCGAGGGCCCGATTGATCCCCTCGGCCACCACTCGGGGCATGAACTTGGCCGAAGCAACCAGCGCACCAATCGCTTTCGTGACCCGAACCCGTGGTCTTGGCTTCGCCACCAGTTCCACGATCGCGTTTGCGATCTCGGCCGGCTCGGCATTCTTGAAGCCCTTGACCCCGGGGGTGCCCGCGATGAGCTCGGTGTTGACGAAGGTCGGCAACACCATCGAGAACTTCACGCCCGTCTTCCGGTATTCGAGCCTTGCGGTGTCGGTGAATCCGACCACCGCGTGCTTGCTCGCGCAGTACGTGGCTGCGCCGGGTATGTAGCCCTCCCCGGCGAGCGAGGCCACGTTGATCACCTGGCCGGACGCGCGGGGGACCATGCGCTCGAGCGCCAGCTTGCTGCCCAGGATGACCCCATAGACGTTGATGTCCAGGACGCGACGAGTGACCGCGTCCGGCTCGTCGACCACCCGGCCAAGGGGCATGACCCCGGCGTTGTTGACCAGTACGTCGATGGGGCCGAGCTGGCGCTCCACCTGATCGAGGAAGCCCGAAAACGATTGCCGGTCGGTGACATCGAGCCTGCCGTAAACATCGAGGCCCAGCGCGGCGCCCGACTCCTTCACCCGCACCTCGTCGATGTCGCCGATCGCGACCTTGGCGCCCAAGTTGTGCAGCGCTGTCGCGGTGGCCAACCCGATTCCGCGTGCGCCGCCGGTGATCACGATGACCCGATCGCGGACCTTGAGGCCGATGGATGCCGAATCTGCCATGTTCGTCCTTCGCTCGAAGTTGACGGGTGTCAGGTAAGCGATTCGGTAAGCACAGCACTCGACCCGTGCGCCGCGCAAATAGCCGATGGCGGGAGCCGGGGAAAGTGGCCGGCCCCTCGTCTCCTGTCCGATGACCCAATCCGGTGTCAACCGGGGTCGGGCTCGGCGGACGGAGTCGGGTGACGGCCATAGCGTGTGCGCAACCCGCCGCGATTATCACCGAAACTGGGTAGCATCTTCTTTGCCAAAGCAGCAGTGCATGTCAACGAGGCGAGCATGACGAGAAATGTCGCGATGGTAGCCGTCATCTCGATCTGCACTGCCTTCCTCACGGCACTGGGCACCATCGCGGGTTTTGCTGCGCGAGCTGACAATTCGGGGTCCGCGGTCTACAGCGGCGTCAGCCGGCTTCGCCAGACATGTGGGACCTTCGGCGACGACCCCCGATTAACCGCAGCCGCGCAGCGCCACGCCGACGACATGCTGAAAAACAGTGTGGACGGCCACATCGGTTCCGACGGCTCTTCACCGCAGGCACGGATCACGGATGCGGGCTACACCAGGACCAGCTACACCGGTGAAATCGTTTATTGGGGCTCCGGATCGGCTGCCACTCCGGGCGTGGCAATTGACATGTGGATGGGAAGTCCCGCCCACCGGGCGATCATCTTGAATTGCGCATTCACCGCCGCCGGCTTCGCCACCGCAGCGGACGGCAACAAGTTGACAGCCGTGGGTGACTTTGCGGCTCCGTGAGACTTGCACCGCCTCCCGGTCGAGCCCGTCTGGGTGACCGTGACGACCGGTGGGAACCCGCCGCTTACGGTGCCGCTGCCGGGGATCGATGTCGGCGGTCTCATTTCCGGCTTGGAAACCCTTGGTCCCGCAGTGCTCCTCTCACTGGAGCGTGAGCCACAGCAGGCTGCCCGCCCCGGCCACGGCGCAGTAAATGGCGAACGGTGTGAGGGTGCGGGTCTGGAAATAGCGCGTGAGAAAACGCACGGAAAGATAGGCGCACACGAAGGAAGCGACGCTGCCGGCCAGTACCTGGCCTGCGATTCCCGCACCGAGCGGACCGAACAGCTCCGGAATCTTATACAGCCCGGCGGCCAGAATGATGGGAGTCGCCAGCAAGAAGGAGAAGCGGGCGGCGTCCTCGTGCGACAGGCCGCGCCACAGCCCCGCCACCATCGCGATGCCGGAGCGGCTGATGCCCGGCAACAGGGCCAGGATTTGCGAGGACCCGATCACCAACCCGCGGCGCATCGGTAGCTGCGCCAGCCGGTTGTCGATCGCCTCGCCCGTGTGCGGTTCATCGCGCTCGTCCGCGTCGGCCGTGGGCGAGACACGGCGGCGCAACACCTCTCCGGCATAGAGGGCAATCCCGTTAAGCAGCAGAAAAGCCGCCGCCGGAATGGGTTTGCCGAGCGTCGTGCGAAAGAGATGCTCGAGGGCCACCCCGGCAAGGCCCACCGGGATGGTCGCCACCACGATCAGCCAGGCCAGCCGCTCATCTGGAGTCCGGATGCGGCGATACCGCACGGACGAGAAGAAGCCGCCAACGATGCGCAGCCAATCGCGCCAGAAGAACACCAAGAGCGCCGCGGCAGTGGCGACATGCAGGCCGACGAGGAACGCCAGGTAGGGAGAATCGGGGGTGGACACACTGAGATCCCGCGCCCACTGCCCACCTATCAGCGCCGGCACCAACACCGAGTGCCCGAGGCTGGAGACGGGGAAAAGTTCGGTCACGCCTTGGAACGCGCCGACCACCACGGCCTCGACGTAGCTCAAATGCGCGCTCACGGGTTGGTGCCTCCTCGGTTGTCTCGCGGTCTGCGACGATAGCCGACCCGACCTTCACCCAGATCCCCGCCCGGGGATTGGATCCAATCAGCCTGCGCTGCTTGATGTTTGCGCCGCGGCATCGGACAGGACGCGTCCATGGCACACCCAACGCTGTCCAGGTACCGTGAGCGGATGGTCGACAGGTTGCTCGACGCCGTGCGCGTCCTGGACCTGTCGAGCGGCAGCGCCGACGAGGTGACCCGCCTGCTCGCGGACCTCGGCGCCGATGTCCTCAAGGTGGAACCTCCGGGCGGAAACCTGGCACGCGACGAGTTGCCGACGCTGGCGGGCGCGAGCATCCCGTTCGCGGTGCATAACGCCAACAAGCGCAGCACGGTCCTCGACCCGCTCGACGATGACGACTGCGGCCGATTCCTCGACCTGGCGGCGTATGCCGACATCGTCGTCGACAGCGGCCTCGACGGTCTGGCCGCCGCCTTCGGAACGTCCGGTGCGGAGTTGGCCACCCAGTACACGCACCTGGTCGTGCTGTCGATCACCGACTTCGGTGCGACCGGTCCGCGGTCGTCGTGGCGTGCCACGGATCCCGTGTTGTACGCGATGTGTGGCTCGTTGTCGCGATCCGGTCCCGCCACCGGGACCCCGGTGTTGCCGCCCGACGGGATCGCCTCGGCAACCGCGGCCGTGCAGGCGGCCTGGGCGGCGCTCGCCGCCTACTACAATCGATTACGTTGCGGCACAGGTGATTACATCGACTTCTCGCGATTCGACGCGGTCGTCATGGCGCTCGACCCGGTGTTCGGCGCGCACGGGCAGGCTGCCGCCGGCATCCGCCGCACCGGGCAGTGGCGGGGGAGACCGAAGAATCAGGACGCTTACCCCATTTATCCGTGCAAGGACGGGTACGTCCGGCTATGCGTGCTGTCGCCGCGGCAATGGCGCGGGCTGCGACGCTGGCTGGGTGAGCCGGAAGCCTTTCAGGACCCGAAATTCGACGCGCTCGGCGCCCGCTTCGCGGCGTGGGACGAGATCAGCGTGCTGATCGGGGCGATGTTCGCCGACCGCACGATGAAAGACCTGGTGGCCGCCGGGCAGGGTCACGGGGTGCCGATCGCCGCCGTGCTGACCCCATCGCAGATCCTGGCCTCCGAACATTTCCAGGCCGTCGGCGCCATCATCGATGCCGAGTTGGTTCCGGGGGTGCGCACCAGCGTCCCCAGCGGATATTTCGTCGTGGACGGGCAGCGCTCGGGTTTTCGCACGCCGGCCCCGGCGCCGGGGCAAGACGAACCCTGCTGGCTCGCCCCTCCGCCGGTGGCTCCATCACCGCCGGGGAAGCCCGGCGACTACCCGTTTGCCGGGCTGCGGATCCTCGACCTGGGAATCATCGTCGCCGGCGGCGAATTGAGCCGCCTGTTCGGCGATCTGGGTGCCGAGGTGATCAAAGTGGAAAGTGCCGACTATCCGGACGGGTTGCGGCAGGCCCGGCCCGGCGATGCCATGAGCGAGACGTTCGCTTGGACACATCGCAACCACCTCGGATTCGGCGTCGACCTGCGCACCGCCGAGGGCAAGGCGATCTTCGGCCGGCTGGTCGCGGAGGCCGACGCCGTATTCGCCAACTTCAAGCCGGGAACCCTTGCTTCGCTTGGCTTTTCCTACGATGAGTTGCGCGCAATCAACCCGCGGATCGTGCTCGCCGGCAGCAGCGCATTCGGCGATACGGGGCCATGGTGCGCCCGGATGGGCTACGGTCCATTGGTCCGCGCCGCGACCGGCGTCACCCGGCTTTGGACGTCCGACGATCCGGATTGCCGGCCGGACGCCGGTCGGCATTCCTTCTACGACGCGACGACGATCTTCCCCGATCACGTGGTCGGACGGGTCGTCGCGATCGCGGCGCTGGCGGCGCTGATCCGCCGCGATCACACCGGCCGCGCAGCCCACGTCCACGTCTCTCAGGCCGAAGCCGTCGTCAACCAGTTGGACACCTTGTATGTCACCCAGGCCGCGCACGCCGCGGGCCACGCCCGGATCCGTGATGCCACCGGCGTGCACGCTGTCTACCCGTGCGCGGGCGATGACGAATGGTGCGTCATATCATTTGACACCGACGATGAATGGCGCCGCGCTACTTGGCTTTTCGACCATCAAGAGTGGGCCGAGGACCCGCGGTTCGCGACGGGCGAGTCGCGGCTGGCCAACCGGCGCGAGCTGGTGCAGCTGGTGTCGGCCTGGACGCGCATGCGCACCCCGTTGCGGGCCGCCGAACTGCTGCAGTCGGCCGGAATCGCGGCCGGACCGATGAACCGTCCGCCGGACATACTGGAGGATCCGCAGCTGATCGCGCGAAAGCGCTACCGCGACATGGTGCATCCACTCATTGACCGTCCCCTGCCCGCCGAGACTGGGCCCGCGCCGTTTCAGCACATCCCCGCGGCCCCGCACCGCCCGGCGCCCCTGCCCGGTGAGCACACCCGCGAGATCTGCCGCCACCTGCTCGGGATGAGCGCCGGAGAGACCGAGCGGCTGATCAACGAGCACGTCCTCTTCGGACCGCCGTAACCCCGTCGAGCCACAGATCGCGTTCACGATAGGTTCCCTATATGACCGTCGATCCCAGGACACCCGTGTTGATCGGCTGGGGCCAGGTCAACCATCGCGGCGAAATCGACCCCGCGGTGCGGTCTGTCGAACCGATTGACCTGATGGTCGCCGCGGCCCGTCAAGCCGCGGATCCGCGAGTGATCGGGGCCGTCGACGCCATCCGCGTGGTGAGCGTGTTGTCGGCGCACTATCGCGATCCCGGGCTGCTGCTCGGCCAGCGGATCGGTGCGGCGGACTTCCGGACCGCCTACAGCCCCGTCGGCGGAAACGTGCCGCAATCGCTGGTCAATCAGGCCTGCTTGGACATCAGGGATGGCCGGACCGGCGTCGTGCTGCTCGCCGGTGCCGAAACGTGGCGAACCAGAAGGGGGCTGAAAGCCAAGGGCGGCAAACTCGTCTGGACGGTTCAGGACGAGTCGGTGCCGATGGCTGACGTCGGCGGCGACGACGTGCCAATGGCAGGTGACGCGGAGATCCGGATCGGGCTGGACCGGCCGGCGTACGTCTATCCGCTGTTCGAACAGGCGCTCCGCATCGCCAATGGCGAAAAGATCGAGGAGCACCTCAAGCGCGTCGGTGAGCTCTGGGCGCGCTTCAACGCGGTGGCAGTCGACAATCCGCACGCATGGATCCGCAAACCCATGCCCGCCGAGGAGATCTGGCGACCCGGTCCGCAGAATCGGATGATCAGCTGGCCCTACCCCAAGCTGATGAACTCCAACAACATGGTCGACCAGGGCGCCGCGCTGATACTGGCCTCGGTCGAGCAGGCAACCCGCCTGAAGGTTCCCGAGGAGCGTTGGGTTTACCCGCAGGCGGGCGCCGACGCGCATGACACCCCGGCCGTCGCCGAGCGGGCCGAGCTACACCGGTCCGCGGCGATCCGGATCGCCGGCGCGCGGGCCCTGGAACTTGCCGGTGTGGGTGTCGACGACGTCGACTACGTCGACCTGTACTCCTGCTTTCCCTCCGCCGTTCAGGTCGCGGCGCGCGAACTGGGGCTCAGCGTCGACGATTCCGCGCGTCCCCTCACCGTCACCGGCGGGCTGACGTTCGCGGGCGGCCCGTGGAGCAATTACGTGATGCATTCCATCGCGGCCATGGCCGAATTGCTGGTGATTAACCCCGGGCGGCTCGGCCTCGTCACCGCCAACGGCGGATTCCTGACCAAACACAGCTTCGGCGTCTACGGCACCGCGCCGCCGGCCGAATTCCGTTGGGAGAACGCGCAATCGGCAGTGGACCGCGAGCCCACCCGGGACGGGTTGGTCGCTTGGGAAGGCGTCGGCACCGTCGAAGCGTGGACGACACCGTTCGACCGCGACGGCCGACCGGAGAAGGCCTTCCTGGCCGTGCGGACGCCCGACGGGTCCCGCACGTTGGCCGTCGTCGCCGACCCAGCCGCGGCGGAAGTGACCGTCCGGGAGGACATCGCTGGCGCCAAGGTTGCCGTCAGCGCCGACGGCGCCGCTGTGCTGGACTAATCGGCAGAATCGGCATTGCTCCGGGGCGGGCTTCTTCGCCGGTAACGGTCGCGCAACTAACGCGGCTTTGCCTATTGTCGACACGGGGACGTTGGGAAGGGAGCCCAGGTGCAGATCCTGGTTACCGACGCCACCGGCACAGTCGGGCGGCTGGTAGCACGGCAGCTGATCGCGGCTGGGCACACGGTCCGCGGCATCGCTGAGCGTCCCCACCCCTACCTGGAGGCGTCCGTTGAGTTGGCGTGCGCGTCGCTCACCGATCCGATCTTGCAAGACCTCGCCGACGATGCCGACGCGGTAATCCATTTGGCGGCGGTCGACGCCACCGCACCCGGCGGCACAGACGTCGACGGCGTCGCATATGTGACTCAGGCCGCGGCCCGCGCAGGTGCGCGCCTGCTGTTCGTGTCGCAAGCCGCGGGCGAGCCCGACGACTACGGGCCGGCCGAGGAGCTGGTCGCCACGAGCTTCGGGCCTAGTCTGGTCGTCCGGATCGCCCCGCCGGTGGGCCGCCAGCTCGACTGGATGGTGTGCCGTAGCGTAGCAACGCTGCTGCGCGCCAAGGCATCCGCGCAGCCGATCCGCGTGCTGCATGTCGACGACCTGGTGCGATTCATCGTTTTTTCGCTGAACAGCGAGCGCACCGGCGTCGTGGACCTGGCCACCCCGGACACCACCAACGTGATCACCGCGTGGCGGCTGCTGCGCTCGGCGGACGCACGTTCCCGGCTGGTCGGCGTCTCCACCTGGCCACAGCTCGTGCCAGACGTGGATATCACTGCGGTGCAAGAAGATTGGGCCTTCGAGTTCGGCTGGCAGGCGCTCGAGGCCGTCGCCGACACCGCACGGGGACTCGTCGGGCGGCGGGTTTACGCCGCGGGCGCCGCAACCAACGGGCGTCAATTGGCCATCCCGGTGGAGGTTCCGCCGCGGCATCGGCCGTCGGACGAGCTGCGCAGCGCGGCCCCGGAGGGGGCGGAGGGTGAGTTCGACGACCGGATAGACCCTCGGTTTCCCGTCTTCAGCGCCGCGCGCCTCGCCGAGGCGCTGCCCGGGCCGCTGACTCCGATAACGCTGGATGTCCAATTGAGCGGGCTGCGAACGGCCGGCCGGGCGATGGGTCAAGTGCTCGCCCTCGGCGGCGTGGTGAGCGACGAGTGGGACAGCCGGGCGATAGCGGTCTTCGGCCACCGCGCCTACATCGGGGTGTCCGCGAACGTCGTCGCGGCCGCCCAGCTGCCGGGCTGGGATCAGCACGCCGTCGCACGGCAGGCCCTCGGCGACGATGCTCAGATGGCGGACGTGCTGCCGTTCGGCGAACCGCCCCTGGCCGCGGGAGCGCTCGGCTCGATCGCCAAAGCGGTCGTGGCGCGGCGATCGCTGGCGCTCTTGCGCCGTCTCAGATCCAACACCCGGGCCTACCGTGCCGCCGCGGAGGCGGAACACCTGGCCTCCACACAGCTGGCCGCGGTACCGGCTTCCGGGCTCGAGGTTCGGGTTCGGCTGCTGCGGGACCGGATCCATCAGGGCTGGATTCTTACGGCGATGTGGCTGATCGACGCCGGCCTTGCCGCGGCACTGGGCCGCGCGCGCGAGATGTCCAGCGTTTCGGGATTGCACATGATCCTGGAAAGCGGAGAAAACGGTCTCGTCGCCGCCGAGACCGCCGACCTGGCGGCGGTGCTTCGAAGCGACCCGCCCTTGCTGGCGCTCGCCCGGGAAGGCAACGTCGGCAGCGTCCGGGCCTTGTCCTCGAGCATGGCCGGCGCGCTGGATGCCGCCGTTGCACGGATCGGGCATCGCGGGCCGGGGGAGGCCGAGCTGGCCGGCGACGTATTCAGCGACGACCCGGCGAAGCTGCTCATCGCGGCCGCCCAAGCCGCCGAAGCCGATGCCCGGCCTCCCCGGCGGTCGGGCGGCGGCGCGCGCGGTTCCCGAGAGCTGGCCCACGACGCCACCATGCGATTCACTCACGAACTGCGAATGACCCTGCGGGAACTGGGATCTCGACGAGTGACGGCCGACCTGATCGACGTCGCGGATGACGTCTACTACCTGACCTGCGACGAACTGGTAACCATGCCGGCCGATGCCAGGCTGCGCATCAAGCGCCGCCGCGCCGAACGGGAACGCTTTCAAGCGCAACACCCGCCCGTCATCATCGACCATACGTGGGCGCCCGTCGATCGAGCACCCGCCCAGGAGATGGCCTAGCTCAAGAACTCCCGCAGGGTCAGTGCATTTCGGACGGCATGGCCGCCCAGGTCGTTGTTGAAGTACATCCAGACGTCTTTGCCGTTGGCATCCCATTGCCCGACGCGGTCGGCCCAGATTCGCAAGTCGTCGTCGGAGTAGCTGCCGGCGTAGATCGCATTCTGATCGGGACCGTGCATCCTGATGTACACCAGATCGGAAGTGGCGCACGGGACGCAGGCCAGGCCGGCGCCACTCATCACCACATAGGCGGCGCGGCGGCGTTCCAGCAGCTCGTACACGGCCGGGTCGTTCCATGACGGATGCCGCAGTTCCATGGCCACGCGGATCGTCTTCGGCACGCTTTTGAGGAAGAAATCCAATCGCTCGTCGTCGCGCTGTTGCTCGGGGTGCAATTGGACCAGCAACACACCGCGGCGGTCACCCAGCAGTTGCCAGCAGCGCTCGAACCGTTCGATCCAGGGCTCCGGGGACGAAAGCCGGCGGTAATGGGTCAATCCTCGATGCGCCTTGACCGACATCCTGAACCCGTCCGGCAGTTGGTCGCGCCATCCGGCGAATGTCGAATCCTTCGGCCAGCGATAGAAACTCGCGTTCAGTTCGACGGTGTCGAAAACCTCGACGTAACGGGCCAACCGGCGCCCAGCGGGCAAACCTGCGGGGTAGAGCACGTCCGCCCAGTGGTTGTAGGACCACCCGGATGTACCGATGCGGACAGTCAACGCCGCCTCAACCTGCCACCTGCTGACGCATCCGGTCGTCCAGCCGCGGCGGTGTCCGCATCACGTACCCGCAGCGCTCTCCAGCAAACCGGACCGGTCATTTGGGCGGCAAGCCCCGGGCGTAGCCCACGCCCCGTGCGACCCAATCCTGCAGCTGCCGTTTGGTTTTCACACCCTCGGCATCGACGCGTAACCAGCCGCGCGCTTCCCGGCCGGCCATCACCATCGGGCTGATGTGGGCCCGCCGCAGCAGCTTGTCGGTGTCGCCCGGCGGCACCCGCACCAACAGGCCGCCCTGGCCGCTGGCCGCCACGGACATGTTGCCGTTGACCAGGAACGCCAGGCCGCCGAACATGCGCTTTTCCTCGACACCACGTTCGGAGCCGAGCAGTTCGCGGATCCGGTTGGCCAGATGTTCGTCGTAGGCCATTGGCCGACCTTAGCGTCAGCGATGCCCAGGCGCCCAGCCTGTAATTTTGCAGGCCCTTACTCGTGCTTCTCCTGCGGATCTACAGGTTCGGCGACTAATCGCCGCCGATGTCAGTCCAAATCCACTCGAATGGTCAGCAGGTCGCATCACCCGCACGACCGCACTGTTGAGCCACGGCAGCTGCCCAGCCGCCGCACGCTGGCGGCGGCTGTCTCGTTCTGCCCGCGAGGTCGTCGTCAGGCCGCGGCCATCGCCGTCGGCGCCGCCGGTTCCAGCGCTTGCGCGACGATCTCCGCGACGTCGGTCATCGGCCGCACGTCCAGTGCCTCGAGCACCTCGGCGGGCACCCCTCCATGCTCCGGGTGCAGATCCGGCTCGTTGCGCTGTGGGATGAAAACCGTTGACAGACCGGCACGTTGGGCGGCCAGCAGCTTCTGCTTCACCCCGCCGATGGGCAGCACCCGGCCGTTCAGCGTGACCTCGCCGGTCATGCCGACGTCGGAGCGGACCCGGCGCCCGGTGGCCATCGACACCAGCGCGGTCACCATCGTGACACCGGCCGACGGACCGTCCTTGGGCACCGCGCCGGCGGGCACGTGCACGTGGATGCGCCGGTCGAGCGCTTTCGGGTCGACACCCAACTCCGAAGCGTGTGAGCGCACGTAGGAGAGCGCGATCTGCGCCGATTCCTTCATGACGTCACCCAACTGGCCGGTCAGCTGCAACCCCGGCTCGCCTTCGGTGGCCCCGGCCTCGACGTAGAGCACATCGCCGCCCAGGCCGGTGACGGCCAGTCCGGTCGCCACGCCCGGCACCGCAGTGCGTTCGGCCGACTCCGGCGTGAATCGCGGCCGGCCCAGGTAGGCAACCAGATCCGGCTCGTCGATGGTGATCGGCTCGGGATTCTCCGCCAGCTTCATGGTCACCTTGCGCAGCGCCTTGGCCAGTAGCCGCTCGAACTGGCGCACGCCGGGCTCACGGGTGTAGTCGGCTGCGATCTTGCGCAGCGCGGCGTCGGTGACGGTGACCTCGTCCTTGGTCAGCGCCGCCCGCTCGCGCTGCCGGGGCAGCAGGTAGTCGCGAGCGATGGCGACCTTGTCGTCCTCGGTGTAGCCGTCGATCGTCACCAGCTCCATGCGGTCCAACAGCGCCGACGGGATGTTTTCGATCACGTTGGCGGTGGCCAGGAACACCACATCGGATAAGTCAAGGTCCAGGTCCAGGTAGTGGTCGCGGAAGGTGTGGTTCTGCGCCGGGTCGAGGACCTCGAGCAGCGCCGCGCTCGGGTCGCCGCGATAGTCGGAACCGACCTTGTCGATTTCGTCAAGCAGCACAACGGGATTCATCGATCCCGCCTCGCCGATCGCGCGCACGATCCGGCCCGGCAGCGCGCCCACGTAGGTGCGCCGGTGCCCGCGGATCTCGGCCTCGTCGCGCACACCGCCCAGGGCGACGCGCACAAACCTGCGGCCCAAAGCCCGGGCCACGCTTTCGCCCAACGACGTTTTGCCCACGCCCGGCGGACCGGCCAGCACCATCACCGCACCGGATCCGCGGCCCCCGACGACCTGCAACCCGCGCTGCGCGCGGCGGGTACGCACGGCCAGGTATTCCACGATGCGATCCTTGACGTCGGCCAACCCGTGGTGGTCGGCGTCCAGGATCTGCCGCGCGGCCGTCAGGTCGGTCGAGTCCTCGGTCCGCACGTTCCACGGCAGGTCGAGCACGGTGTCGAGCCAGGTGCGGATCCAGCCGCTCTCCGGGCTCTGGTCGCTGGCCCGTTCCAGCTTGCCGACCTCGCGCAGCGCGGCGTCCCGCACCTTTTCGGGCAGGTCGGCAGCCTCGACGCGAGCGCGATAGTCATCAGACCCGTCCGGCTCGCCCTCGCCCAACTCCTTGCGGATGGCCGCCAGTTGCTGGCGCAGCAAAAACTCCTTCTGGGTCTTCTCCATGCCCTCGCGCACGTCCTCGGCGATCTTGTCGTTGACCTCGACCTCCGCGAGGTGCGCGCTGGTCCAGTCGATGAGCAAACGGAGCCGCTCACCCACATCCTCGGTCTCGACCAGTTGCCGCTTCTGCTCGTTGGACAGGTACGACGCGTACCCGGAAGTGTCGGCCAGCGCCGACGGGTCGATCAGCCGGTTGACGTAGTCGACGATCTCCCAGGCCTCGCGCCGCTGCAGCATGGCCAGCAGCAGCTTCCGGTACTCGGCCGTCACCGCCTTGATTTCGTCCGTCATCTCGGCCCCGGCAACCTCGGTCACTTCGACCCATAGCGCCGCGCCGGGCCCGGAGGCGCCGGCACCGATCTGCGCCCTGCGCTCGCCGCGCACGACGGCGGCGACGCCACCGCCCGCGATCCGTCCCACCTGCAGGATCTTCGCTATCACACCGTGGGTCGGGTACCTGTCGTCCAGCCGGGGCGCGATCAGCAGCTGCCCTGACTCGCTGGCCTGCGCGGCATCGATCGCCGCCCGCGCAGCGTCGTCGAGCGCGATCGGCACAACCATTCCCGGCAACACGATGGTGTCGGTGACAAACAGCACCGGCACCGATTTGGCTTCAGCCATCAAATCCTCCACAAACTGAGTCTGATGCGCTCAACCCAGCCCGGCGCCGGTTTGTTCCCGGCCGGCGCGGCCGTCACGCGGGCGTTACGCGTCCGGCGAAATCGGCCCGAGCCGGCGCAGCTGCGTCACATGCTTGGGCGAAAGCTCCTCGAGGCAGGTGACACCCAGTAGCCGCATCGTGCGGATGAGCCCCTCCTGCAGGATCTGGATCGCGCGGGCGACGCCCGGCTCGCCACCGGCCATCAGCCCGTACAGGTATGCCCGCCCGACCAGCGTGCAGCGCGCGCCCAGCGCGATCGCCGCGACGATGTCGGCGCCCGACATGATCCCGGTGTCCACCAGGATCTCGGTGTGCCGACCCAGCTCGCGCGCGACCACCGGCAGCAGGTGGAATGGCACGGGGGCCCGGTCCAGTTGGCGCCCGCCGTGGTTGGACAGCACGATGCCGTCGACGCCGCGCTCGACGACGGCCCGCGCATCGTCGAGCGTCTGAATTCCCTTGACCACGAGTTTCCCCGGCCACTGCGCCTTGATCCACTCCAGGTCGTCGAAGGTGAGGCTTGGGTCGAACATCGTGCTCAGGTACTCGCCGACGGTGCCCGGCCAGCGGTCCAGCGACGCGAATGCCAGCGGCTCGGTGGTCAACAGGTCGAACCACCACTTGGGGTGCGGAACCGCGTCGAGCACGGTCCGCAGGGTCAGCGTCGGCGGAATCGTCATGCCGTTGCGGTTGTCGCGCAGCCGCGCGCCGGCGGCCGGAACGTCGACGGTGGCCAGCAGCGTATCGAACCCGGCGTCAGCCGCGCGCTGCACCAGGGCCATCGAGCGTTCCCGGTCACGCCACATGTACAGCTGAAACCATTTGCGGCCCTGCGGAACAGCGGTCACCAGGTCTTCGATGGCGGTGGTGCCCAGCGTGGACAGCGAGAACGGGATACCGGCCCCGGCGGCCGCCCGCGCGCCGGCGATCTCACCCTCGGTGTGCATCAATCTGGTGAATCCGGTGGGCGCGATGCCGAACGGCAGCACGACGGGTTGGCCCAGCACGTCCCATCCGGCGGTCACGTTGGTGACGTCGCGCAGGATCGCCGGGTGAAACTCGATGTCCCGGAATGCTTGTCGCGCCCGCCCGAGGGAAATCTCGTCCTCGGCGGCGCCGTCGGCGTAGTCGAACGCCGCCCTGGGCGTGCGTCGCTTGGCGATGCGTCGCAGGTCCTCGATGGTGAAGGCGCCGTCGAGGCGGCGCCGCGTCGCGTTGAGCCGGGGTCGTTTGAACTGGATGAGCGGCGCCAGGTCGCGCACTTTGGGCACTCGCCGATTGACCGCCACGTGTGCAACCGTAGTCACATGCCGCCGGCGAGTGACCCCTTCGACCTGAAGCGCTTCGTGGATGCGCAGGACCGGGTCTATGACGATGTGGTCGACGAGCTGCGTGCAGGACGGAAACGCAGCCACTGGATGTGGTTCGTCTTCCCGCAGCTGCGGGGACTGGGCAGCAGCCCGATGGCGGACCGCTATGGCATCGCCTCGGTCGACGAGGCCCGCGCGTACCTGCGGCACGACCTCCTCGGGCCGCGCCTGCGCGAGTGCACCCGGCTGGTCAACGAGGTCCAGGGCCGTTCCGCCAAGCAGATTTTCGGGTCGCCCGACGACCTTAAGCTGCGCTCATCGATGACGCTGTTCGCCCGCGCCGCCGAGGACAACGCCGACTTCGTTGCGCTGCTGGACACGTACTACGGCGGCGAGGAGGACCCGGTGACAGCGGCGCGACTCGCTAGGCGGGACTGAGGATCCGCCAGCCGTGCGGTTCGACGACCAGCGCGTCCACCACCTCCCGGGGCGGGGCAGCCGATCCGCCGACCACCTCGGCGCGCGCGGCGCCCAGTTCCGGCAGCGCGAGGCGCAGGGGCTGGTCGTCGATGTTGAGGGCGACCAGCAGCGCGTCGTCGCCGCGGCGGGTCTCGTAGACGTAGTGCCGGTTGTCCAGCCGCTTGGCGGTGGTCGTCGCCGCGTGCAGCCAGGAGTGCCGGCGCCGTAGCCCAACCAGGTACTGGTGTAGTGCCCACATTCGGGCGCCGAAGGGATCCAATTCCATTGGGGGAGAGGTGAACTCGGGGCGCACCGCGTCGTCGCCGCCGTACCGTTCCTCCTTGATGCCGCGGAATCCGAGTTCGTCACCCGCATACACGCTGGGCACGCCGCCGACGGTCAGCAGGAGGACCAGGGCGTGGGCCACGTGCTCGGGGCGTTCGAGCTTGCTCGCGATGCGGGTGACGTCGTGATTGCCGATGAACGTCAGCGGGACGAAGCTTCGCAGAAAATCGTTGTGCCGCTGCATCGCCCAGTCCAGCTCGAAGAAGTTGCCGTCGTTCAGGCTGCTCCAGATCGCCTTCCACAACTCGTACTGGGTGGCCGAATCGAAGGTGGCCGCCTCGACCACCCCGGCATAGTCGCCGTGGATGAGCTCGCCCACGAACCAGGCATCCGGAAACTGCTCGCGGACCCTCGGCAGGGTCGTGGCCCAAAAGTGTTCCGGCACAATGTATGCGGCGTCCAGGCGCCAGCCGTCCGCGCCTCGGCCCAACCAGTGGGTCATAACGTCGACGGTGTAGTCGATGACCTCGGGGTTGTCGTGGTTGAGCGTGACGAGTTCCGAGTGTCCCTCGAAGGTGTCTCCGGTGAACCAGCCGGGCGCGGCCTCCCGGTAACGGGGGAAGTCGAGGCCGACGTGATTGAAGACGCCGTCTAGCAGAACGCGCAGCCCGCGGCGACGGGCCTCCGCGAGGAGGTGGTCGAAGTCGGCGTCGTCGCCGAGCCGCGGATCGATGCGGTAGTGATCGGTGGTGTCGTAACCGTGTGTGCGGGAGGCGAAGATCGGTCCCAGCGCGATCCCCGAGGCCCCGAGCGCGATGGCGTGGTCGAACCAGTCGACGAGCCGGCGCAGCCGGTGTTCGCCCGGCTGCGGCGGCCGATCCGCTGGAAACGCCCCGACAAAGCCCAGGGGATAAACCTGCCACCAAATGGCATGTTCCACCCAGGACGCGGTCACGTGTCAGCCGACGGTGGCCGGCGTCTGCGAGGCGGTGAGCGCCTGCGCCACGCCGGATACGATCGCGGCGGCCTTCAACGCCTCCTGGATGGTCTCGCGACTGGTACCGGCTTCGCGGAGCGTGCGCTCGTGGGCGGCCACGCAGTCCGGGCACCCATTGATGGCAGACACCGCGAAGCACCACAGCTCGAAGTTCGCCTTCTCCACACCGGGATTGGCGATGATGTTCATCCGCAATCCCGCCCGCAGATCGTCGTACTTACCCTCGAGGAAACCCCGGCCACGGTAGAACACGTTGTTCATGGCCATGATCGACGCGGCTCCCAGTGCCGCCTGGTATGCCTCGGCGGACAGTTTTTCGGCCGCTTCCGCGCCAATCTCGGCCAGCACCCGCGTGTTTCGCGTTGCGGCGGCACTCGCCAGCAGGGTGCCCCAGAGCTGCTCCGCGCTCAGCTCGGTGCCGCGCGTGATCGATCCTAGGTTGAGCTTCAGGTCCTTGGCGTATTCGGGCAGCGCATCTTTGAGGTTTTCGACGCTCATGTCGCCCTCCTGACCTACGCCGAAGCCTTGAGCAGTTCGCCGGCGTCCAGCGTCGGGTCGCCCTTGCGCCAGTTGCACGCGCACAACTCGTCGGACTGCAACGCGTCCAGTACCCGCAGCACCTCATCGACGTTACGCCCCACGGATCCGGCGGTCGCGGACACAAACTGAATCTCGTTGTTCGGGTCCACGATGAAGGTCACGCGGTCCGCGACGCCCTCGTCGTTGAGCACGCCGGTGGCCAACGAGAGCTCCCGCTTGATGTCCGAAAGCATCGGGAACGGCAGCTTCTTGAGGTCTTCATGCTGCGCGCGCCACTGGAAGTGCACGAACTCGCTGTCGATCGAGACGCCCAGGACCTGCGTGTCGCGGTCGGCGAACTCGTCATTCAGCTTGCCGAATGCCGCGATCTCGGTTGGGCAGACGAATGTGAAGTCCTTCGGCCAGAAAAACACCACGCGCCACATACCGGGGTGGTCCTCGCTGGTGATGGTGGTGAAGTAGTCGCCGGGCTCCTTCGCGTCGACCTTCGACAGGTCGCCGCCGATCAGAGCGGTCAACTCGTAGGCGGGGAACTGATCGCCGATGGTAAGCAGGGACATACCGTCTCCTTATCTGGATCTAATCAAGATTAGCTGTTCGTCCTCCATGATGCCGCGAAGTCGTTCTGAAGTAAAAGTGATATATCACACTATAGTTATAGGCATGACCGATAAGAATTATCAGCCCACCCTCGCCGGACTTCGCGCGTTCGTCGCGGTGGCGGAAAAGCAGCAGTTCAGCAGCGCCGCAACAACTCTCGGCGTGAATCAGTCCACGTTGTCGCAGGCGCTCGCGGCCCTCGAGACCGGCCTGGGCACCAGGCTCGTCGAGCGGTCCACGCGCCGAGTCTTTTTGACCACCGAGGGCAAGCAGCTACTGCCGCACGCCCTGCGCGTCGTCGAGGCGGTCGACCGATTCACCGCCGCGGCCTCGGGGGCATCCGATCCGCTGCGCGCCGGCGTGCGGCTGGGGTTGATTCCCACCGTCGCGCCATACGTGCTGCCGGCCCTATTGGCCGGGCTATCCCGGGAGCTCCCGTCGCTGACCCTGCGAGTGATCGAGGACCAGACCGAACGGCTGCTGACGCTACTGCGCGAAGGGGCGCTGGATGCGGCGCTGGTCGCCTTGCCCATCGAGGCGGCGGGGCTGACCGCGGTCCCGATTTACGACGAAGATTTCGTGCTCGCACTGCCACCCGGGCATCCGCTGTCCGGCAAACGCCGGGTACCCGCGACGGCGTTGGCCGAGCTGCCGCTGCTGTTGCTGGACGACGGCCACTGCCTGCGCGACCAGGCCCTCGACGTCTGCCATAAGGCGGGCGTGCGCGCGGAACTGGCCAACACCCGCGCGGCGTCACTGGCGACCGCGGTGCAGTGCGTGACCGGGGGGTTGGGGGTCACGCTGATTCCGCAGAGCGCGGTTCCGGTCGAGGCCGCCAGAAGCCGCCTCGGCCTGGCGCAGTTTGCCGCCCCGCGCCCGGGACGACGGATCGGCCTGGTGTTCCGCTCATCGAGCGGCCGCGACGAGCCCTACCGTGAGCTGGCCGCTGTGATCGGAAAACTGATCGGGCAGGAACACGAGGTCCGCCCGGTCAAATAGCGCCTGGTCAACGGTAGGTTCACTGCTATGGAGAAGGTCATCGCGGTGCTGATGCGCACCGACTCGCATGAGGACTGGTGCACCCGGCAACGAGGCCCGATCGCCGAGGCGCTGTTGGACCTGGGTGTGCCCGGGTTGTCGGTCAATGTCCGCGACGACGCGGTACGCCACTCCTTGATGACGCTGACGACTCTGGACCCGCCCGTCGCCGCCGTGGTCAGCCTGTGGACCCAGCAGTGTTACGGCGAGCAGCTGGCGGCCGCGCTCGACCTGCTCGAGAACGAATGCGATCAACTCGCTGCGTACCTGGTCACCGAGTCGGTCCCGCTGCCCGCCCAGATGACCGAACCGGGTTGCCGTACAACGGGATTGGCCAACATAGCACTGCTACGCCGCCCCGCGGCTCTTGACCAGGCGACCTGGCTGACGAGGTGGCAGCGTGACCATACGCCCGTGGCCATCGCGACGCAGTCCACCTTCGGCTACACCCAGAACTGGGTGGTACGAACACTGACTCCGGGCGCGCCGGGAATCGCGGGCATCGTCGAGGAGTTGTTTCCCGCGGAGGCGATCACCGATCTGAAGGCGTTCTTCGGTGCCGTCGACGACGAGGACCTGCAGAACCGAATAAGCCAGATGGTCGCCAGTACCACTGCGTTCGGCGCCAACGAAAACATCGACACCGTGCCGACCAGCCGTTACGTCTTCACGAGGCCGTTCATAGAGTGAGGAACTTTTCAAGATGACGACATTGAACGACGCCGTGGCCCTGGCCGCGCCGGAGAACGGGCTGGCCGTGGTTTCCACCGTGCGCGCCGACGCTACGGTGCAGGCTTCGCTGGTCAACGTGGGCCTGTTGCCCCACCCGGCGACCGGCGAGCCGGTCTTGGGTTTCACCACCTACGGCAAGGTCAAACTGGCCAACCTGCGCGCACGCCCGCAGCTGGCGGTCACCTTCCGCCACGGGTGGCAGTGGGCCACCGTCGAGGGCACCGCCGAGCTGGCCGGCCCGGACGACGCCCAGCCTTGGCTGACGGATGATCGGTTGCGGCTCTTGCTCCGTGAGGTGTTCACTGCCGCAGGTGGCACCCACGACAACTGGGATGAGTACGACCACGTGATGGCCAAAGAGCGGCGTGCGGTCGTGTTGATGGCGCCCACCCGCGTCTACAGCAACGGCTGAGCCGGCACGACCCGTTAGGCTGCAGCCGTGATTCTGCAGATAGACGATGCCCAGCGGGTGCGCACCCTCACGCTGAACCGGCCGGAAGCTCTCAACGCGTTCAACGAGGCGCTCTACGACGCCGCGACGGAAGCGCTTTTGGCCGCCGCCGACGATCCAGCGGTCGCGGTCGTCCTGCTGACGGGCGCCGGCCGGGGTTTTTGCGCCGGCACCGATCTCGCCGAGATGCAGGCGCGCATCACCGATCTCGACTTCACCCCGGGAAAACACGGCTTCACCGGCCTGATCAATGCGCTCAGCGCGTTTCCCAAGCCCCTGATCTGTGCCGTGAATGGCGTCGGGGTAGGGATCGGCGCCACCATCCTCGGCTACGCCGATCTGGCGTTCATGTCCTCAACGGCTCGGCTGAAGTGCCCGTTCACCAGCCTGGGTGTGGCGCCGGAGGCGGCGTCGTCATACCTGATGCCGCAACTGGTGGGGCGGCAAAACGCCGCCTGGCTGTTGATGTCCTCGGAATGGGTCAGCGCCGACGAGGCATTGCGGATGGGGCTCGTCTGGCGGGTCTGCGATCCGGACAAGTTGCTGCCCGAAGCTCGGCGGCATGCCGAAACCCTTGCGGCACGGCCGATCTCGAGCCTCATGGCCGTCAAGCACACGATGATGGAACCGATACGTCCCGGGATCGCCGCGGCCAGCGCGCGGGAAAACGCCCACTTCGCCGAGCTGATGGGCGGCCAGGCCAATGCTGCGGCCCTGGCCGATTTCAACGAACGACGCTGATGCCACAAACGGCCCCATTCCGCAAACGGCGCCATTCCGCAAACGGCGGAGAGCCGCTAACGCGACCGAGCGGGTTCGCATGCGCGGGTCGCCGCAACGATCGCGCGCAGCGTGCGCCTGCAACGCCCGCAGTCGCCGCCGGCCCCGCATGCGGCGGCAATCTCTTTGGACGTGGACGCCCCCCGCGCGACGGCTTCCGACACGGTCTGATTGGTGGCGCCCACACATAGGCATACGTACATCAGCGCACCCCCCGCACGTGACCGTAAGCCGACACCCGCCGCATATTAGTGGAGTCTAACCTAAGTTCGTTAGCAGAGTCTAACCTAACCGCCAGTGACATGGCGCGTCTTGGAGCTCATCGGACGCAACACGCCAAGCCCAGCCATACCTTGCTGGAAGATTCCAAACTCGCGTGGCAAAGTGCTGGTACAGGTCGGCCGGTCTGCGTCCACACGGCGCAGCCTTTACACGCCTAGGAGTTGTCGTGCAGGGTGATCCGGACGTTTTGCGCCTGCTCAACGAGCAGTTGACCAGCGAGCTCACCGCCATCAACCAGTACTTCCTGCATTCGAAGATGCAGGAGAATTGGGGCTTCACCGAGTTGGCGGCGCACACCCGCGCGGAGTCGTTCGACGAAATGCGGCACGCCGAGGAGATCACCGACCGCATCCTGCTGCTCGACGGGTTGCCCAACTTCCAGCGCCTCTTCTCGCTGCGCATCGGCCAGACGCTTCGCGAGCAATTCGAGGCCGACCTCGCGATCGAATACGAGGTGATGGACCGGCTCAAGCCGGGCATCATCATGTGCCGGGAGAAGCAGGACACCACCAGCGCCAACCTGCTCGAGAAGATCGTCGGCGACGAGGAACTGCACATCGACTACCTGGAGACCCAGCTCGAGCTGATGGAGAAGTTGGGCGAGGAACTGTACTCGGCACAGTGCGTGTCCCGCCCACCCAAGTGATGATCGCCTAACGAGGCGCCGCACGCGCGGCCCCGCGAACGTAACGGCGCTGCGAAAACCCAAGCCATTTTTCGCACTGACGTCGCGCCGGCGGGGCGCCAGTTTGGTTGCTGCCACCTAACCCTGGGCACTCATAAGCATCGACGCCCAGGGAAGGCAGGCATGACGAGCGCGACACCCACAGCGGTCCCGGCCGGCGAGGCTGCCGAGTCCGCAACCAGCGACACCGCGGTCTACCCCAAGCGACGAAATTTCATCTTCGTCGCAGTCTTGCTCGGCATGCTGATGGCCGCGCTGGACCAGACCATCGTCGCGACGGCGCTGCCGACCATCGTCGCCAATCTCGGCGGGGCGGGGCACCAGTCGTGGGTGGTCACCAGCTACCTGCTGGCCTCGACGATCACCACCGCGCTCGTCGGGAAGTTCGGGGACCTTTTCGGCCGCAAGCGGGTCTTTCAGGCGGCCGTCGTGTTCTTTGTCGCCGGGTCGGTGCTGTGCGGCCTTTCGGGTTCGATGGGCATGCTGGTGGCATCGCGGGCGCTGCAGGGCATCGGCGGGGGCGGACTCATGGTGACTGCGATGGCGCTGATCGGTGAGGTGATTCCGCTGCGCGACCGCGGCCGCTACCAGGGGGCCATGGGCGCGGTGTTCGGCGTGACCACGGTGATCGGGCCGTTGCTCGGCGGTTACTTCACCGACCACCTGACGTGGCGCTGGGCGTTCTGGATCAACATGCCGGTTTCTGTCGTGGTCTTCTTCGTGGCAGCCGCGGCTATCCCAGCCATTTCCGCCCGGACGAAACCCGTCATCGACTACGCCGGCATCCTCTTCGTCGGGCTGGGTGCCGCCGGCCTGACGCTGGCCACCAGCTGGGGCGGCACCACCTATCCGTGGGGCTCGCCGACGATTGTCGGGCTTTTCGGCGGGTCCGCGGTGGCGCTGGCCATCTTCGCCTGGGTGGAAAGCCGCGCCGCCTCGCCGATCCTGCCCACGCGGCTGTTCGCCAGCCCGGTGTTCACCGTGTGCTGCGTGCTGTCCTCCGTGGTCGGCTTCGCCATGCTGGGCGCCCTGACCTTCCTGCCGACCTACATGCAGTTCGTCGACGGCGTCTCCGCGACCACATCGGGTCTGCGCACGCTACCCATGGTGGTCGGGATGCTGACCACCTCGATGGGCAGCGGTGTGCTGGTGGGCCGGACGGGCAGATACAAGGTCTTTCCCGTCGCCGGCACGGCGGTGATGGCGTTGGCGTTCTTCCTGATGTCGCGAATGGATCAGTCGACACCGGCTCTTGTCCAGTCGCTGTTTTTGGCCATTCTCGGCGCGGGGATCGGGATGTGCATGCAGACCCTCATCCTCATCGTGCAGAACACCTCGAGCTTCGACGACCTCGGCGTCGCGACCTCGGGGGTGACCTTCTTCCGGACGATCGGCAGTTCATTCGGCGCCGCGATCTTCGGTTCGCTGTTCACGAACTTCCTGCACAGTCGCATCGGTCCTGCCATGGTCGCCAGCCGCGCGCCCGCCGCGGCGGCCGCGTCCCCGGAGGCCCTGCACCGGCTGCCGCACAACGTGGCCGCCCCGATCGTCGCCGCCTATGCCGACTCGCTCACCAGGGTGTTCCTCTGGGCGGTGCCGGTGGCCATGGTCGGGTTCGGCCTTGCGCTGTTTCTGCGCGAGGTGCCCCTGCGCGGCATCGGCAACAACCGCGGCGACATCGGCGAGGCGTTTGCCGTGCCGACGAGCCGCTCGCCCGACGAGATGCTGGAGGTCGCGATTGGCCGCCTGCTGCAGGGGGCTCCCGGCATGCGGCTGCGCAGCATCGCGATGCGACCCGACTGCCGGCTCGACGTGGCGCAGCTGTGGGCCCTGCTACAGATTCACCGAAACGCGCAGGTGTTCGGGCAGGCCCGGCTGTCGAAAATCGGCGACCAATTCGGCTTGCCGTACGAGGTCCTCCAGCCGACCTTCGATCGCCTCGTCTACGACGGCTACGCGATGCGCGACGTCGACGATCTGTGGCTCACCCCGCAGGGCATGCGGGAGGTCAACTTCGTCACCACGTTGATTCGCGAATGGATCATCGACAAGCTGACCCGATCGCCGAGCTTTGCGGGACGGCCCGACCGCGCCCAGGTCCAGGCCGCCCTCGACCGCGTCGCCCACCGAATCGTCGCCCAACGCGACTGGCGCGAAGACCCCCGAGAGCTGGCCGGCCTTGAGACCCAGAGGATTCCAGCAGCCGTGCCGGCCGGCGTACCATCACGCCATGAGCCGAATCGGAACCTTCGCTGACGACGACCTCTACAGCTGGGCCGCGAAGTCCCCCGACCTCGGCGGCGCGATCGCCAAATTCAGCGAGGCGGTCTACACCAAGAACCGGCTGCCGATGCGCACCCGCGAGCTGGCCCGGGCGGTGATCGCCCACGACAACGAATGCACAGTGTGCATGAACACCCGCGACGCCGACGGGCCCGCCGCAGGCGTCGACGAGGAACTCTATGAGCACGCGCTGGAGTGGCGCACCTGGCCGGGATACAGCGAACAGGAGCGCCTCGCGGCGGAGTTTGCGCATCGCTTCGGCACCGAGCACACCACGTTGCGCGACGACGAAGACTTCTGGAGTAGGTGCAAGGAGCACTTCTCCGAAGAGCTGCTCGCCGACCTGGCAATGTCCTGCGCCCTGTGGGTGGGCATGGGGCGGATGCTGCGGACCCTGGACATCGGCCAGGCCTGCAAGCTGACCTTGCCCAGCCGCGCATAAGCGCGGCATGACAGCCACCCCGCTCGCTGCCGCTGCAATCGCGCAACTGGAGGCCGAGGGCGTCGACACGGTGATCGGCACCTCGGTGAACCCCGCCGGTTTGACCCAGGCCAAGACGGTCCCGATCCGGCGGACCAACACGTTCGCGGAGCCCGGCCTCGGCGCCAGTCCCTCGTGGCATGCGTTCGCCATCGACCAGAGCGGGATCGCATTCACCGACGACGTGGGGGTGGTCGGGGATCAGCGCCTCCGCATAGATTTGTCGGGTCTGCGCATCGTCGGCGACGGCCTGGCATGGGCGCCTGCCGCATTTTTCGAACAGGACGGAACGCCCGTCCCAGCATGCGCCCGCGGAACGCTGGGCCGCATCGAGGCGGCCCTCAAGGCGGCCGGCCTCGAGGCGGCGGTCGGCCACGAGATCGAATTTTTGCTGGTCGGCCCAGACGGTAGCCGGCTGCCGGCGACGCTGTGGGCGCAGTACGGCCTGGCGGGCGTACTCGAACACGAGGCGTTCGTCCGCGACGTCAATGCCGCCGCGACCGTGGCCGGCGTCGGGATCGAGCAGCTTCATCCGGAATACGGGCCCAATCAATTCGAGATCTCGCTGTCGCCGTTGTCGCCGGTGGCCGCGGCCGACCAGCTGGTGCTGACGCGGCTGATCATCGGCCGGGCCGCCCGCCGCCACGGGCTTCGCGTCAGCCTGTCACCGGTGCCTTTTGCCGGCAGCGTCGGATCCGGTGCCCACCAACACTTCTCGCTGACCAAGACGGAAGGGGAGCCCGAAGGGCCACTGTTTACCGACGGAACGGGTGTCGCGGGCATGACCCCGGAGGGGGAGAGCACGGTTGCCGGGATACTGGGTGGGCTGCTCGAAGCCCAAGGCATTCTGTGCGGCTCCATCGTGTCCGGGTTGCGGATGCGGCCGGGTAACTGGGCCGGGGCCTACGCGTGCTGGGGCATCGAGAACCGCGAGGCCGCAGTGCGATTCGTCGAAGGCGGTCCGGGCAGTGCGCACGGCGGGAATGTCGAGGTGAAGGTCGTCGATCCCTCGGCCAACCCATACCTGGCCTCGGCGGCGATTCTGGGACTGGCGCTGGAGGGAATCAAGCGCCAAGCGGCGCTGCCGCCCCAAACGGCGTCCGACCCGGCAAGCCTCTCCGAATCCGAGCGCGAGCGCGCCGGCATCGCGCGGCTGCCCGAAGACCAAACCGAAGCCATTGATGCGCTTGACAATTCGACGCTGTTGCGGAGCCTCCTGGGCGACCCCGCCGTGGACATGGTGGTCGCCGTCCGCCGCATGGAGCACGAGCGTTACGGAAGCCTTGGGCCGGAGCAACTGGCGGACAGGTTCCGGATGGCGTGGAGCCTGTGACGCTGCCCGGCCATTCGGACCTGGCAGGGCACATCGACGGCGCGGCGTTGATCGATCAGCACATGCACGGATGCTGGCTGACGTCGGGTGAGCGCGCTCGGTTCGAGAACGCGCTCAACGAGGCCAACACCGGACCGATCGTATATTCGGGCTTCGACTCCCAGCTCGGCTTCGCCGTGCGCGCCCACTGCGCACCTCTGCTCGGCCTCCCCAAACACGCGGAGCCGCAAGCATATTGGGAGCGCCGCCGACAATACGACGACACCGAGCTGGCCCGCCTGTTCTTGTCGGCCGCCAATGTGAGTGACTGGCTGGTGGACACGGGGATCGGTGGTGACCCGGAAGGCCTGGCGGGCCTGGCCGATCTGGCCGGGTTGTCGGGCGCGCGCGCCCACGAGGTCGTCCGTCTCGAACAGGTGGCCGAGGAGGCCGCGCAGGCGCCGGGCGACTACGCCGCTGCCTTCGAGGAGATCCTCCACCGCCGCGCGGCGACGGCGGTGGGCACCAAGTCCATCTTGGCCTACCGAGGCGGGTTCGACGGTGCTCTCACCGAGCCGTCGGCGCCAGAGGTCGCCGAGGCTGCCGGCCGGTGGCGCGACCGTGGCGGTACCCGGCTGCAGGATCGCGTCCTGCTGCGTTTCGGGCTACATCAGGCCTTGCGGCTCGGCAAGCCGTTGCAATTCCACGTCGGCTTCGGCGACCGGGAGAGCGATCTGCACAAGACCAACCCGCTTCTCCTGCTCGATTTTTTGCGCGCGGCCGCGGAAACGCCCATCGTGCTGTTGCACTGTTATCCGTACGAGCGCGAAGCCGGCTACCTGGCGCAGGCGTTCGACCACGTCTACCTCGACGGCGGCTTGAGCGTGAACCACCTCGGGGCGAGCGGACCGGCGTTCGTCGCGCGACTGCTGGAAATGGCGCCCTTCGGCAGGATTGTGTACTCGTCCGACGGATTCGGCCCGCCGGAATTGCATTTCCTCGGAGCGGCCCTGTGGCGCAAGGGCATTCACCACGTGTTAAGCGGATTTGTCGCCGAGGGCGACTGGAGCGAGGGCGATGCCATCCGGGTGGTCGACCTGATTGCGCGCGACAACGCAGCCCGGCTCTATCGCGTTTGACCGACGTCGGTAGCGGGGTATACAGCGCGCTATGGCTTCCGTGGGAGGCGCCTTGGAATGGATCCGCGACCAAGTGGCGACGCGGGTGCCCAAGGCCGACCTCGACCAGCGGGACCCCGATTACATTCGCGACCAGCTGCCGGGGACCTGGCTGCTGGCTTCGCTCTACTTCCGGGCCGACGTGCGGGGCCTGGATCGGATTCCGCCAGAAGGGCCGGTGCTTCTGGTCGGCAACCACAGTGGCGGCAACGTCCCTCCGGACACGTTCGTCTTCACCCTCGCGTTTTGCTCCTACTTCGGCGTCGAGCGGCCGTTCTACCAGTTGGCCCACAACCTCGTCGTCTCCGCGCCACCGCTGGGTTGGCTGCGAAAGTTCGGCACCGTCGCCGCCAACCCCGAAAATGCCCGCCTCGCATTGGAGACCGGAGCGGCGCTGCTGGTCTACCCCGGCGGAGACTACGAGGTCTTCCGTCCGTCATGGGAACGTCACAAGGTGGACTTCGGCGGCCGCATGGGTTACGTGCGGCTGGCCCGTGAGGCCGGCGTGCCGATCGTCCCCGTGGCCAGCGTGGGTGGACAGGAGGCCGCGCTGTTTCTCAGCCGCGGGCAGTGGCTGGCCAAGTTGCTGATGACGGATAAGTTGCTGCGGCTCAAGAGCATCCCCATATCGCTGGCGCTGCCGTGGGGCCTCAACATCAGCGACCTGGCGGGCCACATCCCGTTGCCGACGAAGATCGTCATCGAGGTGCAGGACCCGATCGAGGTCGACGGGGACGACCAGGCCGTGCACGACAAGGTGATCGCCAGCCTGCAGGGTGGCGTCGACCGCCTCGCCGCCGAACGTCGATTCCCGGTGATCGGCTGATGCGCGTCGAACGCCAATGTGTTTTGCAGGCAGATCGCGACGCGGTCTGGAAGGTGGTCAGCGACCCGGACTGCTACCCGTCGTTCATGACGAACCTCGAGCGCTGGGAGTCCTCGAATGACGTGGACCGCGGCGTGGGCGCGCGTTACACCGTCCACTGGAAGATCGGTTCGGTTCCGGTCGGAGGCCTGATCGAGGTCGTCGAGTTCGACGAAGGCCGCGACATCGCCTGGGCGGGTATCACGGGCGTCAGCCTGCGCGGCCGGTTCCGGCTGCGGGACTGCGGGGATGGTAAGACGAAGGTGACCTTCCGGCTGTCCTATCAGGCACCCGGCGGAATACTCGGTTACATCGCCGACCGCGTCGCCGTGCGCCAGGTGGGGCGCACGCTGGCCGCGGACCTGAAGTGCCTCAAGAGGCTCGTCGAGTCATAGCCGTAGCTGGGTGACGAGCGGCCCTGCCGCTGCCTTCGGCGCTTCGGAATTGGCAGGCAGAACCCAAGGATCGGAGCGGGCCGGCAGTCGTCGGAGCGGGTGGTGGCACCGACCCTGAACCTGACTTCGCGCCGGCACCTTGGGAGGCAGACCCGCGGGGCGTAGGGCAATGATCAGGTCGCCGACTGCAACTCGGCGATGAGATCGGCAAGGGCGAGGATCCGCTGGGCGTCCCGCACGTGCAGGCTTTCGACCATGCGGCCGTCAACCGTGATGACGCTGTGGCCGGCGGCCTGCGCCTGCTCATAAGCCGAGACGACTTTGCGCGCGCGTTCTAGCTCGTCTTGGGAGGGGCCGAAAAGCTCGTTGGCCGAAGCGATTTGGGATGGATGGATCAAGGTCTTGCCGTCGAAACCCATTTCGCGACCCTGTCGGGCCTCGGCTGCAAACCCGGCTTCGTCGGTGATGTCGTTGAATACGCCATCAAGGATCGCCTTTCCGGCGGCCCTGGCTGCCAGCACCGCCATCGACAGGGCAGCCGTCAGCGTCGCGCGCCCGGGCACGTGCAGGCCGTGCAGGTCGTTGACGAGGTCATTGGTGCCGACAACCAGGGCGGCCAGGCGCTCGTCGGCAGCGGCGATCTCCTCGGCTCGCAGGATGGCACGGGGCGTTTCCACCATCACCCACAGCCGTAGCGACTCCGGGGCGCCAAGCTGGTCGAGTGCGGCGGTTAGCGCCCGAACCTGTTGGCCGGTATCCACTTTCGGCACGAGCACGCCATCGGCGGTGCAACCGGCCACGGCGGCCAGGTCGGCGGTGTGCCAGTCGGTGCCCACGGCGTTGATGCGCACGACGATTTCGCGGGGCCGGTAGCCGCCTGAGGCGATCGCGTCGAATACCGCGACCCTGGAGTCGGCTTTGGCGTCGGGCCCGACGGCGTCCTCGAGGTCGAAAATCAGCACGTCGGCCGCCAGCCCCTTGGCCTTGTCCAGCGCCCTTGGCTTGTTGCCGGGCAGGTACAGGGCGGACCGACGCGGGCGGGGTGTCGCCTCCATGGACGCCTTCAACTCACCGTCGCTTGGCACTCGCGGTCCGTCAGACGAGGCCCGTCGCGTCGAAGATCCAGGACGTATCGCCGGTGGCAAGACCTTCGAAATGATTGGGAGGCGCGAAGCTGACGAGGCTGTTCATGTCCCAGTAGTCCTTCCACAGCGCGACCTTGGGCTCACCGTTTTGCATGACGACCTTGTGTACGGTGACAAATCTGAGTACGCCCCGTTCGCCCGTCGTGAAATTCCACGTCTCCGAATGCTCGTAGGTAACGTCGGTGCCGTTGGACAGCAGCAGACCGTCGTGGTTCTCATAACCCGCGAGCGGTTCCAGTCCCATCTTGAGCCGTTTCACGATGTTTTCCGGGCCGCGTGCCGCCAGCGCGGGGACCGGCATGTCGACGTAGAGGCAGTCATCCGCGAGGAACGTCTGGACCGCGTCCCAGTCCCGCCGCGACAGCGCGCGCCATAGCCCGATTACGACGTCCTCGACCGCGACCGCAGAGACCTCTGTCATAGCGGCCAATAAACTCGGTTGCGACCAGGGTGTCAACCACATCCAGACGGCAATGCGCCGCCCGGCGGACTCGCGTGGGCGCCCGTGCGCCACTGGCAGCTTCGGGGAGCCGCTCCGGCGACCGCCCCGGGGATCGGCTCGGACTAATCGGTTCGATGAATCGTGACTCGCGCGAGTCAAACTGCGGCTTTGCCGCATACTTGGCGACGTGAGATCTCAGCGCGATATCTCCGAGGAGATGGGAGCCGACCGGGCCGACGGCCTGATGACCCGCCGCGAGGCGATGCGACGACTGCTGCTCGTCGCGGTGACCGCCAGCCCCACCGCGCTCGTCGCGGCGTGTTCCGGCAGCAGATACTGGCCGAGCCGGCGGCGTCGGCGGCGCCGCCGCCGCTGACGGCTGTGCGCGACGGGTCCCTAGACGTCGACGTGAGCCATCGACCGTGCCGGCCCCAGGGCCACCGGCAGCGTCGACCATCCGCGCAGCACCCGTGTCTGCCGCCGGCTTCCGGTCCCCGCCGCGCGCGCCTCGGGGAACCGGTCGAAAAAGGTGCGCAGACCCACTTCGCCCTCGGCACGCGCAAGCGCAGCGCCAAGGCAGAAGTGCCGGCCCCCAGAGAACGCGAGATGCCTTCCCGCGTTTGGCCTTTCGATGTCGAACCGGTGGGGATCGGGGAACACCGACGGATCCCGATTCGCTGCGGCCAGATAAATGATCACCAGCTCGCCGCGTGTTATTCGCATGCCGCCCACCTCGACATCACGGAGCGCCACCCGCGCGGTGAGCTGCACCGGCGAGTCCAGCCGCAAGATCTCTTCGACGGCGTTGGGCCACAGTTCGGGACGTTGACGCAGCGTTTCCAGGTGTCCGGGCGTGTCCAGCAACATGCGAATGCCGTTGCCCAAAAGGTTGACCGTGGTCTCGAATCCGGCGGCCAATACCAGTCCGGCGATCGCCTGCAGTTCGCTCTCGTTCAGATGCGTTTCGGCGGAGCCGCTTTCGGCCATCTGGATCAACTGGCTCATCAAATTGTCGCTGGGGGCGCGCCGCAATTCCCCCAAGTGACCGGCGAGCCAGAAGTTGAAACCGGCGATCCCTTCCTGCACCTTCCGGTACTGCGGCCAGGGCAATCCGATGTCGAGGCTCGGCGCGGCCAGCTCGCCGAACTCCAGGACCCGCGGACGGTCTCGCTCGGGTACGCCCAGGATGTCGCTGATGATGGCGACCGGAAGCTGCGAGCAATAGCCCGCGACAATGTCGATGACTCGGGAGCCACCAGCCTGGCCGCACAGCCGATCGAGGAGACCATCCGCGGTCTGCTCCACCCGATCACGCAGCGTGGCGACCGCGCGGGGGGTGAACACTGCCGACACCGTCTTTCGGTAGCGGGTGTGCTCCGGCGGCTCGACGGCCAGCAATGACGGCTCGCGCAACGGGTGCAGAAGATCGTCGCGGGTGCGGCGCTCCAACCAGCGCAGCGGCGCGGGCAGATTCGAGCCCATGTTCACCACCCGGAAGTCGTCCGACCGCAGCAGCTCATGCGCCAGCGAGTGGTCAGTCGTCAGGTAGTTGACGCGGCCCTTCACCAGCGGGCCGAGGGCCCGTAATTGGTCGTAATACGGCACCGGATCGGCGGCAACCGTCGGATCGGCGATCAACCGCGCCTGCAGGTCACCCCGCCGCATGCCGGCGGCCGCGACGCCGCGGATGAAGCCGTGCATCGCCAGCCAGTGCAATCTCTGCTTCACCGGTCCTCCATCGCCTCGGGTCTCTTCACCAGCGTAGGTCGGAGGCCCGAAGGCCGGGAAAGTCTCAACACTCGGCGGTGATCTTGAAGTCGGTAGTCACCACTTTGTCGGGGTTGTTCCTGTTGATCCCATAAGCGCTGCCGGTGATCGTGTAGGCAGTGTTGGTGACGTCGGCGTGCGCGTCTCCCACCCCGCCTTGCCAGAAGCTGCCCGTGAACCCGTCGACGTCGCGGATCTTCACCCACTGCGGGATGGCCCGGTCGCCATTGAGTACCACGACCGCCTCGATGTGGCCACTGTGGTCGGGGATGTCGAGGGTGCGGTAGGCCTGGATTTGACTGCACGCGGCCGGGCGCGCGGTGTGAGTGGCGCCGTCGATGGTCACCCGGGCGGGCTTCAGCGGCGTCGTCTGCTTTTGTCCGCACCCCGCCACACCTGCGACGACGATGAAACCTATTGCAAGCAAACGGATTTGCACCACATCACCTCCTTGTACCGCCGTTCGGCATCAGCGCGGGCAGGGACTTGACGATGCGCCCGCGCACGAATTCCGGGCTCAATCCCTTGATCACGTCGATCAAGCGGATGCTCTCGCGCCATGGCACTGCCCGCACCGGCGATGACGACCGATTTCACGTCGCCCTTCCGGCCTCGACCACATCCTTGATGCGGTTCAGCGTCGTGGTCATGTCGCGGATGTTGCGTCGCTTGCGCAGAAATCCGCCGAGCAGCCAGTACACGCCCAGCCACGGCGCCGGGTTGAGCCGGAAGGACTCGGTGACGTCGGTGCCGCCACCGCTGGGCGCCAGCCGGTAATGCCAGTTGTTGACGGCCCTGTCGCCGAGCAGAACGGCGAACCCGAATTCACGGCCCGGCTCGCACGCGGTCACCTGGCAGGTCGTCCAATACACCGGTCCTATCTCGTTCCGCCGAACGTGACCGCGGAATTTAGCGCCGAGTGCCGGGCCCGTCGCACCACCCACCCACTCCGACTCGAATACCTCTGGGGAGAACCGTGGGGTGTTGCGGACATCTGCGATCAGATCCCAGATTTTGTCGGCAGGTGCCGCCATATGAACAGTCGCCGAACCTTCCATGGCCCGATCCAAACACAGCTTCCGGCTGGCTCATAGACCCAAAAGCATTCCCAAGAGCACGTGGACGAAGACGTTCGCTAATGCGGCGCAGCGGCATGAATGAGCCCGTTGATCATCTCCTTGATGCCCTGCGCGGAGTGCGAATACCACGCGACCGGAAGCCCGGAGGCGTCACCGCATTTGGGCCAGGGATCCAGCCCCTGCTGGGCGAAAACCCGGTTGGCGACGGCGATTTGCTGCTCTCTGGACGCGGCCGCCGGGTTCCCGACACCGCCGAATTCGGCCCAGGTGCCCGGCTTGAATTGCAGCCCACCGTATTCGCCGTTGCCGGTGTTGGCCTGCCAATTGCCGCCGGACTCGCACTGCGCCACCGCATCCCAGTTAGGAGACGGGGGAGCCGCGTTGGCCACGCCGCCGATCGACGTCAGCGATACCGCAGAGATCCCGGCCAGGGCGGCGGACTTGACGAGACGCATGCAGAGTTTGCTCATGTCAAACAAATCGCCGGGCGTATCCGAAGCGTTACCGATTCGAAAATCTCGCGAGATAAAGCCGCTATCAGCGGAAATCCGCTTCAGGGAAGCCGAATGGCAATTTAGAAGTTGATGAGAAATGGGTAAATCAGCCCTGGCAATAGGACTGGGTCGCCGACGACAGGGCTCGTTGGTAGAGCCCGTCGAGCCGGCGAAGCCGCATGACGTCGGTGCTGGCGGCGTCCAGCTGCTGCCGGCAAGCCGGCGAATGCAAGAGCGGCCAGTTGGCCACTATCAGAGTCAGCATCGTTTGGTTGAGACCATCGATGGTCGACCGCGACGCCGAGAGGTCCGGCGGTGCATCGGGAGCGATCGCCGGGTTGAGTTTCCAGTCGGCGAACCGGCTGTATTCGATTGCCTCGGTGGCTGTGATCTGATCGCCGAAGACGCGGGCCACGTAGCCAGGGTCGACGTGCGCCGCCTCCGCGTCGGCGCGCAACTTAACCAGCTCCTCCTGCACGCGGCCGGGATCCTCGATGGAAGCGTGCGAAGCCCATTTGAACGCCGCCACCGGCTCGGCGACGGCCAACCGCTGGGCTGCGGCGTCAACCAGCTCGCTCAGCGGGCTGCTCGGAGCGGCTCCGGCCCGTGATGCCAGCAGTGTCACGCCCAGCACGGCCAGCCCACCGGCCGTTGCGCACAACGCGACAACGGTGGCGTGACAGCGGGGGCGCCAATCGGTGCGGGCCATGATCGTCATTGTGGCCTGGACGGCCGGACCGGAAATACCCGCCGACGGCCAGTGCCGGAGTTAACCTAACCGCTGATGTCCGAGACCACCGATGATCCCCGCCGGGAAGCCGGTCGCAAACGCGGAAACTCGTTGCGCTCGAAGCAGATTCGGGCGCTGACCGCTGCCGCGCTGGGGGCCTCGCTGCTGCTGGGCGGCGCCTTCCTCTCGGTGGGCAAGCTGCACTCGACCCCGTCGGACCCGGTCGACCATCCGGCCAACCCCGTCACCGACGACCAGTCCGAGGCTCAGGTGCTCGACTCGGCCAAGGAAATCGTCGGCCTGACCGGTCTGCACACGGCCTCCGCCGGCTACACGTTGATGTCGTGCAAGGACCGGGATGACCCGCCGTATCAGGGCACGATCTACCTGACCTTCGCGCTACCCGCCGCCGCGCGGGCGGATACCTATTTCCCCGACCTCGCGACCACCCTGGTCACCCACGGCTGGACCGAGGGTCTGCCTCCCAACGACCACGTGTTTGCGAGGATCCTCTCGAAGGATGCCGTCACCGTGGTTGTGTATCGCCAAAGCGAGGATCCGAGCCTGGGCGTCGCGCGTGTCTACGGCCAATGCCGGAACGTCAACGACCATCGCAAGGACACGACGGCCTGGACCGATGTCACAGACCGGTTTCCCAGGCCCGGTAGCGGCCCCTAACGCGCTACGGCGCCCGACGGATTACCGTCAAGCGCCGCAGCGACGTCCGACAGGGGTGTTATCCGCCGCCGCCGGGGGTCGCTCCCAGGCTGCTCTGCAGGTCGGCCTTCATGGCGTTGAGCTGCGCTCCCCAGTACTCCCAGCTGTGGGTTCCGTAGGGCGGGAAGTTGAACACGGCGTTGTGGCCGCCCGCGGCGTTGTAGGCGTCTTGGAACTTCTTGTTGACGCCGATCATGAAGTTGCTCTCCAGGAACGTGGCCGGCAAATTCGCACCGCCCAGTTCGTTCGGAGTTCCGTTGCCGCAGTACACCCAGAGCCGGGTGTTATGTTCGACAAGCAGGTTGACGTTGACCAAGGGGTCGTTGCGCACCCAGGCCGGGTCGTTATCCGGCCCCCACATGTCTTCCTTCTTGTAGCCGCCGGCATCCCCCATCGCCAGACCTATCCAGCCCTGCCCGGTGGACGGGCTGAGGTAGCCGGACAGCGAACCGGCGTAGATGAACTGAGCAGGGTGGTAGTTCGCCAGATTCATCGCCGAGGCGCCCGCCATTGAGATCCCGACCGCGGCACTGCCGGTGGGCTTGACACTCCTGTTGGCCGACAGCCATTGCGGCAGCTCGCTGGTCAGGAACGTCTCCCACTTATAGGTCGAGCAGCCGGCCTTGCCGCAGGCTGGCCTGTACCAGTCGGTGTAGAAGCTGGACTGCCCACCGACCGGCATGATGATCGACAGGCCCGACTTGTAGTACCACTCGAAGGCGGGCGTGTTGATGTCCCAGCCGTTGTAGTCGTCCTGGGCCCGCAACCCGTCGAGCAGGTATACGGCCGGGGAGCCGTTTCCGCCGCTTTGGAATTGGACCTTGATGTTGCGGCCCATACTCGGGGACGGCACCTGCAGGTATTCGACCGGCAGGCCCGGGCGCGAGAACGCCCCCGCCGTCGCCGCTCCGCCCGCAAGAGTTACCAGGCCCGGCAGGGTGACAGCCGCTGCCGCACCGACCAACAGCCGGCGCCCCCAGGCCCGGATCTTCTCGCTCACGTCTGTCATACCTGCGCCCCTTATCGTTAGGTCGTCGTAACTCTCGGCAGGAATTTACCGTGCGAATACGTCATATGTCGATTGGGACGCGATGTTGTCTCGGTCCGGTATCGGTTTTCGCCCGGTATTTCGCCGCCGGGATAAGCGGCGGCGCCCCCGTTTGCTTGGCTTCGGCAAACGGGTTCAGCCGGGCTGTCGCAGCGTAAAACACCAGGAACCGGCATCGATGGGCGGGTCACCGCGACCGAATGTCGGAGCTACGACACACGGTACAAAGTGCCCACTAAACAATTCGAGCCGTCAATTTCGCTCGCCTGCGCAGCGATATCGCGGCGCAAGCGGAGCACCCGCGCCGGTCGCCCGAGCGTTCGATTCGCGCACGATGCGTTCCTGAGGCCACACTCGTCCGCGCCCTGACAGTCGGAGCGTTCCCGCCTGGCGCATGCGGCGGTGATTCGGCGCCCAATCTCGCTTGGCCTGCTAATTTGACACGAATTCAAGACCGGGCGAGCCGAACCCTGAAGGACCGCGTAGGCTCTGACGGAGCAAGCCGAGGGAGACCACGCTATCCCGGTCCGTTCCCCTCTCACGCCACCGCACCGGCGGAGTTTTTGGTGCGCGATTGTGCTGCTGAGGGCGTCGGAGGTGGGGACCGATTGAGGTGCGAATTTGGATACGGTATTAGGGCTGTCGGTAACACCGACCACCGTCGGATGGGTGCTCGCCGAAGGGCACGGCGCTGACGGCACCATCCTGGACCATCGAGAGCTGACGTTGCGCGCCGGAACCGGGGCGCGCGCCTTGAGTACCGCACAGCAGGTGGCAGACGAGGTGTTGCGGGTGACCGCGCTGGCAGCAGCCGGTGAGCAGCATGTCCGGGTCATCGGCCTGACCTGGACCGACGAGGCGTCCGCCCTGGCGGCGCTGCTGGTGGAAGCGCTGACCGACGCGGGTTTACACAACGTCGTGCCGGTCCGGTTGCTCCAGGCGGTCGAGGCCCTGGCCAGAGCCATTGCACCGGTCATCGGTTACCAGCAGACGGTGGTCTGCATCCTCGAGCATGAGTGGGCGACCGTCGTCATGGTCGACACCCACAACGGGGACACTCAGACGGCCGTCAAGCACGTTCGCGGCGGATTCGATGGGCTGAGCAGCTGGCTGCGGGGGATGTTCGACCGGCGAAGTGGCTGGCAGCCAGGCGGCGTGGTCGTCGTCGGCGCGGATGACGAAATCAACGGCTTCTCGTGGCAGCTCGAAAAGGCATTGCCGGTACCGGTATTCGCGCAAACCATGGCGCAGGTGACGGTGGCTCGCGGGGCGGCGCTGGCCGCGGCGCAAAGCACCGAATTCACCGACGAGGAGCTGCTGTCGGTCGTGCGCACCACTAAGCCCGTCGCCGCCCCGCACCCCCCACGCAAGCTGGCCTACACGGGGGCGCTGACGGCACTGGCTGCCGCGGCGATCACCTTTGTCACTTCGCTGTCGGTCGCAGTCGGTCTCGAACTCGCCCCAGGCAGCCAGGCCACGCCGGCGAGGCATGTGGTGAACACGCCGGCGCCGGAGGTCGCGGCCGCTGTCGCGCCGGTCGGTGCGCCGCCCGCGGAGGACAGGCCGTCCGCCACCAAGTCCGCGGCGCCCGTGGGCGAGCCGGCTCGGGAGGCCGGCGTGCCGGCGCAGCAGGACGGTGCTCCCGCCGAGCAGCAACCGAACTCCAACGCACGGCAGCCCTACCTGACCAGAATGCTTGAGCACATCCCCGGTGACACCGGGGAACCAGGGCAATGACCCTGC
>NZ_JAFBAT010000145.1 GCF_019247615.1 Mycobacterium sp. | reverse complement strand
CTCCGGTGGTGACGTCCCCGGACAGCAGGGGCATAGACGCCATGGATACCCCCGGCACACCGCTGGCCTGGGTGATGGTGCGCTGGTAATGGCGGTTGGCGATGTCGGGACGCAAAATGACTGGCACCTTTGCGTTTTCGCACAGGGCAAAGATCGGGTCGGCGTCGGCGAAATAGATGGTATGCAGCGGGTCGGGTTCGGGTTTGTCAGGTCGCTGCGGCCACTCGGCCACCAACACCGTCGCATGAATGCTGTGATCGTTGTACCGAAGGAAGCTGACGTCGACGCCGAGGATGTTCACCAGTTCGGCAAGTATTTCGGTGCTGATATCGGTGGCGGTGCTACTCGTCGCACCCATCAGCTTGGTGGCCACCGTGGTGACGATGGAGTTCAGAGTCCTTGGGCCAGTTTGGCTTTCCATGTCGCTGCTACCTCGGCGCGCACATGCTGGCGCTCAGCGGGCGGCGTCGCGCCGGCACCGAAGGCGCGGGCCCGGCGACAAGCCGGAGCAGCAATATCTCATGTTCCCCCGCGGCGAGCCCGACGAGTGCCCGAAACCCTTGCCGTAGCGTCCGCAGCCGCTCGGCGTAGCGGGCGGACAACGTCTGCAGGTCCTGGTCGTTGTGCGCGTACAGAAACACCGGCGACACGGGATGCACGCCGAATCCGCTTTGTTGCGCGGCGATCCATAGCGCTTCCAGCGCCGCGCCGCCGCGGGCGTAGTCGGTGAGCGCTGAGCCCTCGATGGCGACGACGGCCAGCGCGGCGCTCGCGGTGACACGTTGGCGGATGATGTCGCCCAGCGCCGCGCCCGCGTCCCAGCGCGCGAGCTCGGCCATGACATCCGGACGCCGAATGAGGTCCAGCGCCGCCAACTCCCCTGAGTCGAGCTCCAGGCCACGGACGTCGATACCTGTCTCCGGCGACGGATCCGTCGGCCAGCGCAGCTCGGACACCATATCCGCATGCAAGCGGGGCGTCAGATAGCGGATGCGGTCGGCCTGCGACAGTATGTCGGCCACTGCCTCGATTTCCTGGCGATCCGTGATCAGCCGGAGTCGCGCGCCCTCGTCCGCCGTGACCGCCTCCAGCCGGGCAGCAATGGCCGGCTGGACCGCGACCGGAGTACCGGCGTGACGATTGGTTTGTCGTGCCAGCATCGGCGCGTACAACTCCGCGAGTCGCGGGTCATCGCCGTTGCCCCACACCATTTCTCCCTGAAGCGCCGTGTCCGGGTGGTTGTCGTCGAAGCTGACCGGGCCCAGCGCCGCGCACGCGGCCGCCGCAATGCGCGCGTTGAACATGGCCGCGCCCAGCGCGACCGCGCTGGCGCGGAATTCGACGTCCATTGTTGAGGAGTCCTCCGCCGCCAGCAGCATCTGAATAGAGTTGTCACCCACGACGATTCGCCACGGTTGTGAGTTGCCCCCGGACGGCGCGCGGATTGCGGCGTCGGCGACCACGTCGGCGATCCGGGCTTCTCCCGCGCCGGCACCGGCAAGGGGGGCTGCGCCCGACGCCGCCGCCACGTCTTCACCACGCGTCACCGGTTGGTCGATTCGATCCAGGATGTCAGCCAGGTTGATCTGGATACGTCCGGACCGCAGGGGCTCGCCCATCCCTATCCGCCGCACCGCCTCGGCGACCGCCGCCGCGCCCAGCCAGATATCGCTGGCCAGCTGGGGCCAACCCGTCAGCGTCTGCCCGACCTCTACCAGCGATGCCGCCCCGCGCGCCGAAAGACGCGCGGGATCGAGCAGGCGCAGCAGGTAGGGAAGCTTGTCCCTGGTCGACAAACCAGCCAACGCCGTCGCGTCGATATCACCGAGAAGCCCGTGCAGGATTGGCGGCCGGGGTTGGAGGTCGAACCGCTCGACGTCGAGCTGGCCCCGATCGCTGGTGGCCATGAGCACCGGAATGCCGCGGTTGCGGGCGGCCTGACGGATCAACACCTTGATGTCGAGGGAATCGGCTTGGTCAACGAGGACATCCAAACCGTCGAGGAAGCGATCGACGAGTTCAGTTGTCACACCGGAAGTGAACACCTCCACGTCCAAATAGGGGTCGAGTTCCGCGATTCGCCGCGCCGCGACCGTGGCCTTGTTGAGGCCCAGCTCAAGGACCGATGCGGGAACCCTGTTCAGATTGGGCAGCTCGAGCACGTCCCCATCGGCCAACCGCAACGCGCCGCAAAGCCCTTGCACCGCCAAACAATACGCGACCGCATGCCCGGAGCTCAGGCCAACCACGCCAATCCGCTGGCGTTGCAACCGTTGTTGCTCGGAGGCGGTGATGAGGTGCCTGTTGCGATCCAGGCGCGCGACAGCAAACGCGCGCGGGCCAGGGACCTTGACTACTGCGTTGCGCCATGGGTAGTACACCCACCGGTGCTTGTGATCGGAGTCCGCGGGTTCGCGGTCGAGACGGTCGACGAATTCGATGCCCGGAGTTGCGCGCAGCCGGTCCAGCACGTCTCGGTCGGCCGCATCGTCGGCGAGAACCACTGCACGACACGTGTCGTCGCGCCCATGGTTGTGGTCCATTCCCCGACTCCCATCGATGCCGTCCCCAATTCGCTTACGCCGAAATACGACCGATGATTTCGGAGTTCTCTGCGCACATCAGCTTAAATTGCTCGGGCTCGGCGTGTGTCGCTATGGTGCGGCGGTCCCACCACATGACCTTGGTTCGGTAGTTCTCATCAGGATAGGCGGCCGCCGGAATCCGCGCGGCCACGACGCCCCCGGAGGAGCGCCACTGCTCCAGCACATGTGCCGCCGCGGTGGCCATGACGAACTGAACGTCCAGGAGCGTCATCATCGGCAACGCGGTGCGGGCCAGCACCCTCGACAGCGCCCGGCCGCCGTAATCCCGGGAATCGGTCCAGGCGCTCTTGACTTCGACGACGCCGAAGGGCAGCCGGTTGGCGATCATCCGGCGCAGCTCGGTACGCCCCGGGCTGCCGTTCCACTCCTCGAGCGCATGAGAGTCCTCGGGCGATCGCAGTGGGCCCACGACCCGTGTGCCCCCGATCACCCGACCTGCCGGGTCGACGGCGGCGAAAAACAGCGCGGTGTCGGCGCCGTCACGAACGGCGTCGATGTCGAGCACCCATTCCAGCCCGTGCCGGCGATAGCTGCGCAGCGCCCCGTCGAGGTATCTATCCCATAATTCGGGCTCCACCTCCGGACTAGAGGCCGTTATCAAACATCCGGTCGCCTGATCACGCCAGCGCCATCGGCCTTCCACGCACGAGCCGTCGATCGATTTGCCAGCGAGCAGAACCGCTTCCATAGGTATCCCTTCGTCTCCGAACCGCGCCATCTTTGGCTGATTCCGTGTGGCGCGACTTGAATTATTTCCCAATTTGGGCACACGGCGAATAATTGAGCTAATTTGATTCTCCCTCGATCCACCCAGCGAAGGCGTCGCACCTACCGCAGGTCGATGCGGGCAACAAGGCCAGGGTTTGCTGGCACGGCCCCTCGACTGTCCTTCGGCTGGGTGACACGAAAGCGTGGGCGTCGCGTGATTGCCGCGCAGACGGGCGGCTGTCCTTGCGTGCCGGCGTCCCGAGGCGGCGATCGGCTTGGCGTAGCGCGCTCTAAGCAGTACCCATTGCAAGCTGCCGGCGAATTCGGGATTGCTTCGCTGCGCCCGGCCTCAGGCAATCCTGGGCACGTTGCTAACTTTGGCTGTTTGGAATCGCAGAATTCCACAATTTCGTCAGCGGTTACTTTTCGGTAGGCATTAGCTGGGCGCCTGTTCGCCAACCGCGTACCATGAGCGCACACTCCGCCACTTCCACCGCCGAGCCGGGCACCGCCTACGAGCGGGCGGCGCTGCGGCCGCTTCGCGCGACCTCGGTGCCCACGGCGACGCGAAATTTCGACCGGCGGCCACGGTAGCGTGTTGTCATGCCCGAGGAAGCAATGCCCCCCGAGGCCCCTGAGCCCCGCTACGACAGCGCCGGTGTGCCGACATTTGAATCCGTGCGCGAAAAAATCGAATCCCGGTACGCGACCGCTCAGGGTGCGGCGGAAATCGACGCCGAGACTCCCGAGGGCCGCGCGGTGCAGGAGCAGTACCAGGAGCGCCAGCGCGCCGCGGCCGAGTGGCTGGCGCAGATCCGAGAGTCGATGCGCTCCGACGAGCGTTGAGCGTTGCGCGCTTCACCGTCGGCGAACAGCGTAAAGCTTGGCCCGCAAGCATTTTCTTTCCACACGCCACTCCCCGCTCACGCAAGTCATGGCCGGGGGCTGCACGCCGCCTCGACTCCCCGCCCTGGTGTGCGCTGCTGCCGGGCCTGGACGCCAACGGCAACGCCGGCCCCATTTGCACCTGGCGGCGCTTTTCGGCGTGTCGTGCGCGACGTTTCAGTGTCGCGGCGAAAGCCGCTCAGGCGCTGACGCCGACGACGTCGGCGAGGAACTTTCCGGTGTAGCTTTCCGGTACCGAGGCGATGTGCTCCGGAGTGCCTTGAGCGACGACGGTTCCGCCCTCGGCGCCGCCCTCCGGCCCCATGTCGACGATCCAGTCCGACGTCTTGATCACGTCGAGGTTGTGCTCGATGACAATGACCGTATTGCCTTTGTCGACCAGGCCGTTGATGACGTTCAGCAGCTTGCGGATGTCGTCGAAATGCAGCCCGGTGGTGGGCTCGTCGAGGATGTAGATGGTGCGCCCGGTCGAGCGCTTCTGCAGTTCCGCGGCCAGCTTGACGCGCTGCGCCTCGCCACCCGACAGCGTGGGGGCGGGCTGACCCAGCCGCACATAGCCCAGGCCGACGTCGACGAGCGTGCGCAGATAACGGTGAATACCGGTGATCGGCTCGAAGAACTCGGCGGCTTCCTCGATCGACATGTCCAACACTTCGGAGATCGTCTTGCCCTTGTAATGGACCTCGAGGGTTTCCCGGTTGTACCGGGCGCCCTGGCAGACCTCGCACGGCACGTATACGTCCGGCAGGAAGTTCATCTCGATCTTGATGGTGCCGTCGCCGGTGCAGGCCTCGCAGCGACCGCCCTTGACGTTGAACGAGAATCGGCCGGGTTGGTATCCACGGACCTTCGCCTCGGTGGTGGCCGCGAACAGCGTACGGATCTTGTCGAATACCCCGGTGTAGGTCGCCGGGTTGGATCGCGGCGTGCGGCCGATCGGCGATTGGTCCACCCGCACCAGCTTGTCCAGGTGGTCGAGTCCGGTGACCCGAGTGTGACGGCCCGGGACTTGCCGCGCGCCATTGAGCCGGTTGGCCAGCACGGCGGCCAGGATGTCGTTGACCAGCGTCGACTTACCGGAGCCGGAGACGCCCGTCACCGCGGTCAGCACGCCCAGGGGAAACGACACGTCCAGCCCCCGCAGGTTGTGCTCGCGGGCGCCGACGACGGTCAGCTGGCGTCGCCGGTCGACGGGGCGCCGGACGGCGGGAACATCGATACTTTCCTTGCCCGACAGGTAGGCGCCGGTGATCGAGTCCTCGTTGGCCAGCAGTTCTGCGTAGGTTCCGCTGTGCACGATCCGGCCGCCATGCTCGCCCGCCCCCGGCCCGATGTCGACGATCCAGTCGGCATGCGCGATGGTGTCCTCGTCGTGCTCGACCACGATCAGCGTGTTTCCCAAATCCCTTAAGCGGGTTAGGGTTTCGATGAGGCGACGGTTGTCGCGCTGATGCAGGCCGATGGACGGCTCGTCGAGCACGTAGAGGACGCCGACCAGGCCCGACCCGATCTGGGTGGCCAGCCGGATGCGTTGTGCCTCACCGCCGGACAGCGTGGCCGCCGCCCGCGACAGGGACAGATAATCCAGCCCCACATCGAGCAGGAAGCCGAGCCGGGACTGGATCTCCTTGAGCACCTGTCCCGCGATCGCCTGCTCGCGCGGACCCAGCGTGAGCGCGTTCAAGAAATCGGAACAGTCGGAAATGGACAGCTCGCTCACCTCGGCGATCGACTTCGCACCGCGATCCCCAGCCGCTAGCGTCACGGCCAGGATCTCCGGCTTCAGCCGGGTGCCCTCGCACACCGGGCAGGGCACATCGCGCATGAAGCCCTCGTATCGCTCCTTCATCTGCTCGGATTCGGTCTGGCTCATCTTGCGCTGCAGGAACGTAAGCACGCCCTCGAAATCGGCGTAGTACGACCGGGTGCGCCCGTACCGGTTGCGATACCGCACATGCACCTGCTGGTCGGATCCCTCGAGGATCGCCTTGCGCGCCTTGGCCGGGAGTTTTCGCCACGGCGTGTCGACGTCGAATCCCAGCGCGTCACCCAGTCCGGCCATCATCCGGACGAAGTACTCCGCGGTGTGACCCGTCGACCACGGCGCAACCGCGCCCTCGGCCAGCGTGCGGTCGGCGTCGGGCACCACGAGGTCCGGGTCGACCTCCTTGCGGATGCCCAGGCCGGTGCACTCGGGGCAGGCGCCGTAGGGCGAGTTGAACGAGAACGAGCGCGGTTCCAGGTCGTCGACCGCCAGCGCGTGCCCGTTGGGGCAGGCCAGCTTCTCGGAGAACCGCTGCTCGCGGTTATGCGCGTCATGTTCGTGATCGATAAATTCGAGCACCACGATGCCGTCAGCCAGCTTCAGTGCGGTCTCCACCGAGTCGGTCAGCCGCTGCTTGGCAGCGGCCTTGACCGTCAGGCGGTCCACCACCACCTCGATGTCGTGCTTCTCCTGCTTCTTCAGCTTCGGCGGATCGGTTAGCGAATGGACCACGCCGTCCACCCGTACCCGGCTGTATCCCTGCGCGTTGAGCTTCTCGAACAGGTCGGCGAACTCGCCCTTGCGGGTGCGCACCACCGGCGCGAGCACCAGGAAGCGCGTGCCCTCCGGCATTGCCAGCACCTGGTCGACGATTTGCTGCGGAGTTTGGCGGGCGATCCGGTGTCCGCAGACCGGGCAGTGGGGTGTGCCCGCGCGCGCATAGAGCAGACGCAGGTAGTCGTAGACCTCGGTGATCGTCCCTACAGTCGATCGGGGGTTGCGGTTGGTCGACTTCTGGTCGATCGACACCGCGGGCGAGAGACCTTCGATGAAGTCGACGTCCGGCTTGTCCATCTGCCCCAGGAACTGGCGGGCGTAGGCCGACAGCGACTCCACGTAGCGGCGCTGGCCCTCGGCGAAGATGGTGTCGAACGCCAGTGAGGACTTGCCCGATCCGGACAACCCCGTGAAGACGATCAGCGAGTCCCGCGGCAGGTCGAGGTCGACGCCTCGCAAATTGTGTTCGCGGGCGCCCTTGATGATCAGGCGGTCGGCCACGCTGCCTCTCTCAGGAACTATTTCGCAACTTTCGAGTGCTCCAGCGGTTCTGAAACCAAAACTGCGCAGGGCGCATTCCATGCTATGTGCCCATACCGACAAGCATTGTTCGACCAGTAACGTGACCGCTATGACCGCCGTGAAGGACAACTACACCGGACACGTCGACCCTGGCACCGCGGCTCGCCGGACCCTACCCGGCGCCACGATCTTAAAGGCGTCGGTGGGCCCGATGGACAACAACGCGTATCTCGTCACATGTTCCGCGACCGGAGACACACTGCTAGTCGACGCCGCCAACGACGCTGACGTCCTGATCGGCCTGATCCAAGAGCATGCGCCCAAGGTGACGTTGATCGTGACCAGTCACCAGCACTTCGATCACTGGCAGGCGCTGGAGTCCGTGGCCGCCGCGACGGGCGCACCGACCGCCGCCAACGAGATTGATGCCGGGCCCCTGCCGGTCAAGCCGGACCGTTTGCTGGCCGGCGGCGACACCGTGCAGATCGGCGACCTCAGCTTCGACGTCATCCACCTCCGCGGCCACACGCCCGGATCGATCGCCCTGGCCCTCGACGGGCCCGCCACCGGCGGTGTCACCCAGCTGTTCACGGGCGACTGCCTGTTCCCCGGCGGTCTCGGGCGGACCACGAAGCCGGCCGAATTCGACTCGCTATACCAGGACGTGAAGACCCGGGTGTTCGACCGTTTCGGCGACGACACGGTCGTCTACCCGGGCCACGGTGACGACACGACGCTGGGCGCCGAGCGTCCGCATCTCGAGGAGTGGCGCGAGCGGCGTTGGTGAGCGCCCTAATTCGTGGTGTGCACGATCAGCACGTCGACCTTGGCCCGACGGGAGACGTTGGCCGGCACGGATCCGAGCAGCCGGCCCGCGATCGTGCTCAGGCCGACATTTCCGACAACCAACAGGTCGGCTTTTTCGTCCTCGGCCAGCTTCACGAGGGCGTCAACGGGAGCGCCCTCGATGGGCCGCTCTTCCACGTTCTTGGCGCCCGCCTTGTGCGCCCGCTCTTTGGCGTCCTGCAGGATCGAGTAGATCGGGCCAGCACCGGACACCTTGTAGCTTTCATTCCGCAGCACGTCGGCGGCGCGGGTGTCCTCGTGCTGGGGCAGATATGCCGACGCGACAATCAACTTGGCGTCGGCCCCGGCGATTGCGGCCGCCCGGTCCACCGCGCGAAACGATGAATCCGAGCCGTCGGTCCCGACGACCACGGTCCGATAGGCGCTCATTTACCCTCCCAGTGTCGGTTGCTACGCCAACCCAAGACAGTATCGCTTTTGCCCGATAAAGAGCAGTCAGAATCAACCACACAGCCACGGAGTGGCGAAACGGGAATTGCCGGGCCTTGCTGCGCCGACGACAGAATTCCGCGGTGAAATACCAGCCGGCGCTGGTGTTCGCGATGAAAAGGGTTCCATAGGGCGGGTTCTCGCGAAATGGCCGACTCATGGTGAGCCGGTTGGTGTGGTGCGCCCTACAGTGACAGGCATCATGTCTATGCCCACCTTGCAGCGCCGCGCCGCGGGGGCCGTGGCAGAGCGCGGGCCCGTGCGTCGGCGCGGCCGGTTGCTCGATCCCTGGGCGATCGCCGCGTTCGCCGCCGTGATCAGCGCCGCCTGGGCCTGCAGGCCTTCCCTTTGGTTTGACGAGGGCGCGACCATTTCGGCTTCGGCGAGCCGCACGCTGCCTGAGCTGTGGAAGCTGCTGGGCCACATCGATGCTGTTCACGGGCTGTATTACCTGCTGATGCACGGCTGGTTCGCGATTTTTCCGGCCACCGAATTCTGGTCGCGGGTGCCGAGCGCGCTGGCGATCGGGGCCGCGGCCGCCGGCGCCACTGTGTTCGTCCGGCAGTTTCTCTGCGGCCGAGCGACGGCGCTGTGCGCCGGTGCGGTTTTCGCCATCCTGCCTCGGACCACGTGGGCGGGCATCGAGGCGCGTTCGTATGCGTTCGCGGCCGCCGCGGCCGTCTGGCTGACGGTGTTGCTGGTCACCGCCCTCCGGCGCAATCGGCCCAGGGTGTGGGTGGCTTACGCGGTGGCGTTGACGCTGGCGATTCTGCTGAATCTGAACCTGGTGCTGCTGGTGTTTGTGTACGCCGCGATGCTGCCGGTGCTGACGCCGAAGGACTCCCGCAAGTCGCCGGTGGTTTGGTGGGCAGCCAGTTCCGCGATCGCCGTCGGCATCATGACGCCGTTCATGGTGTTCGCCCACAACCAGGTCTGGCAGGTCAACTGGATCTACCCGGTGAGCTGGCATTACGCCTTCGACATCATCCTTCGGCAGTATTTCGACCACAGCGTCCCGTTCGCGATTCTCACGGGCGTGCTCATCGCGGCCGCGGCCGTGGCGCGCCTGAGGGGAGTGCAGGGCCCGGCCGGCGACGCGCGCACCCTGCTGATCATCTGCACGGCATGGATCGTCATCCCCACCGCGCTCGTCGTCGTCTACTCGGCTGTCGGTGAACCGATCTACTACCCGCGCTACCTGATCTTCACGGCGCCGGCGGCGGCCGTCGTCATGGCAGTTTGCATCGTCACCATCGCGCGGCGACCGTGGGCGATCGCGGCTGTGGTGCTGCTGTTCGCCGCGGCCGCGCTGCCCAACTACCTCTTCGTCCAGCGCTGGCCCTACGCCAAGGAAGGCTGGGATTACAGCCAGGTGGCCGACCTGATCGGCTCGCACGCGGCCCCGGGTGACTGCCTGATAGTGGACAACACAGTGCCGTGGCGGCCGGGGCCGATCCGCGCCCTGCTGGCCACCCGCCCGGAGGCCTTCCGGTCGTTGATAGACGTCGAACGCGGCGCGTACGGACCCAAGGTCGGCTCGTTGTGGGACGGCCACGTCGCGGTCTGGCTGACGACCGCCAAGATCAACAAGTGCACCACCATCTGGACCATCACCGACAAAGACAAGTCACTGCCCGATCACCAGACCGGCCAGTCGCTGCCCACGGGAACCGCGTTCGGGCGTGCACCCGCGTATCGATTCCCCGGCTACCTGGGCTTCCGCATCGTCGAGCGCTGGCAATTTCATTACTCACAGGTCGTCAGATCGACGCGGTGACGGGCGCGTAGAACCGCCGCTTGCGGGTGCCTGAGTGGCATGCAGGTTTGGCCACCGCATGCGTCACTTCAGGCCGGCGGCGTCCATTCCCCGCAGTTCCTTCTTGAGGTCGGCGATCTCGTCGCGAAACCTGGCCGCCAGCTCGAACTGCAAATCACGCGCGGCGGCCATCATCTGTGCGGTGAGATCCTTGATCAGATCGGCCAGTTCGGCGCGCGGCATGGACGCGACGTCGCGGCCCTCGAACACCCCGGCGCTGACGGCGCGACCGGGCTCACCCTGGGCACGCCGACCGCGGGACGCGTTGCGCCCGGACCCGCCGACCCCGACGGTCTCGGTGTCGTCTGCCTCGCGATAGACCTGGTCGAGGATGTCGGCGATCTTCTTGCGGAGCGGCTGCGGGTCGATGCCATTGGCCTCGTTGTAGGCGATCTGCTTCGCCCGCCGACGTTCGGTTTCGTCGATCGCCTCCTTCATGGAGTCGGTGATCGTGTCGGCGTACATGTGGACTTCGCCGGACACGTTGCGGGCGGCGCGGCCGATGGTCTGGATCAGGCTGCGCGCCGACCGCAAGAAACCTTCCTTGTCGGCGTCGAGGATCGCCACCAGCGACACCTCGGGGAGGTCGAGGCCCTCGCGCAGCAGGTTGATGCCGACCAGCACGTCGTAGTCGCCCAATCGCAGCTGGCGCAGCAGTTCGACGCGGCGCAGGGTGTCGACCTCGGAGTGCAGGTAGCGCACACGGATGCCCATCTCCAGCAGGTAGTCGGTGAGGTCCTCGGCCATCTTCTTGGTCAGCGTCGTCACGAGCACCCGCTGGTCGGCCTCGGCGCGCGCGCGGATCTCACCGATCAGGTCGTCAATCTGTCCCTTCGTCGGCTTGACCACCACCTTCGGGTCGACCAGGCCGGTGGGTCGGATCACCTGTTCGACGAACTCGCCACCGGTCTGGCTGAGCTCGTACGGCCCGGGCGTAGCCGACAGGTAGACCGTCTGGCCGATCCGGGCGGCGAACTCCTCCCACGTCAACGGGCGGTTGTCGCACGCCGATGGCAACCTGAACCCGTACTCCACGAGGTTTCGCTTGCGCGACATGTCGCCCTCGTACATGCCGCCGATTTGCGGCACCGTGACATGCGATTCGTCGATGACGAGCAGGAAGTCCTCCGGGAAGTAGTCGAGCAAGGTCGCCGGCGGCGAGCCCGGCCCCCGGCCGTCGATGTGCCGAGAGTAGTTCTCGATGCCCGAGCAGAACCCGACCTGACGCATCATCTCGATGTCGTAGTTGGTGCGCATCCGCAGCCGCTGGGCCTCCAGCAGCTTGCCCTGGCGTTCCAGTTCGGCGAGCCGCTCCGCCAACTCCTGCTCGATGGTCGAGATGGCGTGGGCCATCCGCTCAGGTCCGGCCACGTAATGCGTCGCGGGGAAGATCCGCAGCGAGTCCACCTGGCGGATCACCTCGCCGGTCAGCGGGTGCAGGTAGTACAGCGCCTCGATTTCATCGCCGAAGAACTCGATGCGAACCGCCAGCTCCTCATACGACGGGATGATCTCCACGGTGTCGCCACGCACGCGGAACGACCCGCGGGTGAAGGACAGATCGTTCCGGTTGTACTGCACGTCGACCAGCAGCCGCAGCAACGCGTCCCGTGGAACCTCGATGCCCACTCGGAGTTCGACGGAGCGGTCGAGATAGGACTGCGGGGTGCCCAGGCCGTAAATGCAGGACACCGACGCCACGACCACCACGTCGCGGCGGGACAGCAGCGACGACGTCGCGGAGTGCCGCAGCCGTTCCACGTCGTCGTTGATCGAGCTGTCCTTCTCGATGTAGGTGTCGGTCTGGGCGATGTACGCCTCTGGCTGGTAGTAGTCGTAGTACGAGACGAAGTACTCGACGGCGTTGTGCGGCAACATCTCTCGCAATTCGTTGGCCAATTGGGCGGCCAGCGTCTTATTGGGCGCCATCACCAGGGTGGGGCGTTGCAGCCGCTCGATCAGCCACGCCGTGGTGGCCGATTTGCCGGTGCCGGTGGCGCCCAGGAGCACGACGTCGCGCTCCCCCGCGCGGATTCGCCGTTCGAGCTCGTCGATCGCGGCCGGCTGATCTCCTGCAGGGGCGTGCGGGCTGACCACCTCGAAGCGGCCGCCGGCGCGCACCAACCCTTCGACGTCCTCTGCGGCCGGGCGGTATTCCGAGTGCGCAACTACTGGGTGCTCAGTGGCGAAAGCCATGCCACCAGGGTAGAGCGGCGCACCGACAAGTGTCCCGGTGCTGGTCGTAGGATCAAGTCGATGACGAGTTCTTCCGAGCTAGTGGCGGTCGACCTAACGCAGGACGAACGCGATTTCATTCGCCAGGCCCTGCAGCAGTGGGAGTCTTCGGCCGCTGGGCAACCATTTCCGTTTCAGGTTTTGGGGTTGTCAACGTGGGGGGAATTCGGCGAACAGACCTTGCGCCTTGAACGTGCGATCACCGGTTGCCAGCCGCTGACCGATCTGGATTGGGCACGAGTGTTGTTCTTAACCGAAGTCACTTGGGCAAGTGACCTGATCGGATCGGGCCTGGACTTTGACGTGGTCACCAGTTTCTCCGATACGGAGGCCGTGAGCTTGTTGCGCGGCCTGCAACGCAAGATCGGCGGCATCCGGCGCGCGAAGTTGTTGTTTCCGACCGGTGGCCGGACGCGTACCGCCGAGGAAATCGAGGAAGACGAACGTTGGGCCGAAAACGTGCGTCGCGAGCAGCAGGGGCGCCAATACCCGCCGGGGTTATGAGCGGCAGCCGTTCACCAGGCCGCGCCTACGATCCGTAGCCACCTCTCGAGGCGACGGCCGGCAACCCCAGCCCGTGTCTCGCCACACTGACCGTTCGGAGGCCCTCGCAAACTCAAGAGCGTTGCTGCCAGGGTGCGGAGGCGGTCGGTGGTGGTCTTAGGATCGATTCGATGACAAGTTCTATGGAATTTGTGGCCGCGGACCTGACCGAGAGGGAGCGCGACTTTATCTCGCAAGCGCTCGAACAGTGGGCGTTGGCGGCGTCCGTGATGCCCTTTCCATTTCAAATTCTGGGCTTATCGACGTGGGATGAGTTCGGAGAGTTGACGTTTCGCCTTCAACATGCCGTGACTGATAACGAGCCGCTAACCGATCTAGATTGGGCACGGGTCCTCTATCTGACGGAGTGTTCCTGGGCGAGCGAAGTTGTCGGCGCGGGCCGAGGTTTCGCGACCGTCACGGGATACTCGGACACCGAGGCGGTGAGTTTGCTGCGCGGTTTGCAACGCAAAATCGGCGGCATCAAGCGTGCGAGATTGTTGTTTCCGCACGGCGGCCCGCCCCGCACCGCCGAGTAAGACCGACGAACGAGAACGGTGACTCGAACCGCCACGTCGTGAAGAAGCACGGATCAGAATCGCTTCGCGGGCCGTCAACGCAGACGGCCCCGGGTAATCCCGAGCACCCCGGGGGAACGGCAATGCGGTCAATCTTGCCGATGCCACCAGCGGGGATTAGCCCGTGCAGAGTCGTAGATGTCATAGACCGCGCCCCCACGCAGCAGTTCTCGTCGCTAGTCCTATTCCCACCCGATTGAGAATCATTCGCCGTGATCCCACGGGTCAGGGTCCAGATCGCCGAGCACCGGCGGCTGGTGATGGCCGGCGTGTGGAGGCGGTTCCAACCTAGGTCCGAAGGGCGTTGCGGGTCCACCGCCGAACGAGGGCCCCCTGCCGCCCCTCACCCCAGGTGTCGGCTGCGATTCCTCCGGCGGAGGCGCTGCTCGTGGCGCCGATGGGGCCTGCGGTGCAGGTGCGGGAGGTGCCATTTCGCCAGGAGCGACGGGCGGGAGCCGTCCCGGCGGAGGAGGTGGAAGGGGCTCGACCGACCGGGTGCGCTGCTCAAAGTAATCCTGCGGGGTCCGCCAGTTACTACCAGGATGCGGCTCAGGCGCGTAAGTAGTGCCATAGTCTCGGCCCTTTGGATTGATCTGAATGATCTTGCCCGCGCGAAGCAGCGTTAGCGCGCCCGAATCGATATCGGTACCGAAGCGGGTATTAGGGTCATTCATTGACTCATAGATCCAGCGGGCTAGGTCGCGCTCGGTCCATCCCTTCGGAAAATCCTCCGCGTGCTTGTCAAAGGCGTGACCGTGAGCAATTTCGATAGCCACTTGCTGTTTTTGCTCGTCGGTCCAGCCCGCGAACGGATTGCCCGGCGGCCCCGGTGGCGGCGGGTCCTGTTTGAACGTGTGGTTGTCGACGGCTTGGATTTTGGGATCCCGCGAAGTGCCGGAATCCTGCGGAAAGGTGTCGCGGATGCCGGCTACAGCCGCGGTGACTTTCGCCGCGACCTGTTGATCGAGCCCCAGTAATTGGAGGGCGCGCTGCCGGATGTCAGCGGCGAAGGTTTGTGCCTGCGCTTCCCGGGCGGCGCGCAGCGCGGGCGTACCGCCAGTGGAGCGATCGGTGACCGACATGTTTTCGCGCACATCGAATCCCGCGGCGTTGGCGTCTTCGATCGCGTGGCGCAGCCGCGAGCGGGCGGCAAACAGATCCGCGGCTCCGCTGCGGGCGACTTTCGCCGCCGCCTGCAGTTGGTCCGCCGCCGCGCTCGTCGTCAGCATGTCAGCGTGGGTCGCCATGCGCAGCGCGTCGGCGCCTTCACCTTGCCAATCGACAGCAAGCGCCTCCCGCCACACCTGGTTCGCTACCCCATAGCTGCGCGCACCGACGGCCTCCCAGTGGTCGGCCGCCGCCGTGAGATGTTCGGTGGGCCAGGACAACAGCCCGGACAGGTCGGGAAACCCCGCGACCCCGGACATTCGCTACCTGCCAATCACCGCGGACATCTCGTTGGCCGCGTCAGCCTCGTTGGCGACGTATCGCGCGTCAGCCTCAGAAACGTGCGTCGCGTGGGCACCCACGCGCGCGGACAACGCCGCCGTGAACGCCGTAACCTCCGCATGGGCGGCGGCTATTGCCGCGGCGCTGGCCTGACACGACAAGCCGAGCCCCTCCGGAGCCGCCGGATTGCTCAGCTCACCGACCGATGCGGCCCATCGGCCGGCCATGGCCTGCACACCAGCGACGTCCACACGCATACGCGGAAGTTTATTCGGACTCTCGGGCCGCGAAAGTCAGTCACGACCACACGAGCGTGCGCAGAATGACGCGCTGCGCGGCGTGGCGACGGGTCGATACGCGCGCGCGCAGCCGAAAGACGCCAGGATCTACCCGGCGGGGCGGGTCCACGTACGGCTGACGGGATCGCACTGCAGCAAGTAGCCGTCGTTGGAGGTGGACATGGCGAACACCGAAGTGTTCGGCCGGTCGCACGAGCTGCCGGAGGCGTGCACTCCCATCGTGATCGGCGCCTTGGCCCACACGTTGCTTTCGCAAACGACCTGCTCGTTGTTGGTCGGGTCATAGGCGAGCTTGTCGACATCGCCGCACGACCCGCCAAGCACTGGCGGCACCGGCTGGGACGGCGTGTCCGAGGTGCTGACCAACTGGTTGGGATCGGCCACGTCCACGCCCGCCGGCGCGTCCCCCACCCGCGTGGCCACCACGGGCACCCGTACCACCGCCCCCCGGGCCCCGCACTCGTCGCTGAGCACGGTCTCGGTTTGCGTGCCGCGCAGGGAGCCGTCGTTCTGCGGCGCCAACGACCAGGCGACGGTTTCTTGCTGGGTGGCCGGGGCTTGGCCGTTCGGCGGAGTGCAGCCGACGCGCTCCTGCTGGGGAGTGCCCTGCCAGTAGCCGGATATGAAGTGCAGCGTGTCGGTGTGGCCGCCGTCGACGGTGCTGGCAACCTGGTGGTCCGCGTCGTCGAGCTGGGTTCCGGTGGCCACGCACCCGTCGTTGCTTGTGCACACCCAGCGGAAGGCCCACCAGGCACTCGTGGCCCCGTCATGCCGGACGGGGATGCCGTTGCCGGTCAGCTTGCCGCGGTCGTAGGTCAACCGGAAGGTGCCGTTTTCCACCGGCCCGCCCGGTTTCGCGGGCGCAGCATTGGGCGCAGGCGCCGATGGCCTGGAGGCCAGCGAGGGGTCTCCGGAGGGGCTCGCCGGGCGAAACGAGTACAGCGTCGACCAGGTCGTCGCGACGGCGATCAGCACCGCGCAGACCAGCCCCGCCGCCCACCGCACGCGTGATGAAAACCTGCGCCGCATGGGCGGCAGCGCCGTCGAAGCGGCGCCGGCATCCTTTGCCGCTTCGGAAACCGCGTCGATCCGCGCGGTGATGGCGCCTGCGAACGCGCGGCACCGCTCGAACCGGTCCTCGGACCGCTTGGCGAGAGCTTTGCAGAACACGTCGTCGAGATACGCCAAATCCGGGCGCTGATCGCTGAGCCGGGGCGGATCCTCGTGCAAGTGCTGACTGATCACCGCGATCGGGTTGGAATGCTGGAACGGCGGCGCACCAGTGAGGAGATGGAAAGCCGTTGCCGCCAAAGCGTATTGGTCGGCCCGGCCGTCGATGTTGCAACCGGTCAGCTGTTCGGGCGCCGCATAGGCGACCGTTCCCACGGCGACATTGGTCTCGGTGATGCCGCTGATGTTGGCGAGGTGGCGCGCAACGCCGAAGTCCGCCAACAGGATTCGGCGCTCCCCGTCCCCTGGATGGGTGAGCAGGATGTTGGCGGGCTTGACGTCGCGGTGCAGCAGGCCGCGATCGTGCGCGTAGTCGAGAGCTCCCGCGACGGCTTGCACAATGGCACACACGTCCTGGACCGGCATGCCGTCCGGGTAGCGCTCCTTGACCAGCCGGGCGGCATCGGTTCCCTCGACATAGTCCATGGAAATCCAGAGGTGACCGTCGAATTCGCCGCGATCGTGGACCCCGACGATGTGCGGGTGCCACAGGGTGGCGGCCAGGTCGGCCTCCCGGTTGAACCGCTCGCGAAACTCGGGATCCGCGGTGACGGCCTCGGCGAGAACCTTGATCACGTCGCGACGCGGCAGCCGAGGATGCAAAGCCAGGTAGACCTCGGCCATTCCGCCCACGCCGAGCCGTCGCAGGATCGTATAGCCGTCGAATTTCGCGCCACTGCTGAGCGCGTGACGGCCACCGCCGGCTTCGCCGTTGTGCTCTTCCCCCGAAGGCTTCGGGTCCGGCGTCGAGAAGTCCCGCGTCGAGAAGTCGGGCGTCGAGAGGTCAGGCGCCGAGCCGACGGGCTGGATGCGGCGGAACAGCTGCGCCACGGTCGCCGACGGCAGCGAGTGAAAACCCATCCGCAGCGCCTCACGAGCCGCCCGCGGGTTGCTGAGCAGCCGTCGCCCGGCCTCGATGCGCCGGGCAGTCCCCCGATGTTCGTCCATACTGTGTGGGCCCCCCTGGTTTGTCCTCACTACCTGCGGGTGATCGCCGCAGCCTGATACGGGGCGGATCAGGATGACCGGCACGGTGGCGTGCACGGCGCGTGGCAACACGAAGCCTTGACTCCCGTCACGTAGGAATCATGCCCAACCTCGATTGGACCTTTGTCTCAGCAGGCTATGAAACAGCTATGAGTGCCCACTTCTTCATCCGAAGGACAAATCACAGCCGGGTCTCATGGAGCCGACTCACGCCGCCGACATACTTGAGTAGTGACCCGACCCGCCCCGCCTGTCCTGACAATTCGGCACGACGCGTCCCAACGGTCCTTCGCGCCGGGTCATGAGGTCGTCATCGGGCGCGACGTCAATGCCGACTTGCGCATCGCCGACCCGCGGATCTCCCGCGCTCACCTGATCCTGAGGTTCGATCAGGGGCGGTGGCTGGCGATCGATAACGGCTCGCTCAACGGAACCTACGTCAACGGCTACCGGATGCCCGTGATCCAGATCCATGACGGTCAGAGCATCAACGTCGGAAACCCACGAGGGCCCGAGCTGACCTTCGCGATCGGACCGCAGCGGGGGCAGGCAACCCGCACCGCCCAGCCGAGGCCGATGCAGGATTCCGGCCCGCCCACCCTGGCCTGGACAACGATCCCGGAACCGACAACTCCAATCGCTCCGCCGTCGCCGCGGCCCGGCCAGACGGGCAGCCAGCCGGGAAATCCCCCTCGCGGGCACCACCATGCGGCACCGCCGCGCCCGAGGCCGCCCCAGGAGTCCAGACCGCCCGGCCTACCCCCGCCCAGGCAGCCGATTCCGCCGCCGCGCCAGGGACCACCCTCGCGGATTCACACAGCAGGGCTGCCGGCCCAAGTGCAGCCGGCCCGTGGGCCGGCGCCAGACCCGCCGACGGAGGTCACCATCGATGCGGCCCGGCAGGAAGGCACGCCAGCGCCCGAGTCCACCGTGATCAACACCAAGACGGCCGACGTGTCGAACCTGGCGACGCGCTTCGTGAAGCTGCTCTCACCGCGGTTGTCATCGGCCTCGGGCACCGTCGGCGCCATGACGATCGGTCGCGCGGCCGAGAGCGACATCGTCGTCTCCGACGTCTTGGCCTCGCGTCAACACGCGACATTGATCCCCACGCCGCTGGGCACCGAGATCCGGGACAACAGCATCAACGGAACGTTCGTCAACGGCACCCGGGTGGGCTCGGCGATCTTGACGGAGGGCGACGTCGTCACCATTGGCAATGTCGATCTGGTGTTCCGCGGCGGGACGCTGATTCAGAGCAGCGAGGCGGCAACCCGCACGGGCGGTTTGGAGGTGCGGGGAGTCAAGTACGTCGTCGACAACGGCAAGCAACTGCTGGACGACATATCGCTGTCCGCCAGACCCGGCACGCTGACCGCTGTGATCGGCGGCTCGGGCGCCGGGAAGACCACGCTGGCCAGGCTGATCGCGGGTTATGTCCGCCCCAGCTCCGGCTCGGTCACCTTCGAGGGCCACGACATCCATGCCGAATACGCGTCGCTGCGCAGCAGGATCGGCATGGTTCCCCAGGACGACGTCGTGCATCGCCAGCTCACGATCAACCAGGCGCTGGGATACGCCGCCGAACTGCGGCTGCCCCCCGACACCGGCAAGGCCGACCGCGGCAAGGTGGTCGCCCAAGTGCTCGACGAACTCGACCTGACCAAGCACGCCGACACCCGCGTCGACAAGCTTTCGGGCGGTCAGCGCAAACGCGCCTCGGTGGCACTCGAGCTGCTGACCGGGCCATCGCTGTTGATCCTTGATGAGCCGACGTCGGGCCTCGACCCGGCACTGGACCACCAGGTCATGACCATGCTGCGGCAGCTGGCGGACGCGGGCCGCGTGGTGATCGTGGTGACGCACATGTTGTCGTACCTCGATGTCTGCGACCAGCTGCTGCTGGTGGCGCCGGGCGGCAAGACGGCCTACTGCGGCCCGCCCGACCAGATCGGTGAGGCGATGGGAACCACCAACTGGGCCAAGATCTTCACCCAGGTGGGCGCCGACCCCGAAGAAGCCAACCGGCGCTTTCTGGAACGGGCCGAGGCCCGGAAGCGGCCCCAAAGGCTGTTGCCGGAGAGGGCCGACGAGCCGGGCGACCTGGGCAAACCGGTGCACACCAGTGTGCGGCGCCAAATCTCGACGATCGCCCGCCGCCAAGTTCGCCTGGTGTTGGCCGACCGCGCCTACTTCATATTTCTGGCGCTCTTGCCGTTCATTCTCGGCGCGCTGTCCCTGACCGTTCCCGGAGGTAGCGGATTCGGCGTCCCGGACGCGCACGGCGGCACACCCGACGAATCCGCCCAGATCCTCAACCTGCTACTGCTCGCGGCCGCCTTCATGGGCACCGCGCTGACGATCCGCGACCTGGTCGGCGAACGCGCCATCTTCCAGCGCGAGCAGGCGGTCGGATTGTCGACGTCCGCCTACCTGCTCGCCAAAACCGTGGTGTTCTGCGTGTTCGCCGTCCTGCAGTCGGCGATCACCACCACGATCGTGGTGATAGGAAAGGGCGCCCCCACCCAGGGGCCCGTGCTGTTCGGAGCCGGCCCCCATGGCACCGCGTGGGCGACGGCCGAGCTGTTTGCGACGGTCGCCGCGACCTGTGTCGCGTCGGCCATTCTCGGCCTCGCCATCTCCTCGCTGGTCCGCTCGAGTGAGCAGATCATGCCGCTGTTTGTGGTGTCGATCATGGCGCAACTTGTGCTGTGCGGCGGGATGGTCCCAGTGACCGGCCGGCTCGGCCTCGGCCAGCTGTCTTTCGCGATGCCCGCACGCTGGGGCTACGCCGCGGCCGCGTCGACCGTCGACGTCCGGCACCTGGTACCGAGCTCCTTACTGCCCCAAGACCGGTTCTGGGAACACACATCGAGAATCTGGTTGTTCGACATGGGCATGCTGGCCGCGCTGTCGCTGTTCTATGCCACCTTTGTTCGGTGGCGCATCCGGCTCCGACGCTCGTGATTCATCCTCCCAAGCACGAGACGTTCGACCTCGGCGCGCGCACCAATACCGATCCCAAAGGCATCGTGCGGGCGGTCGACGAGTATGTGGTGCGCCCGTGGGGGCTTTACGTCGCCCGACCGACCCCCGGCAGGGCGCAGTTTCACTACCTCGAATCGTGGCTATTGCCGTCGTTGGGCTTGCGCGCCACCGTCTTCCACTTCAATCGGGGTCACGAACGAGACCAGGACTACTACCTCGATGTGGGCGAATACCAGCCCGGCGCGAGAGTCTGGCGTTCCGAGGACCACTACCTCGACATCGTGGTCCGCACCGGTTCGGGGGTCGAGCTGTCCGATGTCGATGAGCTCCTCGAGGCCGTGCGGCACGGCTTGCTCACCCCGGAGGTCGCCGAGCGCGCGGTGCGGCGCGCCGTCGCTGCCGTCGACGGGCTGGCCAGCAACGACTACGACCTCTCTCGGTGGGTGGCGAGCGTGGGCATGAATCTCACCTGGCAAGAGTCCGGCTAGTTTTCCGTTCCGGCAGGGGGGTATGCATCTCGCGTGCGCTTTCGCGAATACCGGCGTGGACGATGGGAGCGAAGGCGGCGCGACTCTGGCGGCGGCACGTGACGGGGTTGCCCGATCTGCCCGCATCGGTGCGCGCCGCGCTGCACGACGAGCCGGTGCCCGACTGGCGAGCTCCCACGCTGGCCACGCTGACCGAGAACCGGTTCTCCGACCCCCGCTGGATCTTCGAGCGCAAGTTCGACGGGATGCGCTGCCTGGCGTTCCGTGACGGCGATCGGGTGCGACTGCTGTCGCGAAATCGCCAGCCGCTCAACGGCACTTACCCGGAACTCGTTGATGCGCTCGGGGCGCAGCAGACGACCCGGTTCGTCGTGGACGGCGAGGTGGTGGCGTTCGTGGGCCGCCGTACCAGCTTCGGCCGCCTGCAGGGTCGTCTGGGCATCACCAAACCCGAGGTGGCCCGCGCATCCCCGGTCCGCGTCTTCTACTACGTTTTTGATCTGCTGCACGTCGGCGGCGAATCGACGATCGAGCTGCCGCTGCTGTGGCGTAAGAAGCTGCTGCGCAAGGTGATCGACTTCGACGACCCGCTGCGTTACACGACTCACCGCGTCAGTGACGGCCTCACGGCCTACCGAGCCGCATGCGCGCGCGGCGACGAGGGAGTGATCGCCAAGCTGGCCGACTCGAAGTACGACGGGCGCCGCTCGCCGAATTGGTTGAAGTTCAAGTGTGTCCGCGACCAAGAGTTCGTCGTGGGCGGATACACCAGCCCCAAGGGCAGCCGGATTGAGTTGGGCGCCCTGCTGCTGGGCTACCACGAAGGCGGCGATCTGGTCTACGCCGGCAAGGTGGGGACGGGGTTCGACGCACCCACCCTGCACCGCCTGCACGAGCGACTGTCGCCGATAGAGCGGGACTCGCCGCCATTCGACCGCGGTTTGGTGCGCCAGAGCGGTGCCCGCTGGGTACGACCGGAGCTCGTGGTTCAAATCGGTTTCAGTGAGTGGACGCGCGACGGCAAGCTGCGCCATCCGCGCTACCTCGGGTTGCGCACAGACAAAGATCCCGCGGACGTCGTGCGGGAGATGCGATGATGTCCCGTATCGAGGTCGAGGTGTGCGCGGTGGCGACCCCCCTGGAGTGGGATGAGCTGGATGCGCGCGGGTTACGTGCTGACTGGTTCACGATCCGTGACGTCGGTGAGCGCCTTGTGAAGCTTCGTGCCTGAACTGCCTGACGTACAAGGGTTTCGGCGCGAGCTGGGCGATACGGCGGCCGGCCGACGAATCCGCCGCGTCCGCGGCGGCCCCGGCGACGATGCGGTCCGTTCGCGGACCGTTGAGGAGTCGGGCAATGGATAGCCGAGTAGCCTCGGCAGTTATGAGCCTCAGCAAGCGCAGTTTGCTGCCGATCGCGGCGTTGACAGCTGTCGCGGTTGGCTCCCAGCTGAATCCGGCGAACGCGCGGGCCGACCTGCACAACATCACCTACCGGGCCAGGATCGACGGCGTGACCAACGGCAGCCAGGCCACCTTCGTCATCAACGGCAACCAGACGAACACCACCGGCCTGAGCTCGATCCCCGGCAGCGTATTCGAGGCCAACACGGTGTTGGCCGACCCGGCACAGGCCGGCATACAGATCTTGCTGCACTGGCCCTACTCGGCCAACGTGCACTGCGAGATCGACGTGGACGACAACGTCTTCACGCAGCAGGACCAGTTCGTCCGGCCGGGACCCGGCAACGGAGGCACCAAGAACGGTGTGCTGCAGTGCGGCGCACCCATACCCGGCTAGGGCTGCCATCCGGTTGAGTCGGCCCACTGCCACGCCCGGCGGTAGGCGTCGACGTACCACGGCTCCTTCGCGGCGGCATAGGACCCGATCGACCCCGTCTCACCGCCGCCGCGCTGTTCGGCGTCGCGCTTGACCGCCAGGTAGTCGGCGCGCACATCGGGGTCCGCCGTCAGCCAGTCGACGAATAACAGCGCGAACTGCTGATTGGGCCACCCGTCCACCCGGATGTGCACGTTGGTGGGCCTACCGGGGTCGGCCGAAGCGTGAATCCGCTTGTGCCACAAGCTCGGGTCATCGCTGTGGTCATAACGATCGAACGTGCTGCGTGCCCCGACATCCGAGGTTTTGGCAACGTCCTCGGTGATCCGATCGATGCGCGGGTAGCCGGCGGACAGCAGTGGATCGGCGAGTTCGTCTGCGACCGCAAGTGATTCGACGGTGATCTGGATGTCGATCACGTCCTTGGCCGGAAGTTCGGGCACCGCCGTCGAACCTATGTGGTCGACGCGCAGCGCACGGTGCCCGCACGCCGTTTTCAGGCGTGCCAGGACTCGTCCCGCCTGGTCCGGCCATGTCGGGTCGGGTGGAACCAGCCGCGCCGGGGCCCGGGCGATCCGGCGCGCACTGAGGTTGTGCGCTAACGGCATAATGCGGTTCTCCCACACGTCGTGGGTCCGCTGCGCCAAATCGTCTGGGCTGCCGGAGTTGTCCAGCCAAATGTCGGCGACGGCACGGCGTTGCTCGTCATCGGCCTGCGCGGCGATCCGGGCGCGCGCGTCGTCCTCGGACATGCCCCGCTGATCGACCAGGCGTCGCACGCGCAGCTCGACACCCGCATGCACCACAACGACCAGCGGGAACAGGGGCGCCATGCCTGACTCCACGAGCAGCGGAATATCTTCGACCACAACGGAATCCGCCGATACAGACGCGACGATCTCCGCGCGCCGCTTGCCCACCAGCGGGTGCGTGATGCCATTCAGCTTCTTGCGCGCCTCGTCGTCGCGAAAAGCTTTGGCGGCCAAGGCAGGGCGATCCAGCGATCCGTCCGGAAGCAAGATGTCCTCGCCGAACGCCTCCACGAGCGACGCCAGGCCCTCGGTGCCGGGCTCGACCACCTCGCGGGCGATGACGTCACCGTCGACGATGACCGCCCCGCACTCCGCGAAGGTCGCTGAGACCGCCGACTTCCCGGCGCCGATGCCACCGGTCAACCCGACGCGCAGCATGCCGAGAAAGCTGTTAGGCGTTACCCGCGAGCTTTTCCCGCAGCGCGGCTAACTGGGCGTCGCTGGCCAGCGACCCACCGGCCGCCTTCTCCGGTGGCGTGCCATTGCCCGGCGCCGATTCGCTGCTGGCGTGGCCGGCGGCATCGGCGGCGGCGAACTTCTCCATCTGCGCGGTGTGCATCTTGTGCCGGCGCTCGGCCTCGGCGTAGCGGGCTTCCCACTCAGTGCGCTGGGCGTCGAAACCTTCCAACCATTCGTTGGTCTCGGAGTCGAAACCCTCGGGGAAGATGTAGTTGCCCTGCTCGTCGTAGCTGTCGGCCATGCCGTACTTCGCCGGGTCGAACTCATCGGTGTAGTCCTCGTTGGCCTGCTTGAGCGACAACGAAATTCGGCGGCGCTCCAGGTCGATGTCGAT
>NZ_JAFBAT010000140.1 GCF_019247615.1 Mycobacterium sp. | reverse complement strand
TTTCGGCTCTGGAGGCCGCCAGTGATGTCATGATCGCCGTCGAGAACATGTTTCCCTTCCGCGCGGACCGGTTGTTCGGTGCCGGCCAATCGATGGAACGGATGCGCCGACGCGGCGGGGGGCCGGGCCCGGCGATCTCGGCCTTCGCGCCGTCGTTCGACCCGCTGGACGGCAACCACGCGCACTACACGCTCGATCTCTCGCACACCGCGACGGCGGGCACCGACTCCTTGGACATGGCCCGCCGGATGGGCGCCGGCCTGGTGCATCTGCACCTCTGTGATGGCAGCGGCCTGCCCGCCGACGAGCACCTGGTGCCGGGGCGGGGCACGCAGCCCACCGCCGAGGTGTGCCAGATGCTCGCCGGCGGGCGTTTCGCCGGCCACGTCATCCTCGAGGTCTCCACGTCAAGCGCGCGGTCGGCCCAGGAGCGCGAAGGCATGCTCGCCGAGTCGCTGCAGTTCGCCCGAACCCACCTGTTGCGGTGAACGCGTTATTCACCACCGCGATGACGCTCCGGCACGTCGATGCCGGCGCAGACCTCCACGTCTTTCAGGGCGAACTCAACGAGCATTGGACGATCGGGCCCAAGGTGCACGGGGGCGCGATGCTGGCGTTGTGCGCCAATGCCGCCCGTGAGGTGTGCGCCGGACGAGAACCGGTAGCCGTGTCGGCAAGCTTCCTGTGGGCGCCCGATCCTGGCGCCATGTGGCTGACGACGTCCATCCGCAAGCGCGGCCGCCGGATCAGCGTCGTCGATGTCGAGCTCAAACAAGGCGAACGCACCGCGGTGCACGCCGTGGTCAACCTGGGGCTGCCGGAGCATTTTGCGAGCGGCGCCGGTCCCCTGCTGTCGGCGAACCCGGTGGTGGATCTGATGGCGCCCGAACCGCCCGACGACGTCGCCCCGATCGGACCCGGGCACCCATTGGCCGGTCTGGTGCATCTGGGCGCGGGCTGCGACGTGCGGCCGCTGTTGTCCACGATGAAGCCCAGCACCGACGGCGGCCCGCCCGTGATCCAGATGTGGGCCCGCCCGCGTGGGGTGGCGCCCGACGCGCTGTTCGCGCTCATGTGCGGCGATCTGTCGCCGCCGGTGACCTTGGCGGTGGGCCGCACCGGCTGGGCGCCCACCATCCAGCTCACCACCTTTCTGCGGGCTCTTCCCGTGGACGGCTGGCTGCGAATCGTCGCCACCTGCACCGAGATCGGGCACGACTGGTTCGACGAGGACCACATCGTGGTCGACAGCCTGGGCCGCCTCGTGGTGCAAGCTCGCCAGCTGGCCATGGTCCCCGCCCGGGAGCGCGGCTGAGCCCAGCGGTCTGCGATGCTTTCGGGCATGGCAAGAATCGCGATCGTCGGCGGGGGCAGCATCGGCGAGGCATTGCTCTCGGGCCTGCTGCGGGCGGGCCGACAGGTAAAAGACCTGGTGGTGGCCGAGCGGATTTCCGAGCGCGCCAGGTACTTGGCCGAGACGTATTCGGTGCTGGTGACATCGGTGACGGACGCCGTGGACAATGCGACATTCGTCGTCGTCGCCGTCAAACCGGCCGACGTGGAGTCGGTGATGGGGGAGCTGGCACGCGCGGCCGCCGCTGCCGAGGTCGACAGCGCCGACCAGGTGTTCGTCACGGTCGCGGCCGGAATCACGATCTCCTACTTCGAGTCCAAGCTGCCAGCCGGGACGCCGGTGGTCCGGGCGATGCCCAACGCGGCGGCGTTGGTGGGCGCCGGGGTGACCGCGCTGGCCAGGGGTCGCTTCGTCACCGCACCACAGCTCGAGGAGGTCTCAGCGCTGTTCGACTCGGTCGGCGGCGTGCTGACCGTGCCCGAAGCCCAGATGGATGCCGTCACCGCGCTGTCAGGGTCGGGCCCGGCGTACTTCTTCCTGATGGTCGAGGCCCTGGTGGACGCCGGTGTCGCGGCCGGCTTGAGCCGAGAGGTCGCCACCGACCTCACCGCGCAGACCATGGCGGGGTCGGCGGCGATGCTGCTGGAAGCGCTGGACTCCCACCGCGCGGTTGCGCGGGAGGCCCCGGCGACGCGGGCGGACGCCACGGCCGCTCAGCTGCGGGCGACCGTCACCTCACCCGGCGGCACGACGGCAGCTGCGCTGCGCGAACTCGAACGAGGCGGCTTGCGGGCGGCCGTGGACGCGGCCGTCCAAGCCGCCAAAATGCGCTCTGAGCAGCTAAGAATTACATCGGAATAATTAAAGAATTTCGAACCGATTGTCCCTCACCAGTACCAGTAACCCCATTAGTCCCGCTATTCTCCTCTTGTATGCACGTGTGGGTGCCAGCGGAGGGGAAGCCGCTGGCATTGCGCGGGCCTGACACGATTGGGTTGCGATGACGTCTACGAACGGGCCATCGGCGCGAGATTCCGCTGCTAAGGGGCGGGACACCGGTTCCGCCGAGGGCCAGCAGGCCAGGACACAATTTCTCACCGTCGCCGAGGTGGCGGCGCTGATGCGCGTCTCCAAGATGACGGTCTACCGGTTGGTGCACAACGGTGAACTACCGGCGGTTCGGGTCGGTCGGTCCTTCCGGGTACACGCCAAGGCCGTCCACGACATGCTGGAGACTTCGTACTTCGACGCGGGCTGAGCCGCACCGGCCGCGCGTGGTTTCGCGGCCGGTCGGGCACCCTGATGCGCTCCGTGGTTTGCACGCGGTCGGGCGACCGCCGGTTTGGTGTTGTGTGCTGCCGGTTGGGTAGAGTGGCCCGGAAGTTTTAAGGTCCTTTGCAGGTCACCGGTCAGATAGCGGAGTTCATGGGTTCAGTAATCAAAAAGCGGCGCAAGCGGATGTCGAAGAAGAAGCACCGCAAGCTGCTTCGCCGCACTCGGGTGCAGCGCAGAAAACTTGGCAAGTAAGCCGCTAAGCGCGCTGAGCCCCTCGACCCTCACGCTGCAGCCCGGCCGGGCCGTTAGGCTGAATGAGTGGATGAGTCGAGTGACAGCGGCGCCGGGACGGGCGGCACTGTGCACTATCCCAAAGTCGTGCTGGTCACCGGCGCGTGCCGGTTTCTGGGCGGCTACCTGACCGCTCGGCTCGCGCAGAACCCCTTGATCAACCGGGTCATCGCGGTGGACGCGATCGCACCCAGCAAGGCCATGCTCCGCCGCATGGGCCGGGCCGAGTTCGTCCGAGCCGACATACGTAATCCGTTTATTGCCAAGGTGATTCGTAACGGCGACGTCGACACCGTGGTGCACGCCGCCGCGGCGTCCTACGCGCCGAGGTCCGGCGGCAGCGCGGCCTTGAAGGAGCTCAACGTGATGGGCGCGATGCAGCTCTTCGCAGCTTGTCAGAAGGCGCCCGCCGTGCGCCGCGTGGTGCTCAAGTCGACCTCCGAGGTGTATGGGTCGAGCGCCCACGACCCGGTGATGTTCACCGAGGACAGCAGCAGCCGCCGGCCGTTCCGCGATGGTTTTGCCAAGGACAGCCTCGATATCGAGGGTTACGCGCGAGGGCTGGGCAGGCGAAGGCCCGATATCGCGGTGACGATCCTGCGGTTGGCCAACATGATCGGTCCCGCGATGGACACGACGCTGTCGCGGTACTTGGCCGGGCCGTTGGTCCCGACGATGTTCGGCCACGATGCGCGATTGCAGCTGCTGCACGAGCAGGACGCGCTGGGGGCACTCGAACGCGCGGCAATGGCAGGCAAGGCCGGCACGTTCAACATCGGCGCCGACGGCATCATCATGCTCTCGCAAGCGATTCGGCGGGCCGGCCGAATTCCGTTGCCGGTGCCCGGTTTTGGCGTGTGGGCATTGGATTCGCTGAGACGCGCAAATCGGTACACGGAGATCAGTCGCGATCAGTTTGATTATTTGAGTTACGGCCGCGTCATGGACACCACGAGGATGCGCACCGAGCTCGGCTACCAGCCCAAATGGACGACGGCCGAGGCATTCGACGACTACGTTCGCGGCCGCGGCCTGACTCCCATAATCGACCCGCATCGGGTACGCTCACTGGAGGGTCGTGCCATAGCGATTGCACAGCGCTTGGGTGGCCGAAATCCAATTCCGTGGGTCCGGGCAGATTAGATTTGGATAGACAACGTGGCGGGTGAGACGAGGGCGAATGTCATTCCACTGCACACCAATAGGGGTCGAGTAGCGGCTCGTCGCAGAGCCGACCAACGGACAGATTCGGCTCGTCAGCATCCCTCGTTGCTCTCCGATTCGCAGGGTCAGGCATCGGCCGAACAGATCGCCGCCGTCGTTCGCGAAATCGACGACCACCGCCGCGCCGCCGGTACGCCGGGCACGCCGGGAAGCGCTGAGCAACCGCTCAACGAGCTTGCGCAGCGCGTCGCCGCCGTTGCCGGCTTCCTTCGTCAGCGGCTCACGGGGGACTACTCCGTCGATGAGTTCGGGTTCGACCCACAGTTCAACAGCGCGATCGTCCGGCCCTTGCTGAGGGTGTTTTTCAGATCGTGGTTCCGGGTCGAGGTCAGCGGTATCGAGAACCTGCCGAGCGAGGGCGCCGCGCTGGTGGTGGCCAATCACGCCGGGGTGTTGCCGTTGGATGGGCTGATGCTGTCGGTTGCGGTGCACGACGAGCATTCCGCGCAGCGGGACCTGCGGCTGCTGGCCGCCGACATGGTATTCGACCTGCCGGTCGTCGGCGAGGCGGCCCGCAAGGCCGGGCACACCATGGCCTGCACGGCGGACGCGCACCGGCTGCTCGCGGCGGGCGAGCTCACCGCCGTTTTCCCGGAGGGTTTCAAGGGGCTGGGCAAGCGCTTCGAGGACCGCTACCGCCTGCAGCGGTTCGGCCGGGGCGGCTTCGTGACCGCCGCGCTGCGCACCAAAGCCCCGATCATCCCGTGCTCGATCATCGGGTCCGAGGAGATCTACCCGATGCTCACCGATGTCAAGCTGCTGGCGCGGCTGTTCGGGCTGCCGTACTTTCCGGTGACCCCGCTGTTCCCGCTGGCCGGGCCGGCGGGACTGGTGCCGCTGCCGTCGAAGTGGCGCATCGCTTTCGGTGAGCCGATCTACACCAATGACTACGCCGCCTCCGACGCCGATGACCCGATGGTCACCTTCGAGCTGACCGACCAGGTGCGCGAGACGATCCAGCAGACGCTCTACCGGCTGCTGGCCGGGCGCCGCAACATCTTCTTCGGCTGAAATTCGCGCCTCGAACGTCGAGTTGTTGGGCGCTTAAGCCGCTCTTTCGGCCCAACAACTCGCCACTCGCTGACCTACTTGACCCCTACTTGACCATGGTGAACTGGCAGACGTTCGTGTAGCCGTCGCGGAACAGATTCGAGCAGCCCCGCAAGTACTTCAGGTAGATGTCGTAGGTCTCTTGGCCCTTCAGGGCGATCGCCTCTTCATTGTGGGCCTCGAGCGCATCCGCCCAGGCGTTCAACGTCGGCACGTAGTTTTTGCCGATGAAGTGGTGCCGCTCGATCTTGAAGCCCGCGTCAGTCGCGTACTTGTCAACCAGGTCGACCTGCGGCAACTTCCCGCCCGGGTAGATCTCTTTCAGGATGAAGCTGATGAATCGCAGCAGGGTCATGTTCACCTTCAAACCCATTGCGTTGCCCTCTTCGCGGCTCGGGACCACGATCGAGTGCAGCAGCATGCGGCCGTCGTCGGGCAGCAGGTCGTAGTACTTCTTGAAGAAGGTGGCGTAGCGCTCGTACCCGGCGTCACCGGCGCCGTCGGCGAAGTGCTCGAAGGCGCCCAGCGAGACGATGCGGTCGATCGGTTCGTCGGGAAATTCCTCCCAGCCCTGGATCCGCACCTCCTTGCGACGGGAGCTGTCCATCTTGTCGAACTCCGCCACGCAGTGCGCGTACTGGTTCTCGCTGAGCGTCAGGCCGATGACGTCGACGTCGTACTCCTGCACGGCATGCCGCATGGTGGAACCCCAGCCACAGCCGATGTCGAGCAGCGTCATGCCGGGCTCGAGGTTCAGCTTGTCCAGGGCGAGCTTGCGCTTGGCGTACTGCGCCTCTTCGAGCGTCTTGGTCAGATTCTGCGGGTCCGGATTCTCGTCGAAGTAACCGCAGCTGTATGTCATCGACGGATCAAGCCACAGCTTGAAGAACTCGTTCGATTTGTCGTAATGGGATCGGACTGCTTGCACCGGCGGCTTGAGCTGAGTGCCACCCGTTTCACTCTGCGACATTGAATCGACCCTACTTTCCGGCAGATATGGATGCAATTGCGGCAACGGTGTCTTCGGTGCTCGCCTCTTGGTGTGCGGCCTCACCCAGCATCGTGACAATGCCGGTGACGACCGGTCGTCCGTCGGCATCTGTGATCTCGCTGCGGATTTCCGCGAGTACAGTTCCGTGCGACTCGATCACCGAGTCTAGATAGGTGTCGAAGAACAACCTGTCGTGGGCCAGGATCGGCCGGTGAAACTTCAGCTTCTGATCGCGGTGGAAGACGCGCGCGATGTTGATCGGGATCTTGAACTTCGTGAAGATTTCCAGCTGCACGCGCCGGCCCGCGATCGCGGCGAAGGTCAGCGGCGCCACCAGCGCGGGGTAGCCGGCTTCGGCGGCATCGGCGTCGTTGAAATGGGCCGGGTGATCGTTGAGGACGGCGGCCGCGAACTCACGGATCTTTTCGCGCCCGACCTCGAAGTAGTCCGATCCGCGATAGTTGCTGCCGATGAGTCCCTTGGCCTCTTGGGGGGTTGTCATACCGCTGTGCTCTCCGCTCGAATACGTCTCAGCGGCGCAGCCTATCAGCGCGATTGCCGCCGCGACGCCAGTGCTGCCAACGCGCCGCCCGCCGCACCCAGGGCCAGTGCCGACGGCACGCCGATCCGAGCCGCCTTGCGCGCGGTCCGGAAGTCGCGGATCTCCCAGCCGCGCTCGCGGGCCAGGGCACGGAGTCGGGCGTCGGGATTGATGGCGACCGCCGTCCCCACGAGCGATAGCATCGGCACGTCGTTGTAGCTGTCGGAATAGGCGGTGCAGCGTTTGAGGTTGAGGCCCTCGCGGATCGCCAGCGAGCGCACCGCGTGGGCTTTCCCCGTGCCGTGCAGGATCTCACCCACCAACCGGCCGGTGAAGACCCCGTCGACCGACTCCGCGACGGTCCCCAGGGCGCCGGTCAGGCCCAGCCGACGTGCGATGGTCGCCGCCAGCTCGTATGGCGTGGCCGTGATCAGCCATACCTGTTGGCCGGCGTCGAGGTGCATCTGGGTCAGCTCGCGGGTGCCGGGCCAGATCTTGTCGGCGATGATCTCGTCGTATATCTCCTCGCCCAAAGCCACCAACTGCTCGACCGAGCGGCCCTCGATGAACGCCAACGCCTTGCGCCGGCCCGCGGCGACGTCGTTGCTGTTCTCCTTGCCGAGCAATTGAAACTTGGCCTGGGCGTAGACGAATCCCAGCACATCCCGATAGGTGAAGTAGTTGCGCGCGGCCAGTCCGCGGCCGAAGTGCACCGCCGACGACCCCTGAACCAGCGTGTTGTCCACGTCGAAGAATGCGGCCGCGGT
>NZ_JAFBAT010000124.1 GCF_019247615.1 Mycobacterium sp. | reverse complement strand
CGCCGACCGGGTCGATCAGGCACACCACCCGGCCGGCACCGCACATGTTGAGGCCCGCGAGGGCGCCGGGCCGGCCGAGCGGCGACAGGTGGAAGAAGGAGTCCCCGGTGAGCACCCGCTCCCCCTTGGCGACCAGCCAGTCGTAGAGCGCAACCTGCTGGGCGGGAGTCGGGTGCAATTCGTCCCAGACGTCCGCACCCCGTCCAGAGGGACGAAGCCGGGTGATCCGCAGCGTGGCACCGTACCGGCGTGCCAGTGCCGCGAAGTCGTCGAGCTGGCCGACGTTGTGGCGGGTGACGACGACGGAGATCTTGGGCCCCCCATTGTGGGTGAACCCGGCCGCGGCCAGGTTCTCCAGCGCCCGCACCGCCATGGCGAACGAACCGGCGCCTCGTACGGCGTCGTTGACCTCCGCGGTGGCCCCGTCGAGCGAGATCTGAACGTCGACGTAGTCGCTGGCCGCCAACCGCTCGGCGACTTGCGGAGTGATGCGGACCCCGTTGGTCGAAAACTTCACACCGACGTGATGGGCGGTGGCGTAGTCGACGAGCTCCCAAAAATCCGGGCGCACGGTCGGTTCTCCGCCGCCGATGTTGACGTAGAACACCTGCATGCGTTGCAGCTCGTCGATGATGTCCATGCATTGACGGGTGGACAATTCGCGCGGATCGCGTTTGCCGGACGACGAAAGGCAGTGGACGCAAGCCAGATTGCACGCGTACGTCAGTTCCCACGTCAGGCAGATGGGCGCGGCCAAACCGCGTTCGAACTGTTCGATGAGCCGCGGAACAGCGGTGGTCACGAAGCCTCCTCGGGCACGAGCATGTCGGAGTCGGCCAGCACACCTAGCGCGTGCAGATAGGGTCCCTGCCCGCAGTCGGCCACACCGGCGGCCCGACATGCCGATCGGACATCGGGATGTTCGGGCAGCGACCGCAGGACCGTGAGGATGGTGCGGTTCTTCAGGAAGGACAGCTTGCGGGTGCCGAAGTGATAGAGCAGCGCGCCGAACGGCTCCGGTCGAACCGACACCTGCGGGTGCAGCCGCCAGCCGCGGTCGGGATCGAACACGCTCAGTAGACGCCGCACATCCCGTCGATGGACACCTCTTCGACCAGTGTTTCGGTGACGAGCTCGGCCTCGGTCTGGGGTTCGGTGTCCATGTGAATTCCCTTCAGTCAGGACTCGACAAGTGTGGATCGTTCTGGCCACAATATGGCATCGAGTGCCGCAATGGAAGGGCGAGTCTGATGGTGCCGCAGTCGCGGGTGGGGCGGCGCCGCTCGACGACCCCGGGACACATCACCGACGTGGCCCTCGAGTTGTTCGCCGCTCGGGGCTTCGCGGACGTGAGCGTCGACGACGTCGCGCGCGCGGCCGGCATTGCCCGGCGGACACTCTTTCGTTACTACGCCTCCAAGAACGCGATCCTGTGGGGGGATTTCGACGCGCACCTCGCCCACCTGCAAGAGCTGCTCGACGAGGTCGACCCGCAGGTACCGCTGGCAGAAGCGCTGCGGGAGGCGCTGTTGGCGTTCAACACCTTTGACGAGTGCGAGACCGCGCGGCATCGTCAACGCATGCGGGTCATCCTGGAAACATCTGAACTACAGGCCTATTCGATGACAATGTATGCCGGCTGGCGCGAGGTGATGGCGGGCTTCGTCGCCCACCGGTTGGGCGTCAAGGCGGCCGACCCTCTCCCCCAGACCGTCGCCTGGACGATGCTGGGCGTGGCGCTGAGCGCCTACGAGCACTGGCTGGGCGACGAATCCGTCTCGTTGCCCGCGGCGCTCGGCGACGCGTTCGACGTTGTCGGCGCCGGGCTCGAACGGTTGGAACGGCGGCAACGGTGAGCACCGGCACCGAGCACCTGCTGCACATGCTCCGATCCCAGGGGCGTTTCTGCGCCGCGTCCGGTTCCCCCATGTACGGCGAGCTGTTCGAGTTGGTGGCCGCCGACGTGGAGGGCGGCGGCGTCTTCGCCGACATTCTGTCCGGCCACGAGGACGCCCCCTCGCGCCACGCTGTGCCCCTCCGCCTGCTAGGGGGGCTGCACCGGATGGTGCTCGACGGCCGCGCAGCCGAGTTGCGGAGCTGGTATCCGAGCGCGGGCGGCGTCTGGGACGCCGACACGGCCGCCGAAGCGTGGCCGGCAATCCTGCGCACCGCGTCTGACCACAGCGGCACGCTGCGCGCGGCATTGAATCAGCCACCGCAGACCAACGAGGTGGGCCGATCGGCCGCGCTGATCGGTGCCTTGTTGCGTATCAATGACGGATCTGACTTGCCGATAAGGCTTTTCGAGATCGGGTCGAGTGCGGGACTGAACCTGCGTGGCGACCACTACCGCTACCGGTACGGGGGCCGCGAGTGGGGACCGGCCGACTCGCCGGTGATGATCGATGACGCCTGGCGTGGTGCACTGCCGCCCGATGGTGCCGTGACGATCGTGGAGCGAAACGGGTACGACATCGCGCCGATCGATGTGACCGACACCGACGGGGAGCTGACGGTGCTGAGCTACGTCTGGCCCGACCAGCATGATCGGCTCGCGCGGCTGCGCGGCGCCATCGCCGTCGCCCGGCAGGTTCCGGCGGGGCTGCACCGCAAATCCGCCGCCGAGGCGGTGAGCGCCCTGACTCGCGCCGAGGGCGCGTTGACGGTGCTGTGGCACTCGATCACTTGGCAGTATTTGTCCGAAGACGAACGAGCCGCGGTCCGCGACGGGATCGACGCCGTGGGCGCGCGCGCAGACAGCCGATCGCCGTTCGCACATCCCACGCTGGAACCGGCGCGTGCCGGCCCCGGCACGCCGATCAGGTTTCTCGTTCGGGTCCGCAGCTGGCCGGGTGGCGAGCTCGCCGTCCTCGGCGAATGCCACCCCCATGGGCCGCCGGTGAACTGGCAGCAGATTTTTCGCGACGGGCCGTCGGAATTCGCCCCGCCGCGGCGACGATAAGGATGTGAGCGCCGAAGCGGACCACCAACCCGACGCTCGACGCGCGCTGCTCGCGCTCTACGGCGAGGCGTTGCCCGTGGTGTACGGGTACTTCGTCCGGCGCTGCGGCGATCGCGGCACGGCGGAGGATCTGACCTCGGAGACGTTTCTTGCGGCGATGGACGCCGCACGCAGGAGCGACCCGCCGCCGATCACGGTACCGTGGCTGCTCGGCGTCGCGCGCCACAAGCTGGCCGACCATTACCGGCGCGGCCATCATCGGCAGACCGTCCCGGTCGCCGAACCGCCGGAGTCGGTTGCCGTCGACGACGACTGGGACGCCGAGCTGGATCGCCTGGTCGCCGAGGCCACGCTGGCCCGGCTGGCCGAACCGCACCGAGCGGTGCTGATCCTGCGCTATATGGACGACTGTTCCGTCGGCGAATGCGCCGAGCTCATCGGGCGCTCTCTGCACGCCACCGAGGCTCTTTTGATGCGCGCCCGCCGGGCGTTCAGACAGCAGTATCCGGAAGAAGGCACGTCATGAGTCAACGAGACCACTCGGATCCGCTCAGCGTGCTGCACACCGAAGAACTTCCCCTGCAACCCGATTCAGACTTCGCAGCGCGGCTGCGCCGGCGATTGCAATCCGCATTGTCCCTCCCGGAAGGAGTTGTCGTGAGCGGCACCGCCACTGCCATTTCCGAACTCAACGAGCCGGCCGCTGCCGAGGGTGCCCCGCGCCCGGCGGCCCTGCCCTACCTCACCGTGGCCGACGCCCGCGCGGCGCTCGCCTGGTACGCCGAGGCCTTCGACGCCTCGGTGGTCGGCGAGCCGATCGTGGTGGGCGACGGCCGGATCGGGCACGCCGAGATCGCCATCGGGGGCGGGGCGCTGTATCTGGCCGACGAGCATCCGGAGCTGGGCCTGAGGGCTCCCTCGCCCGGTGGGGTCTCG
>NZ_JAFBAT010000286.1 GCF_019247615.1 Mycobacterium sp. | reverse complement strand
CGATAGTTGCGGCAAGATGCGAATTGAATCTCTCTTGGGCGACGCCCTCACAGCCAAGGACAATGACTGTCATGGACGCTGAACTGAAACGCTGGTTGGACGCTGGAGACCACTTCGATTACCTCGGCTTCGATATCTTCTACCGCGTCGAAGGCAGCGGGCCGCCGCTGCTGCTGATCCACGGCTACCCGTTCAATTCGTTTGACTGGGCGCCGATCTGGCCCACACTGACGCAACGGTTCACCGTCATCGCACCAGACATGATGGGCATGGGATTCTCCGCCAAACCCGTGGCCTACCAATACTCGGTGACAGACCACGCCGACATGCACGAAGCCCTGCTGGCAAGCCTCGACATCCATAACGCCCACATCCTGGCCCACGACATCGGCGACTCCGTCGGCCAGGAACTGTTGGCCCGCCACGAGTTCGGCGAGCAGACCTACGGCTGCCTAAAAATCGACTCGATCACCTGGCTCAACGGCGGCATGTTCATCGAGTCCTACACGCCCAGGGCGGCGCAGAAGCTGATGTCGCGCACCCCACTGGGCGACGTCTTCAGCCACGTGCAGAACAGCCCGCTCTCACGGAGGCTGCTCGAACCGACACTGCGCGAGATGTTCGGCCCGAACACCAAGCCGAGCCGGCACATGATGGACGTGTTCAACGAGATCCTGGACTACAACGACGGCCGGCGGGTGCTGCACAAGGTGGGCCGGTTCATCAACGACCGCTACACGCACCGCAATCGATGGGTGCGCGCCATGCGGCAGACCGCGGTTCCGATGCGGTTGATCGACGGGCCGATCGACCCGAACTCCGGTGCGCACATGGCGCGCCGCTACGCCGAGGTGATCCCCGACGCCGACGTGGTGATGCTCGCCGACGACATCGGTCACTGGCCGCAACTCGAGGCGCCTGAGGAAGTGCTACAGCACTTCCTCGCCCACATCGACCGAATCGCGCGGCTGAACGAATAGGTACTCGTCCGCGGGCCTCCTCGCGTGGGAAGGCTAGTCATGGACAAATGGCGGCGAGCAATCGCCGAACACGACATTTGTTGCCCGCGCCGTGTGGTCGGAGTGTGCTTGACACATCGAAGACGCGAATGTCGTTGATGCTGTGAGGAATCGAGGGAGCTATTCGTCTTCACTGGGGCGAAGAGCCGCCACCAATCGCAGCTGAGATTCCACGATTTCGGCCGGTTCAACTCGGCCTCGTCGCTGTGTAGCCCAAGCGGGGTGGGTCAGGCCGAAAATGGGTAACCGCCGACTAGCGCACTATTCGTAACCGGAAGAAAAGGACACGCCAGTGAGCGGTGCGGATAAAGCCCGGAACAAGATGGACCAGGTCACCGCAAAGGTCAAGGAGGCAGTCGGCCGCGCGATCAACGATCCGGGGTTGGAGGCTGAGGGCAGGGCTGGTCAGCGGGCGGCTCACCTGCGCGACGCGGGTGAAAAGGTCAAAGACGCGTTCCGGCCTCGTCGCCGTCGACAGATGCCTCGGCGTCGCCAGATATAGCAGACGAAGCCCTGACGAAACGGCCGACGGGTTCAGTTTCGCGCGCACGTCTAGCGACGGATGCCCGGATGAACTTCCTGGATGTTCCAAACGTCGTATTAAACATGAGCACCATCTCCACAATGAGGACCGGACATCGTCGGCTGGCGGACGGATCGCTGCTCCGGATTGACATGGAGTTGGGCCGCTTTGTGGGAAGCCTTTACACACGAGACATGCGGGTGAAGACACAAATCGTCGGCAGTGAGGTCGAGGTTCATGCGTGGGCTGGCCGCGTGCACCAGTCGGGCGCAACGAAACTGATAGCGCCACAACGGATTAACCCTGACGTTCGATTCCCTACTTCGCTAGGGTGAACTGGTTGACGTCGATGTAACCGATCCGGAACATTTTGGCGCAGCCGGTGAGGTACTTCATATAGCGCTCGTACACCTCTTCTGACTGAATCTCGATGGCCTCGCTTTTGTGCGCCTGCAGGGCCTCGGCCCACAGGGTCAGGGTTCTGGCGTAGTGGGGTTGCAGTGACTGGCGGCGGGCCAGCGTGAAGCCCGCCTTCGACGAGTGCTCGTGCACCATCTCGATCGTCGGCGCAAAGCCCCCTGGGAAGATCTCGGTCAAGATGAACTTGATGAACTGGACGAACTCGGACGTAATCGGCAAGAAGCGGTCGATCATTTGCTGTTCCGTCAGGCTGGTGATGGTGTGTAGCAGCATCACGCCGTCGGCGGGCAAAATGTTGTGGGCCAGCGCGAAGAAGTCGTCGTAGCGGTCAGGGCCGAAGTGCTCGAACGCGCCGATCGACACGATGCGGTCGACGGGCTCGTCGAACTGTTCCCAGCCGGCCAGCAATACGCGTTTGCTGCGCGAACTGTCCATCTCGTCGAACGACCTCTGCACATGGGCGGCCTGGTTCTTCGACAACGTCAGGCCGACGACGTTGACGTCGTACTTCTCGATGGCCCGGCGCATGGTGGCGCCCCAGCCGCAGCCGACGTCGAGCAGTGTCATGCCGGCCCGCAAACCCAGCTTGCCCAGCGCCAGGTCGATCTTGGCGATCTGGGCCTCTTCCAGCGTCATGCCTTTGTGCTCGAAGTATGCGCAGCTGTAGGTCTGGGTGGGGTCCAGAAATAGCCGGAAGAAGTCGTCGGACAGGTCGTAGTGCGCCTGTACATCGGCGAAGTGCGGCGTCAGCTTTTCGGCCATGTCTTAGTGCCCTTCTGGGCCCAGGGGACTGTGCCCGCACGGGTAACGCTACGCCGAAGCGCAACCCAGCGGTGCCGCTTGACGGTGCGCAGCCCAATAGTTATGGCGTGGAACCTTTCTCGTCGGTTGCTCGCGCCGGTTGAGTGAGGTCATATCTATGTCACGCAGCGAATTCGGCGGCCCGCCAAAGCACCAGGGGGAAGCGGTGGCCATGCGCGGTCAACAAGCGTGGTGCATAGATCCGCGACAGCACCTCCGGCGCTTCACATCTCCGCGAAACTGGCGAAGCGCCGGGGCTCGTTGGGTAGGCTCTTAGCCGCGCTGATCCGCTAGCTTTAGCGACTGTTGCGGGGGTGTTGAGGTGGGCTTGAGCGATTTGGCGGCGAAGTTTGTGGCGTTCATTCGCGCTGGCTACCCGCACGGCATCCCCAAGACCGACTGCAGAGCGCTGCTGGCACTGTTGCGGCGTCGGTTATCCGAGGACGAGGTAGCGGCAGTGGCCAGAGAACTGGTGGCTCGCGGCGAGTTGAAAATCGCCGATATCGGCGCGACCATCGCGTGGTTCAGCGACAAACCGGCAACGGCGGCAGATCTTGAACGTGTCCAGCGCCGCCTTAGAGGTGATTGGCTGTCCCGTTGATCCTGACCAATTGGCGTGGGTGTTGCTCGGCGATTTTCCACCGCTTGTGAGCTTCGCAGTGGAGCACGCCGGCAGGTGGGGCCGCGCCTTATCGCGGTGGTCCCCGCTCCGGTTTCGACGACCCGCAGGTGTCCAGCGTGCCGGCCCGGGTAGAAACGGATGTGATGAACAAGCAGGAGCTGGCTCGGGAGATTGGCCACCCCGGCGCCCAGAACTTGCTCTCCGGCTCCATGGCCCGGCTCGCTTACAGCGGGCACGATGGCTTCCCGCGAGTCGTCCCGGTCGGGTTCTACTGGACCGGCGAACGAATCGTTGTCTCCACGGCACCGACCTCCCCGAAAGCCCGAGCGCTTTCGTACCGCCCGAAAGTCGCTTTGACGATCGACACCGGCTCCACACCCGAGGAAGCCAAGGCCCTGCTGGTGCGTGGCCTCGCCACACTCGAAACCGTCGACGGCGTCACCGACGAGTACCTCGCGGCAGCGAGGAGGTCAATGGGCGAATCCGAACTTGCTGAGTTCGAACGCAACGTGCGCTCGACGTACCAGCAGATGGTGCGGATCTCGATCGAGCCGCGTTGGGCGCGGTTTTTTGACTTTGGCGCTGGCCGCTTACCCGCTTTCCTCGCCGACCTCGTCAACGATGGTTAACCAGTAGCACAGCCAGCGACAACACGAATGGTGGCCTGCCCAGCCGATCACCGCTGCACGGGAAATTCCTTTCGGGGGACCGGCAGGCATGCGCAAAAACCGCGGATCTCGCGGTTCATGTAGCCTCGAGGTCAACTACCGACTCCAGGCGACAAGGCAGGTGCTCAAAACGTGGCACAGCCGTCCTCCGGTCCAAGTGGTTCCGGGCACGTCGCCGGAGCCGCCGGACTCCCGTGACGCGGGCGACGACGGCAATCGCAGCAGCTGGCCAATGCACACGAAAAATCGATCGCGGCCCGATCGAGTAGTTCCCCGCGTACCTGACCTCGCGCCGGCACTCGCCGCTCGCGCGTAAACCACCATCCAAGAAGATCGGACGGGACCCACATTGCTGCGGTTCGTAAACCTTCCCTGCCCGCGCGTCGCCGCCCGGACGGCGCGTGCCGTCGCGCCCGAGTCTCATTGAGATTCCGTGGCCATCACTGCAGTACCTGAATACGCCCATCTGAGTGAGACGGACCTCGAGGAGCTCGCGGCCGCATTGGAGGCGATCCGTCGCGATGTCGAGTCTTCACTCGGCGCCAGCGATCGGGCATATATCAAGCGCGCCATCGCTTTTCAGCGAGCGCTCGAGGTCGCGGCGAGGTTAGTCATCGGCACCAGTAAAGGCAGGTTTGGCTGGGCCGTCGGAACCGCAGCCCTGGCAGCGGCCAAGTGCATCGAGAACATGGAACTCGGCCACAACATCAGCCACGGTCAATGGGATTGGATGAACGACCCAGAGGTCCATTCCACGACGTGGGAATGGGACATGGCCGGTCTCTCGTCGCAGTGGAAGAACTCCCACAACTACCGGCACCACGTCTTCGCGAACGTCGTCGGCGTAGACGACGACCTCGGATTCGGGGTCTTGCGGGTGACTCGAGACGAGGAGTGGCGGCCGCGCGCGTTGCTGCAGCCGTTGCGCGCGGTGCTGCTGGCGCTCCTATTCGAGTGGGGTGTCGCCCTGCATGGCCTGTATTCAGTGCAGGAGCGCGAGACGACGACCGCCGGTAAAGCTGCGCACAAGACGGCGTTTATCGGCAAGATCGCTCGGCAGGTCGGCAAGGACTATGTGCTGTTTCCCGCGCTGAGTCGCCGGCGGTGGTGGCGCACGCTGGGGGCCAACCTGGTTGCCAACGGGCTGCGCAATGTCTGGGCGTGTGTCGTGATCTTCTGCGGTCACTTCGCCGACGGAGCCGAAAAGTTCACCCCGTCCGTGCTGGACAGCGAAACGAAATCCGAATGGTATCTGCGACAGATGCTCGGGACTGCGAACTTCCGCGCCGGCAGGGTGCTGGCATTCATGAGTGGAAACCTGTGCTATCAGATCGAACACCACCTCTACCCTGATCTGCCAAGCAATCGATACCCCGAGATCGCCGAGCGGGTGCGCGCGCTATGCGGCACCTACGACCTGCCGTATACGACGGGTCCGTTGCTTCGCCAGCACCTCCTCACGGCGCGGACAATCTGCAAATTGGCGCTCCCGGACCGGTTTCTGTCCGCGACCTCCGACGACGCACCGGAGACCGCGTCGGAACTCAGATTCCCGAATGCGGCGAAGCGGTCGGACGTATCAAGCATGGGGCGACGCGGATTGGCGACGGCAATCCTCACCCGCAGTAATCGACCTCTGCCCAAAGACCGGTCAGCCTAGCGGTGGACTTGGTCGAATTTGTGTCCCAGTGTCGTCGACCCCCGGTGAAGTCGCTGCGGGCCGCGGCGATTCCTCGGCACGTCAGGCCCGTCACCAGCGTAAGGTGGTGGGCGCGGTTGGGAGACGCGAAAAAGCACCCCCTGGTGTATTGCGGATTGACGGCCAGACGCCATCAGATTTCAAGCCTGGCTTCACGAATCGGAACGCTCAGTAAATCCCTGCCACAGGAAGAAAGTCATGCCCACCGTTGAGGCGCGGCTCCGCCAGGATTTGCGCGACTATGCCGTCGAATTGCGGCAGCTTGCCTACACACTGCCCGAAGGTCTGGGCGAGCACGATTTGCTCGGATTGTCTGGTCGCATGCGCGCGACTGCCGATCAAGGGGAACATCAGCGGAGGGGTGATGATGGCTGATCGCGTCATGAAGGGCAGTCGCCTCGGGGCCCTGAGCTATGAGGTCGACCGCAACCATGACCTGGCAGCCCGAAAGATCGCGCGGTATCGCACCGAGAACGGCGACGAATACGAGATGCCCTTTGCCGCCGACGCCGAGGTCCCCGTCACCTGGCTATGCCGCAATGGCATGGAGGGCACGCTGATCGAGGGGGGTGACCTGGCCGAACCCAAGAAGGTCAAGGTGCCGCGCACGCACTGGGACATGCTGCGGGAGCGCCGCTCGATCGAGGAACTCGATGAACTACTGAACGAACGCCTCGAGATCATCAAGTCGCGCCGCCGGGGCAGCTAGTTTCAGCTCATTGTCGACGGGTTCGCCGGTTAACTCATCGGGCAACGTCAACCGTCGCGGGCCCGAGGTTGACGGGCAACTCCTTCAGCCCGCGCAGCAGGGTGCTGTCATTCGGGATGGGCTCGCCGGCGAGAGCCAGCTGCGGGAAGCGTTCGAACAGCGCCTGCAGGCCGATCTGCAGTTCCATGCGTGCGAGCGACGCGCCGAGGCAGGCATGGATACCGCTGCCGAAGGCGATGTGGTCGCGGGCGTTGGCACGGGTCGTGTCGAATTCGTCGGGACGTTCGAAGACGGCCGGGTCCCGATTGGCCCCGCCGGTAAGTAGGAAGATCGCCGAGCCTTCCTGCAAGGTGTGGCCGTCGATCTCGATTGCTTCGGTGGCCACCCTGGCCGCGATATGCGCGACGGAGTCGTAGCGCAGCACCTCTTCGACCGCGTTCGGCCAGCCCTCCGGATGCTCCTGGAGCCGGGTGAGCTGATCGCGATGCTCGACGAGCGCCACCACCGCGTTGCCGAACGCGTAGGTGGTGGTGATGAACCCGGCGCCCAGCAGTAGCCCCGCGAACATCCTGACCTCGGTTTCGGTGAGGTCGCTGTCGTGCAGCACGGCGGACAGGATGCTGTCCTCGGCGCCAGTGTGACGCAGCCGTTCGATGTGGACCGCGAGGTAGTTTTCGAACTCGCGCAATGCCTCGACGGCGGTCCGGTACTCGCGCCAGGAAGGGGACGTGCTGTTGAGAATCTTGGTGCCGGGCTCGGCGAATGCTTGCAGGCGGGATGTCTCGTCGCGAGAAATGCCCAACATCTCGACGATGACTTCGATGGGGATTTGAGACGCGTAGGCGGCGATCAAATCGCATTGGTTGTTGCCTTCGAGGTCGTCGAGCAGGGTGTCGGCGATCTCTTGGATGCGGTGACGAAGTCGGTCGATCGCGCGGGGGGTAAATGCCCGCGACACTAACCGTCGCAATCGCGCGTGCTCGGGCGGATCGGTAACAAGCAGTGACGGCGGTTCCACACCGTTCAGCACGCCGGGATTGGTTTTCGCGAGCATCCGTTGAATGACGCGAAACTGCGAGCGGTCCCGCGGTTTCGAGGTCCGGAACCGGTCGTCACGCAGCACGTCGCGGACAATCTGCGCGTCCGCGGTGACCCACCCACCGCCGACCACCGCCGAGATACGCCCCCGTTCGCGAATCTGCTCAACGAGGCGATGCACGTCGCCGGGTTGGCCGGCATCGATCAACAGCTGGGAAAAAGGATCGCGGCGGCGCGCGAGCATTTTCAGCGTCCAACGCGGCAGCCCATAACCCAACAGCCAATGCACCCGGGTCTTGATGTCGGCATTCATATTCGCCCCTGCCCTCGGCTACCGATGAGGCTAGCGGCTAGCGAGCACCGATACGCGTCAAAGAAACGCGCCGGAATCTATCGGATCGCACAATTGCGGCGGGCCAGTCTGAGGGGACGCGACCGGCCGAAGCTCAGCCGTCGATGTGCACGTTGGGGTACCAGCCTCACCGTCGCCTTATGGTGGTTCATCATCCGGCCGTGGCGCGCACGGGTTTGGGTGTCGACTTCTGCGGGGCGCCGAGCCCGGCGACGGTACCGAGTGGTTCGGTAACAAAGGGTGCGTCGCTTCTGCTTGACAGATCGCTCATGACGCTGTCTTCCTTCCCGTCGCCGTGGAGCTGCCGAACGAAACATCCAGGGGCGCAGCAGAATTCTGGCAATCGCCAGCATGGTTGAGCGTTGGACGCGGGAGCGACGTCTGGAGCACACCCGGTCGCTTCTCCTTGATGCAGCCGAGGAGGTGTTTGCCGAAAAGGGTTTCACGACAGCGACTCTCGATGACATCTCGCGCGCTGCCGGCTACACGAAAGGCGCCATTTACAAGCATTTCGCCAGCGACCGCGGCGCCGAGCACGCCGCATTTGGCCACGAGTTCACGTTGTACCTGGTTCGCAATCCCGACGCACGAGAACGGGTAGCCGCCAAGAGATCTGAGGTCGTCCGTGCCCTCGAGAAGTTCATCGTCGCCGGCATCGACCGGCTCGGCGGGACCCTGTTGATTCCTTCATCGACGTTCGCGCACGTGCTCGTCGCAACCACTGACTCCGTCATGCTGGGGAGTCAGCTCGACGACATCGACCTGTTCGGACCGATGCTCCAAATGTATACGTCGGCGATCAAACTGCCTTGAAATTGATCCTGTTCATGCGCCGGGCGAGACCGCGATAGATTTGGTGTCCACGTAGCCGTCGAGGCCTTCGGGGCCCAGTTCGCGGCCGTAACCGCTGGCTTTGACGCCGCCGAACGGCGCAAAGGGATCCATGGTGTAGCCCTGATTGATCCCAAGGGTGCCGGTGCGGATGCGCCCGGCGATCGCCAAGGCTCGGTCGGTGTCCGCGGTCCACACCGATCCGGCCAGTCCGTAATCGGAGTCGTTAGCGATCGCCACCGCATCGTCCTCGTCGCCGTAGGGGATGACGGTGATCACGGGCCCGAATATCTCTTCGCGCGCGATGCGCATCGCGTTGTCGGCGGCGGCGAAGAGGGTGGGTTGGATGTACCACCCGCGTTCGAGGCCGTTGGGCATGCCGGTGCCCCCGACGACGAGCCGCGCGCCTTCTCGTTGACCGACTCGGATGTAGTCGTGGACACGTCTTTGCTGACGTTGTGACACGAGGGGGCCGATTTGGGTGGCGGGATCGTTTGGGTCGCCGACAAGAAGACTGGCCATCTCGGATGCGAGAGCGTCGACGTACTCGTCGTGGCGGTGTGCGGGTACGAGCACTCGGGTCAGCGCGTTGCAGATCTGGCCGCTATTGGACAGGCTGGCCGACCGGATGCCGGTGGCCACCTTGTCAGGTTCGGCGTCGTCGAGCACGATGGCGGCGGATTTGCCGCCGAGTTCGAGGCTGACCCTGGTCAGGTTGGCGGCGCATGCGGCGGCGACCGCCCGGCCCGCGGTTGTGGATCCGGTGAACGACACCTTGTCGACTTTCGCGTGCGCGACGAGGAGTTCACCAACCGCGGCGTCGCCGGGTACCACGCTGACCACGCCTCCAGGCAGACCGGCTTGTTCGATCATCTCCGCTAAAAGCAGTGCATCCAAGGGTGATTCGGGTGCGGGCTTGAGTACCAGCGCGCACCCGGCCAGCAACGCGGGCACCAGCTTCGTAATGATCAGAAATTGCGGCATATTCCACGGGACAATCGCTGCGACTACGCCGACCGGTTGCTTCTGGACCAGTACATCGGCGCCGAAGAAGCCGGCGCGGCTCTCTTGCCATTGATGGCGCTCGGCCAGGTCGCAGAATGCGCGGATCATCATGGCGGGCAGGCCGACCTGCGCGCGCTGGGCGAAGGTGATGGGGGCGCCGATCTCGGCGGTGATGGTCTCGGCCATCTCGGCGCGCCGTTGATCGTAGACGTCGGCGAGGCGTCGGATCGCCGCGATGCGATCCGACGGTTCAGTCGCGCCCCAAGCTCCCGAGTCAAAGGCGGCGCGCGCGGCGTTGACGGCTTCGTCGACGTCGGCGGGTGTCGCGGCGGCGACTTCGGCGATGGTTTGCTCGGTGTGCGGTGAGATGACTTCCATGAGCTTGCCCTGCGCCATGTAACCCCTTCGTTCGCCTAGTATCAACTACTTGCGATTCAGGTGGTCAGCATATACCGTCGGGCCGACGGACTCCTACGGACAGGAGAGGTTGTGGCTCGCTTCCCCAAGCCCCCGGAGGGCAGCTGGACCCAGCATTACCCGGAACTGGGCACCGAGCCGGTGTCCTACGAAGACTCCATCAGCCCGGAGATCTACGAATTGGAACGGGCGGCGATTTTCAAACGTGCGTGGCTGAATGTTGGCCGGGTGGAGCAGCTTCCGCGTAAGGGCAGCTACTTCACCAAGGAGCTCACGGTCGCCAACACATCGATCATCCTGGTGCGCAACGGATCTGGAGAGGTCAACGCGTTTCATAACATCTGCCGGCACCGCGGTAACAAGCTGGTCTGGAACGACATGCCGCTGGAGGAGACCAGCGGTGTGTGCCGCCAATTCACCTGCAAGTACCACGCCTGGCGCTACGACCTGGATGGCAACCTCACGTTCGTGCAACAGGAGGAGGAGTTTTTCAACCTCGACAAGAGGCGCTACGGGCTGGTGCCCGTGCACTGCGATGTGTGGGAAGGCTTCATTTTCATCAACTTCGCGAAGCAGCCGGAACAGTCGTTACGCGAATTCCTGGGGCCGATGGTGACGGCGCTGGAGGGCTACCCGTTCGGCGACCTGACGTCGCGTTGGCACTACAAATCGAAGGTGAAGGCGAATTGGAAGCTGTACATGGACGCGTTCCAGGAGTTCTACCACGCGCCGGTGCTGCATGCGAACCAGTCGCCCACCGCCTACTCCAAGGCGGCCGCCGAGGCCGGCTTCGAGGCCCCACACTATCGCCTGGACGGTCCGCACCGGCTGGTCAGCACGTCGGGTGTGCGAGCCTGGGAGATGCCGGACGAGATGCGCAAGCCCGTCGACGACATCTGCCAGAGCGGACTGTTCGGACCCTGGGAGAAACCCGATTTGGGTGAGATGCCGGTCGGGCTCAATCCCGCGAAGTGCGATCCGTGGGGACTGGATTCATTTCAGCTCTTCCCCAACTTCGTCATTCTTTTCTGGGGGCAGGGCTGGTATCTGACCTACCACTATTGGCCGACTTCCTATAACAGCCACGTCTTCGAGGGGACGCTGTATTTTCCGCAGCCACGGAGACCGCGTGACCGCGTCGCGCAGGAACTCGCGGCGGTGACGTTCAAGGAATACGGCCTACAGGACGCCAACACGCTGGAGGCGACCCAGAGCATGATCGAGTCGCGGGTGATCGACAGGTTCTTGCTTAACGATCAGGAAATACTGCTGCGTCACCTACACAAGGAGACGGCGGCGTGGATCGACGAATACCAGCGTAAGAACACGGCAGGGGTATGAACGCAATGCTGCCAACGGAATTCGCCGACCTCGAGCCCTTCGCGGAGTGGTGCCTGCCCACCGAGCCGCAGCGCTACGCCAAGAGGCTGGCCAGCTCCATGACGGAGATGAAGGCGTTCTACGACGCGATTACCCCGCGCGCCGAGGAGGCCCTGGCCTACTGCGACAAGTTCCCCCTCGACGACTTGCCGGACGACGTCCTCAACCTGATGCACCTGCTGTATTCGATGATCATGGTGTCATTCCCGGTGGAGTGCTGGAAGCAGCCCCGCGTTCCCGATTCCGGTGCTTCCACCCTGGACTGCGTGTCCGAGCCCGTGCCGTGACGATCGTCCTTCGGGCAGCGCGCTGGGCTGATGTCGACGCCGGTTTGGTGCGGTCCCCGGCGGTCGTGGTGATCGATGGACAGCGCATCACCGCCGTTAATCCCGAAGGACCACAGCCGGATCCGGCCACCGTGGTGGACCTTGGGCACGTCACGCTGCTGCCGGGGCTGATGGACATGGAACTCAACCTGCTCATCGGCGGCCCCGGCGGCCCCGAGGGCCTCCCGGCCCCGATGCACGGCGTGCAGGACGATCCGGCGTATCGCACACTGCGGGGCGCGGTGAACGCGCGCACCACGCTGGACGCCGGCTTCACCACCGTGCGCAACCTCGGCCTCATGGTCAAGACCGGCGGCTACTTGCTCGACGTCGCGCTGCAGCGTGCCATCGACCAGGGCTGGCACATCGGCCCCCGCATCTATCCCGCGGGCCATGCCGTCACCCCTTACGGCGGGCACCTGGATCCGACGGTGTTTCAGCGGCTGGCGCCCGGGATCATGCCGCTGTCCATCGCCGAGGGCATCGCCAACGGTGTGCCCGACGTCATCGCCTGCGTCCGCTACCAGATTCGCCACGGCGCTAAGCTGATCAAGGTCTCGGCGTCGGGGGGCGTCATGTCGCACAGCACCGCTCCGGGCGCCCAGCAGTATTCCGATGCGGAGTTCGCCGCGATCGCCGACGAGGCCCACCGCGCCGGGGTGCGGGTCGCCGCTCACGCCGTCGGCGACACCGCGATCCGAGCGTGCATTCGCGCCGGGATCGACTGCATCGAACACGGGTTTCTGGCCACCGACGAGACGATCCAGATGATGGTCGACCACGGCACCTTCCTGGTTTCCACCACCTATCTGACGGAGGCGATGGCGATCGACCGGATTGCGCCGGAACTTCGGAAGAAAGCCGAGGAGGTCTTTCCCCGCGCAAAGGCGATGCTGCCCAAAGCAATTGCGGCCGGAGTGCGGATCGCCTGCGGCACCGACGCACCGGCAATCCCGCACGGCCAGAATGCCAAGGAGCTGGGGGCGCTGGTGGCGCGCGGCATGACCCCCATGCAAGCTATCCGGGCCGCGACGGTCGTGGCGGCCGAACTCGTCGAGGCCGACCACGAGTTGGGCCGGCTGGCGCCGGGTTACCTCGCCGACATCATCGCCGTACCCGGTGATCCGTCTCAGGACATCGCCACCACGCTGGACGTCTCATTCGTCATGAAGGACGGCCGGATTTTCAAAGAGCTGGCCGCGTGAATCGGGACAAGGAGACCGGCATGGAACTCACCGAAAACCTCCTGTGGTTGCTCAAGCAGGCGTTCTACTTCTCGCTGACCAGCGTGAACGACGCGATCAGCAACCACGGCGTCAGCACGGCCCAGATCGGTGTGCTGCGTCAGCTCTCCAACGAACCCGGACTATCGGGCGCTGAACTCGCCCGCCGTCTGCTGATCAGCCCGCAGGGTGTTCAACTGGCTCTCACCGCGCTCGAGCGCCGCGGCCTGGTTGAACGCAAGCAGGACCCCCAACATAAGCGCATTCTGCAGGCCTATCTCACCGACGAAGGACGCGACGTCGTGGCGAGGGTACTGGGTGACGCCCTGACCGCGCACGAGGAGGTCTTCGGTGTACTCAGCGGCGAGGAGCAGGAAACCCTGCGTGAACTGCTCGCGAGGGTGGTCGAAAAGGGCACCGGCCACGAGTTGTTCAAAGACAACATCGAGAGCTGATTCATGTCTCTAGTCTCTAGTACTTGAGATTAATCGCAAGTAGTTGATATTGTGACAACGATGCAAGGCTCCCGCGCTACGGTGCAGCCGGCCGATGCCGACGTCGCCATAGCAGAGGTGACCATCGAGCTCGACCGGTGCACCATCACCGTGACCTACAGTCCTGGCGACACGTTGCTGCAGACGGCCCGCATGGCGGGTCTGAGCCCCCCGTCGTCGTGCGAAGTCGGCAACTGCGGAACGTGTATGGCCCGCTTGACCGAGGGCAGCGCCCGGATGATCAACAACGACGCACTCGAAGATGACGAGGTGGAGGAGGGCTGGGTGCTGACCTGTCAGGCACTGCCGACTAGCCCCACGGTGCGGGTGGTGTACGAGTGAACAGGGTCTGCGTTGTGACCGGGGGCGCCTCGGGCATGGGTGAGTCGACGTGCCACGAACTGGGCCGGCGCGGCCACCATGTCGCGGTTCTCGACGTCAACGAGCAAGCCGCGCAACGCGTTACCGAAGACCTGCTCGCGGCGGGGGTGACGGCCATCGGAGTCGGCGCCGACGTCACGGACCGGGGCGCCGTCGAGCAGGCGTTCGCCAAGGTGCGCAGTGAGCTGGGCCCGGTCTCGATCCTGGTGACGAGTGCGGGCATGTTCGGGCACTCCCCGTTTACCGAGATCACCGCCGAGTCGTGGGCCAAGATCATCGACGTCAATCTGACGGGCACCTTTCACTGCTGCCAAGTCGCTATTCCAGACATGGTCGCCGCGAAATGGGGCCGGATCGTGATGATTTCGTCGTCGAGTGCCCAGCGTGGATCGCCGTTCGCCGCCCACTATGCGGCGTCCAAGGGCGCGGTCATCACCCTTACCAAATCGCTGGCCCGCGAGTACGCCGCGGACGGGATCACCGTCAACAACATCCCGCCCTCCGGAATCGAAACGCCGATGCAGCTCCAGGCGCAGGAGGCAGGATTCGTGAAGTCCAGCGAGGAGATCGCCAGGAATATCCCGATGGGCCGTCTGGGCACCGGAGCCGACATCGCCGCGGCGGTCGGTTTTCTGTGTTCGGACGAGGCGGGCTTCATTACCGGTCAGGTGCTGGGCGTCAACGGCGGAGCGGTGATGTGACGAGGTTGGTCTCAAAAGCGATGGTGACACAGGGAGGTTCACGATGACGCGGTCCGGAAGGCCCTCGGAGGGCTCCTGGACGGAGCACTATCCCGAGCTGGGGACCGGCCCCATCTCGTTTCGAGACTCGACATCGCCGGAGTTCTTCGAACTGGAACGCGAGGCCGTGTTCAAACGGGCGTGGCTGAACGTCGCCCGCGTCGAGGAGTTGCCGCGCGTAGGCAGCTATGTCACCAAGGAAATCGAGGTGGCCCGCACGTCGGTGATCCTGGTCAGGGGCCGCGACGATCGCATTCGCGCCTTCTACAACGTCTGCCGTCACCGGGGAAACAAGCTGGTATGGAACGACTTTCCCGGTGAAGCGACACGCGGGACCTGCCGTCAGTTCACCTGCAAGTACCACGGGTGGCGCTACGGCCTCGACGGTGCGCTGACATTCGTGCAGCAGCCGGAAGAGTTCTTCGACCTCGACGCCGCGGACTACGGATTGCGGCCGGTGTATTGCGATGTGTGGAATGGCTTCATATTCATCAACTTTGATGCCGAACCGCGTCAAAGCCTGCGCGAGTTCTTGGGTCCGATGATCACCGGCCTCGATGACTACCCGTTTGGCAAGTTGACCGAGCGCTACGAGTGGGTGGCGCACAACAACAGCAACTGGAAAATCTTCGCCGACGCGTTCCAGGAGTACTACCATGTGCCGTCGCTGCACCCACAGCAGGTGCCGGCGGAGGTGCGCGATCCCAACGCCGGATTCACCTGCGGGCATTTCCAACTCGATGGCCCCCACCGGCTCGTGTCGACCGCAGGACGGCGCCGTTGGCTGCTGCCGCCGGAGTACATGTACCCCATCGAGCGGGCCACCAAGAGCGGCCTCGTCGGCCCGTGGCGCACCCCGGATATCGGAGAGCTCCCGGCCGGCCTCAATCCCGGGGGCATTGAGCCCTGGGGAATCAGCAATTTCCAGATCTTTCCAAACACCGAGATATTGATCTACGGCGGCTGGTATCTCCTGTACCGGTACTGGCCGACTTCGTACAACACCCACCGGTTCGAGGCCTACACCTACTTCCACCCGGCGCGCACCGCCCGGGAACGCGTCGAACACGAAGTCGCCGCCGTGGTGCTGAAGGAGTTCGCGCTGCAGGACGCCGGCATGCTCGGCGGAACGCAGGCCGCACTGGAGTACGGCATCGTCGACGAGTTCCCGCTCAACGATCAGGAGATCCTGGTGCGCCACCTGCACAAGGTCATCGTCGACTGGGTAGAGGCATACCAACGCGAAAAAGCTTCGACGCCGGCGGGGGTCTGATCATGCCGGACGCCTTGCTGCCCAGTGCATTCGCCGAGCTGGAGCGCTATGCCCAAATCTGGTGCCTGGCGACCGAGACCGAACGCTGGAACGCGCGGATGGCCAGCACCATGCCCGAAATGCACGCGTTCTACGACGCATTTTTCCCGCGGCTTGAAGAGGCCATCGACTACTGCGACAAGTTCGCGCTCGACAACCTGCCCGAGGACACGCTCAACCTGCTGCACATGATTTATTCGCTGATCATGGTCGCCATGGCGGTCGAGGTCATGCACCAGCCCGTTCCGACCGATGCCGCCGATGCGGTCATGATCCGCACCGGCGAACCGTTTCCCTGATCGCACTGGCATGCCTTCGTCCGCGACCATCGCCGTCAGAAAGGACTCTCAATGAAGAAGTCAAGCCGCCGTCTCGGTGATTTGGGGTGAGCCGGGTTGCCAGGTGCGGTTGTCGCGGATGAGGGCGTAGAGGACGTTGGTGCGTCGTCTGGCCAGGCAGATTGTGGGCGGGATCGGTCGTTTGCCTTGTTCGCGTTTGTGCTGGTAGTAGGTGCGCGAAATGGGGTCG
>NZ_JAFBAT010000285.1 GCF_019247615.1 Mycobacterium sp. | reverse complement strand
ATCAAGTCAGCCGGACGGACCATTCCGCGTGCGGCACCGCGCGGAGCTCGCTGGCGGGATCGACCACCAGCGTCAGCAGCTGCACCACGATGCCCGTAAGCCTGCCGCGCTGCGGGTCGACCGATGGAATGGTGACCGCGAGCCGGGCGTCCGGCCGAAACATCGTGCTAGTGGTGTTGGCCGGGTCTTCGTACACCTGAAGCAGCCTCCAGGGCGCGCGCGATATGGCCTCGGGAACCGAAAGCTGCACCGGATAGTGCTCGTTGAACGGCAGCTCCCCCTGGTTCTGCGGCGTCTGGCAGTTGTTGAGATCGCGCACGTTGCAGTACAGGTAAGGCCCGACGCGGGTCAAGTGCCCATGCGAATAGGCGCTGATCTCCGGTTGCTGCGGACCGGGCCGGCGCACGAGCAGCCAGGTTCCGACGCCGGCGCCTACGGAAAGCAGAATAGCCGACAGCGAAAGAGCCACGGCCACAGGGCGTTTCACTTCGACACCGCCGCCCGCCAGCCCGTGCCTCGCCGCGTCCCCTCCTGCTCGACCATTACCGGGCGATTACCGCCGAGGCCGGGGATCAACGAGTCGCCGCGGAAGCTGACGAGCGTCTGCGCCAGGCCGATGATGAGGAGCGCACTGACCGCGGTGAAGCCGATCCACAGTTCGGTGTAGACCAAGACGCCCAGGGCTCCGCCCAGTACCCAAGCCAGTTGCAGTGTCGACTCGGAGCGCCCGAACCCCGACGCGCGTGACTCCTCGGGCAGATCGTGTTGCAACGAGGCGTCGAGCGAGGCCTTCGCGATCGCGCTGGAACCCGAGGTGACCAACGTGGCGATGACAGTAACGACGAGATTGCCCGCGACCGCGGCCGCGACCGCGACCGCGCAGACCGCGACCGTGCAGCGCACCACGAGCACGGCCGGCCTGCCCAGTTGCAACCGCGCGCTGGTGAAGTTGCCGGCGAAGTTGCCGATCGCGGCCGCGGCGCCGATCACGCCAAGCATCCCCAGTTGGACCCAGCCGTTGGCTCGATGCGCCTTGGCGACAAACGCCGGGTACAAGAACAAGAAACCGACCATCACCTTGATGGTGCAGTTACCCCAGAGCGAGGTGATGATGTTGCGCCCCAACGGTTGTCGAAGTGTTCCACCGACCTTCTTGACTTCTTCGGGCCAACTCAGCCGGCCGCTGTTCTTGCGGTAGCTCAGCGTGGCCGGCACCTCACCCTCGGTGACCTCGACCCAGCGCGGAATCCGCATCGACAACATGGCGCCGGCGACAGTGACCGCAACGACGACGAACAACGCGCCGGGGAGCTTGATCAAGTGGATGCAAACGAATTCGACGCCACCGGCGATCGCGCCGCCGGCGATGGTGCCGCCGAGGAGGCCGAATACGGTCAGCCGGGAGTTGACCCGCACCAGGTCGATGGTCGGTGGCATCACCCGCGGGGTCACCGCGCTGCGCAGCACGCTGAACGACTTCGAGAACACCATCATGGCCAGCGCGCACGGATAGAGCACCATCGACGGGTAACTGCCCGTGGCGCCGTCGTAGTTCATGATCAGCACTAACGCCAGTGCGGTGCGTACCGCGAACGAGGTGGCGAGCGCGACACGACGGCCATGCTGCAGCCGGTCCAACGCCGGACCGATGAGCGGCGCGATCACCGCGAACGGCGCGATCGTGATCAAAAGGTAGAGCGCGACGCGGCCCTTGCTCTCCCCGGTCGCGGCCGCGAAAAACAGCGTGTTCGCCAGCGCGACGGCCATCGCGGCGTCCACCGCGAAATTCGCCACGACCGGCCACGTCAACGCCGTCAGGCCGGACTTGTCAGCGCCATCGGCCGTGGCGGCCCGCTGCACCATCCAGTACATCCGGGAGCCCATTTCTCGGCTTCGCTGCGCCGCGGCGCGGGTGACTGTGATGCGTTCGCCAGCGGCCTGGCCGCGTGGCGGCGTGTCCGCGCCGCCGTCCGACTCTGGTTGCTGCCCCAACGGCGGGAGATAACGGTTGGCGCTCGGCATGGTGGATCGGGAAGGAGGCGGCCGGCGCGCCCGGCGATAGTCGGAGTCGTCGGCCGGGTAGTTGGCCATCCCCGGATGCTGATTGGCCGATCCCTTGATGTTCGGGCGGGTCCGGCGGCCCGGGTTGGAGGCCACAGGACCCGGATCATTACGCCGCCGTCCAGACACGAATCAATTCTCTCCCATGCCGGCAGGCAACCGCGCGTGGCTCGCCAACCTAGTATGTAGACGCAGTGCAGGAAGGGGGCAACGTGACCGGACCCACCGAGGAAACCGCCGCGGCGGCCGTGGCCGAGTGGCCCGACGAATTGGCGGCGGTGCTCACCGGTGCGGTCGAGGCGGCCAGGGCCGCGGTCGAGGAGTTCAGCGGCCCGGACGCCGTCGGCGATTACCTGGGCGTCAGCTACGAGGACCCGAATGCCGCCACCCACCGGTTCCTGTCCCATCTGCCCGGTTACCAGGGGTGGCAATGGGCCGCTGTCGTCGCCGCCTATCCCGGCGCCGCGCACGCCACGATCAGCGAAGTCGTGCTGATCCCGGGTCCGACGGCGTTGCTGGCGCCCGAGTGGGTGCCTTGGGAGCGGCGTGTGCGCCCAGGGGATTTGAGTCCCGGAGACTTGCTGGCGCCGGCGGCCGACGACCCCCGGCTGGTTCCCGGCTACACCGCGAGCGGTGACCCCTTTGTCGACGAGACCGCGGCGGAATTGGGACTGGGCCGACGGTGGGTGATGAGCCCCTTGGGGCGCTCCGAGGCTGCAGAGCGATGGCACACCGGGGACTATGGTCCCGACGCGGCGATGGCGCGCTCCACCAAACGGGTCTGCCGCGATTGTGGTTTCTTCCTGCCGCTGGCCGGATCGCTGGGCGCGATGTTCGGGGTGTGCGGTAACGAGCTGTCCGCCGACGGACATGTGGTCGACAAGCGGTACGGCTGCGGCGCCCATTCCGACACTCCGGCCCCGGCGGGCAGCGGCTCGCCGATGTATGCGCCATACGACGACGGCGTGCTGGACATGATGGAGACCTCGCCCCGGGAGCCGCAGGCAGACCCGCCGCTCTCCGGCGCCGAACCACCGGTGCGCGACGCCGAAGCCGAGCCGGATGCGCCGGAAGCCCAGCCGGAGCAGCCGGAATCGCCGGACTAGCCTTGCTCGGCGGCGGCTTTGATGTTCGCCAGTGTGGTGTTCATGCCCTCGAGCAATTCGCGTTCGAAGTTGGCCGTGCCACCGAGCAACGCGTTCACCGACAGGTTCGAAAATGCGGTGACGCCGTTTTCGGCGTGACGGCTCTCGATCACGCGGGTGCCCTCGCCGTGGAGTTCTAACTCATAGGTCCAGATTGTGCGGTTTGCATTCACCCGGAAGGCCAGCTTCTTCTCCGGGACGACCTCCACGATGGTGCACGTCGTCGTCCAGAACAATCGGTTGCGGCGGTTCAGGTTGATGGTGCGGGTGCCCTCGCGGAGCGGGCCCAGCGGCTTCATCCATCGACACTGCGGGCTCCACTGGGGCATGCGCCGAAAATCGGAAATCAAGGTCCAGACTTTCGAGGCGGGTGCATCGATGTCGATTTGCGCTTGCAGTAGCGGGGCTACCATCGCTCCTCCCAGGGTCCATATTTGGGCGTTGATATCGATACCTAGTGGCGGTCGAGATACGCTTCGAGTCCGGCTTGCGCACCGCGTGCACCGCGACGGGCTGCGGCAAGCTGCCATACGAAGATGCTCGTGCCGATCAGCCCGACTCCGAGTCCGCCCAGCGTCAGCTGGCGCCAGCTCTGCAGGGCCGGCACGGCGAACGCGAGGGCCGCGGCGATCGCCCACCCAAGGAAGCCGACCGCGACCACGGGCCACACCTGGAGAAGGCCGGTCGGCAACGGCGGGGCCTCGCGGTTCTGGCCTGATTCCACGGACATCGCGACTAACATATCCCGCTCACAACGCGAATCGCCCCCCGGCCGTCCGTCGTCGGCCGTTTCATGTGCCTTCATATCCCGAGTTTCTTGCGTTCCGTGTAACCTCGCGCCATGCCCGACAGCGAGGCGCGGCTGGCCAGCGACTTATCGCTGGCGGTCATGCGCCTGGCCCGCCAATTGCGGTTTCGCAACCCGTCATCGCCGGTGTCCCTTTCCCAGCTGTCGGCGTTGGCAACCTTGGTCAACGAGGGCGCGATGACCCCCGGCGCCCTGGCAATCCGAGAGCGTGTCCGCCCGCCGTCCATGACGCGGGTGATCGCCTCGCTGGCTGAGATGGGCCTCGTCGAGCGCACCCCCCATCCGGTGGACGGCCGGCAGGTGCTGGTGTCGGTGTCCGAGGCCGGCGCCGAACTGGTCAGGGAGAACCGGCGGGCTCGCCAAGAATGGCTGGCCAAGCGCCTCGCGGCCCTCGACAGCGACCAACGTGACACCCTGCGCGGTGCCGCCGACCTGATGCTGGCCTTGGTCGACGAAAGCCCGTGACCGGACGCGAGTGTATTGACGGCGTGGATGTTCACGACGTCAGCGATCCCGAGGATCCGCGGCTCGACGACTTCCGCGACCTGAACAGCGTCGATCGCCGTCCCGACCTGCCGACCGGCAAGGGGCTGGTGATCGCGGAGGGTGTGCTGGTCGTGCAGCGCATGCTCGCCTCCAGGTTCACCCCGCACGCGCTGCTGGGCACCGACCGCAGATTGGCCGAGCTCAAGCATGATTTGGTCCGTGCGAGAGCGCCGTTCTACCGAGCGTCGGCCGAGGTGATGGCACGAGTGGTCGGTTTCCACTTGAATCGCGGTGTGCTCGCGGCCGCCAGGAGGGTGCCCGAGCCCGGGGTCACGGAGGTCGTCCAGCGTGCACGGACCGTCGCGGTGCTCGAGGGCGTTAACGACCACGAGAACCTGGGGTCGATCTTTCGTAACGCGGCGGGTTTGGGTGTGGACGCGGTGGTGTTCGGCAGCGGCTGCGCCGACCCCCTCTACCGTCGCGCCGTCCGGGTGTCGATGGGGCACGCGTTGCTGGTGCCGTACGCGCGCGCAACCAGCTGGCCGGCAGACCTTGAGGTGTTGCGGGAAAACGGATTTCGGCTGCTGGCGATGACTCCCAGCAGCGCAGCGAGCAGGCTTGCGGAGGCGATGGCCGCTGCGCGCGACGAACGTGTCGCGGTGATGGTCGGCGCCGAGGGCCCGGGATTGACGGCGTCCGCGCTGCGGCTCAGTGATGCGAGAGTGTGCATTCCGATGTCGCGCGGCACAGACTCGCTGAACGTCGCGACGGCCGCGGCGCTGGCGTTCTACGAGCGGGCTAGGCTCGGTTCATGAGCGACGAGCGCAGCCAATCCGTGCCCTGGGCAACGGGTTTGACGGTTTCGGGGTTCGTCGCCGCGATCATCGGAGTCGCCGTGGTGGTGCTGACCCTGGGCCTGATCCGGGTGCATCCGCTGCTGGCCGTCGGCCTCAATGTTGTGGCGGCAGGCGGACTGGCGCCGACGCTGTGGGGCTGGCGGAGCACCTTGGTGCTGCGCTGGTTCGTGCTTGGTGCGGGCGTGGGTGTGGTGGGTGCCTGGCTGGTGTTGTTGGCGCTGCAATTGGGCAGTGGCTAGCGGTGCCCACTCGAGCGCACGCCGAGTAGCACATCCTCCCACGCCGGAATGACCGGCTTGCCGCGTCGCGTGTGCACCGGCTGGTCGGGCGAAGCGGTGGCCGCGGTCTTGGCCTGCGCCTCGGTAGCCGACTTGCCGGCGGGACCAGACGGATCAGACGCACCAGCTGGACCAGCTGGACCGGCCCCCGTGTCGAAGTCGAGGTGGGCCACTCGTGCGATAGGCCGCAGTGGGCGCTCGAAATCCGGATCGATCAATTCGCTGGCGGCGTCGTCGATCGCGGTAACCGTTCCGCCGTGGGCGCCGGGGCTGAAGGTGAAATGTGCGATGTTGTCGGAACGGCCGGCCTTCCAGGCCAGCTGCACCGTCCAGCGGCTGTCTTCGTTACGCCAGGCGTCCCAGCTGAGCCGGTCGGGTTCGAGGCCGCGCGCCACCAACGCGGCGGTGACGGTCTCGAGCAACGTCAGCACCGCGGGCCCGTCGGCAAGCACCGGGTGCGCAGCCGTTGCCAGCTCCGCGGCGCGGGCGCGTTCCAGCAAGACCGGGTGCGCGAACCGGCGGATCCGCACGATATCGGAACCCGAAGCGGCGGCGACTTGCTCCACGGACGCACCGGCGCGGATCCTGGCCTGAATCTCTCTGGGACTCAACATGTTTGTCAAGGTCATATCGAGTTGCGGTTGCTCCGGCGGCCACGGTTCGCCGCGTAGGGCGGCCCGCAGCCGGTCGTCCGCTGCCAGTTTGAATTGCTCTGCGGCTCCCTCGTCCTCGCAGACGATGTATTTGCCGTCGTAATCGAGCGCAACCACTTTGAGTTCCCGCATGGCTTCTCCTCGCAGGCCCCGTGCCCGGTGGCAACGGACCCGTCAGGTGCGCACTTTAATGCAGCTGACGCCGATAACCCGCCCTGACACGCTGGTGGGTTGCGGGCCGATGACCGCGAAGTTAAAGCCGCTCGACGACCCAGTCGATGCACTGGGTCAAGGCGCTGACGTCCTCGGGGTCGACGGCGGGGAACATCGCCACCCGCAGCTGGTTGCGGCCGAGTTTGCGATAGGGCTCGGTGTCGACGATGCCGTTGGCCCGCAGTGTCTTGGCGACGGCAGCCGCGTCGACGTCGTCGACGAGGTCGATCGTGCCCACTACCTGAGACCGCAGCGCGGGATCGGCGACGAATGGTGTGGTGTAGGGCCGCTCTTGCGCCCAGGAGTACAACCGCTGCGACGAGTCAGCGGTGCGCTTGACCGCCCATTCCAGTCCGCCGTTGCCCAACAGCCAGTCGAGCTGCTCGGCCATCAGCGCCAGCGTCCCGATCGCCGGCGTGTTGTAGGTCTGGTTTTTCAGGCTGTTCTCCACCGCAATCGGCAACGACAAAAAGTCGGGAACCCAGCGTCCAGACGCGGCGATGGACTCCACCCGAGCCAGGGCGGCCGGGCTCATGATTGCCAGCCACAGTCCGCCGTCGCTGGCGAAGTTCTTCTGCGGAGAGAAGTAATACGCGTCGGCCTCGGTGATGTCGACCGGTAGACCGCCGGCACCGGAGGTCGCGTCGATGACCACGAGGGCGCCTTCCGACCCGGCGGGTCGGCGGACCGGCACCGCGACCCCGGTCGACGTCTCGTTGTGCGCCCAGGCGATCACATCGACCGACGGATCGGCCTGGGGTTCGGGAGCGCTGCCCGGCTCGGCCTTGAGCACGATGGGATCGCCGACGAATGGGTTCTTCGTCACGGTGGAGGCGAACTTGGCGCGGAACTCGCCGAAGGAAAGGTGCAGTGAGCGCTTGTCGATCAGCCCGAATGCCGCGGCGTCCCAGAATGCCGTCGCACCGCCGTTGCCGAGGATGACCTGGTAGTCGTCCGGCACCGAGAAGAGCTCGACCAGTCCCGACCGAACCCTGCCCACAAGATCCTTGACCGGGGCTTGCCGGTGCGATGTGCCGAACAATGGGGCGGCGGTGGTGGTCAACGCCTTCAGTTGTTCTGGCCGGACCTTTGATGGTCCGGATCCGAAGCGGCCGTCGCGGGGTTTGATGTCAGCGGGGATCTCGAGCTGGTCAGCCATATCGCTCAGCCTAATGAGGCGTACCCGGGCGGCGGTGCCGCGGGCTGGCCAGCCGCTGCGAGCGGGGTCCCGGCGTGATCCAGGTCACACCCTTGGTATGACCACTGGTCAGGCCACAGCCCCATCTTGGACTCTGGAAAATATCCGGTACCTGCGGTACTGTCTGGACACTGTAGGTCCAAATGTAAACCTCGTTGGGGAGGCTTCGAATGGCTAGGACGCGGATGGTCAGGCGTTGGCGCCGCAATATGGAGGTTCGCGACGATGCCGAGTACGTGAACATGCTCGCCACCCTGTCTGCGGGGTCTGTGCGGCGAAACTTCAATCCGTACACCGACATCGATTGGGACACACCGGAATTCGCAGTCACCGAGAACGATCCGCGGTGGATCTTGCCGTTGACCGACCCGCTGGGCCGCCATCCCTGGTATCAGGCCCAGCCTGAGGAGCGCAAGATCAAGATCGGGATGTGGCGCCAGGCCAACGTGGCCAAGGTAGGGCTGCACTTCGAATCGATTCTGATCCGCGGGCTCATGAACTACACCTTCTGGGTGCCCAATGGATCGCCGGAATACCGGTACTGCCTGCACGAATCGGTCGAAGAGTGCAACCACACCATGATGTTTCAGGAGATGGTCAACCGCGTCGGCGCCGACGTCCCAGGCATGCCGCGGATGTTGCGCTGGATCTCTCCGTTCATTCCGCTGGTGGCCGGCCCGTTGCCGGTGGCGTTTTTCATCGGGGTGCTCGCCGGGGAGGAGCCCATCGACCACACGCAGAAAAACGTTCTCCGTGAAGGGAAGTCGTTGCACCCCATCATGGAGCGGGTGATGGCCATTCATGTCGCCGAGGAAGCCCGGCACATTTCGTTCGCCCACGAGTTCCTGCGAAAGCGGTTGCCGCAGCTGACCAAACGCCAGCGGTTCTGGATTTCGCTGTACTACCCGCTGACCATGCGCATTCTGTGCCAGGCGATCACGGTGCCGCCCAAGGCATTCTGGGATGAGTTCGAGATCCCTAGGGAGGTCAAGAAGGAACTCTTCTTCCGGTCGCCGGAGTCACGAAAGTGGCTGAGCGACATGTTCGCTGACGTCCGGATGCTGGCCCACGACACCGGCCTGATGGAAACCCGCTCCGCGCGGCTGATGTGGCGGCTCTGCAAGATCAACGGGAAACCGTCGCGTTACCGCAGCGAGCCGCAACGGCAGCACCTGGCCACGGCGCCGGCCGCATAGGACGGCACGGGTTTCATGCCGCACGTCATCACCCAGTCGTGCTGCAATGACGGGTCCTGTGTTTTCGCCTGTCCGGTCAATTGCATCCACCCGACGCCGGACGAGCCGGGGTTCGCCACATCCGAGATGCTTTACATCGATCCGGTGGCCTGTGTTGACTGCGGTGCCTGTGTGACCGCCTGCCCGGTCGGCGCGATTGCGCCCGACACCCGGCTGGAGCCCAAGCAGCTGCCTTTTGTCGAGATCAACGCCTCCTTCTATCCGGAGCGGGCCGCGGGCGTGAAGCTGCCACCGACCTCGAAGCTGGCGCCGGTGATACCGGCCACGGAGGTGCGCGCCCGCCGTCGGCCCTTGACGGTGGCCATTGTCGGGTCGGGGCCCGCCGCGATGTATGCGGCCGACGAATTGCTCATCCAACAAGGGGTGCGGGTCAACGTCTTCGAGAAGCTGCCCATGCCCTACGGGTTGGTTCGCGCCGGCGTCGCGCCGGACCACCAGAACACCAGGAGGGTCACGCGGCTCTTCGATCGGGTGTCCGAGCATCGCCGCTTCGGGTTTTATCTCAACGTCGAGATCGGCAGGCATCTGAGCCACGCGGATCTGTTGGCCCACCATCACGCGGTGCTGTATGCGGTCGGCGCGCCCGATGATCGGCGTCTGGAAATCGACGGCATGAGTCTGCCGGGGACGGGAACCGCGACCGAGTTGGTCGCATGGATCAACGGCCACCCCGAGTTCACTGATCTGCCAGTGGATCTCAGTCACGAGCGTGTGGTGATCATCGGCAACGGCAATGTCGCCCTGGACGTGGCGCGGGTGCTCACGGCCGACCCCGGCGAGCTGGCGTCGACCGACATCGCCGACCACGCACTGGACGCACTGCGCGGTTCGGCGGTGCGCGAAGTGGTGATCGCCGCCCGGCGTGGCCCCGCCCATTCCGCCTTCACGTTGCCCGAACTGATCGGGCTCACGGGCGCATCCGAGGTCGTCCTCGACGTCGCCGATCACCAGCGGGTGGCAAGCGATCTCCGCGAAGTCTCCGATGCGCTTACCCGAAGCAAGCTGGAAATCCTGAGCAAACTCGGCGACGCTGCTGCGCCGACATCACGCCCGCGGATCCGGCTCGCCTATCAACTCACGCCCGGCCGCGTGCTGGGTCAGCGGCGTGCCACCGGCGTTGAGTTCACCGTCACCGGTACCGATGAGGTGCGCCGGCTCGAGGCGGGCCTC
>NZ_JAFBAT010000277.1 GCF_019247615.1 Mycobacterium sp. | reverse complement strand
CTCTGGCGAAAGACCATTCGGCGTTGCGCTTGGACACCACGAGCTCGGCCAGCCGTTCGACGGCTACCGCGAGGACAAGTAGGTAATACATAGCGGTATCGGGCCCTACCAGCTCAGTAGGACGAGTTCGGCGGAAAAGCCCGGTCCCATCGCGATCATCAATCCGATCGAACCCGGCGACGGTGGGTCGGCCATGGTGGCGTGAAGTATATCAAGCACCGAAACCGAAGACAGGTTTCCGTTGTCGCGCAACGACTTTCTGGTGTGGGCGAAGGCATCGGGCGGCAGCTCCAACACGTTTTCCACCGCGTCGATCACCTTCGGGCCGGCGGCGTGCAACAACCAGCTCGAGACATCAGTCGTGGTCAGTCCATGGTCGGCAAGGAAATTGCGGATGTCGTCGCCCAGAAACTTTTCGACGATGGTCGAAATTTCGACGGACAGGACGATCTGAAATCCGTTGCTGCCGATGTTCCAGCCCAGCACATCTTCGGTGTCCGGGTAGGTCCGGCTGCGGGTGGCCAGCACCTTCGGGCCGACCGCCGTACGGGCGGCTCCGGTCGCCACCACCACGCCGGCTGCGTCACCAAATAGACTGGACGCCACCAGGTTCGGGATCGACTTGTCCTCACGCTGAACGGTCAGCGAACACAGTTCGACCGCCAGCAACACCGCGACGTGATCGGGGTACGCCCGCAGGTAGTCATAGACGCGCGCCAGCCCGGCCGCCCCCGCCACGCATCCGAGGCCGAACAGCGGGACGCGCTTGACGTCTTGCCGCATCCCGACCCGCGATGCCAGCCGGGCCTCCAGCGACGGTACGGCAAGCCCGGTGACCGTCGTCGAAAACACGACGTCGACCTCAGACGGCTTCACCCCTGCCTGGTCAAGCGCTGCCAGCAGCGCCTGTTCGGACAGGTCAAGCGCGATTTCGAGGTAGGCGTTATTCGCCTCGGTGAAGTCGCTCAACGTGCCGTATCCCGACAGCGGTAGCGCGACGTTTCGGAACTCGACCCCGCTGGAGAGCGCAAACCGGCGAAATTCCTGACCCGCAAAGTCGGTCAGGGCCCCGATGGTTTCGTCCTGCGTGTACCGGTTCGGCGGGAACTTGACCGTTACCCCGGCGACGGACGGATTACCTGTCGCAGTCTTGGTGATTACGCGTTGTTTCTTGCCCGCCATGATTTGCTCCATACCCGGGTGACGTTGCCGCCGCGGCATCGGTTCAATTGCGTGGCTAAGGTCGGGGGTATGCGGATTTTGGTCACCGGCGCCTCCGGATATGTCGGCTCGCGCCTGGTCGCTGCGCTGCTGGCGGGGGGCCATCATGTCTTGACTGCCACCCGAAATCAAGAGCGGCTCAAGCGATTAGGTTGGTTTGACGACGTCACACCCGTCACCCTCGACGCCTCCGATCCGGTGTCGGTCCAGGCGGTCTTCGCCGGTTTGACGGACGCGGCGGATCCCATCGACGTGGTGTATTACCTGGTGCACGGCATCGGGCAGCCGGGCTTCCGTGACGCCGACAAGGCCGCGGCCACGAACCTCGCAGTCGCGGCGAGGGACGCCGGCGTGCGGCGGATCGTCTACCTGGGCGGCTTCGTGCCCGCCGACGAGGCGCTGTCCGAGCACCTGACCAGCCGCGCCGAGGTCGCCGAGGCCCTGTCGGTCGAGGACGGCCCGGAACTGGTGTGGCTGGGTGCGGCGATGATCATCGGCGCCGGCTCGACGTCGTTCGAGATGATGCGCTACGTCGGGGACCGGTTTCCCCTCATGCCGATACCTAACTGGATGGACAACCCGATCGACCCGATCTCCATTCGCGATGTGCTGCACTATCTCGTCGCCTCCGCAGACCCCGACCTCGTACCGGCGGGCGCCTACGACATATCCGGCCCGACCACCACGTCCTACCGGGAGCTGCTCAAGACCTACGCCCGTGTCTCGGGCAGGTGGCACGCCGCGCTGCCCGTCGGCAGAGTCGACACCGCGCTGGCATCGCTCATCACCGGTGTGGCACTGCCGGTGCCGCAGGGCCTGGCCGGAGACCTCGTCGAGTCGCTGGATCACCCGATGGTGGCATCCGTCAGTGGCCTGCGAGAACACGTCCCCGATCCGCCCGGCGGGCTCCTCGACGTCGAGCACGCCATCGCTCTGGCGCTGGCGGACGGATCGAACTGTCGACCCAATCCGGTCAACGCCTTGGTCGATCCGCATCACCTGGCCGACAGCGATCCCGCATGGGCGGGCGGAGACGCCCTGCGCATCCGTCGGCTCGCCCGAGCGATCACCCCGCCCGTCGCACGACCCACGCTGAGGCTGATCAACAGCGTGCCTGGCCCGCTCGCCGGTGCCCTGCGAACCGGCCTCGACATCCTCCTCTTCACCTTTACTGCGAAGGCACGTCCGGCATGAGCCAGTCGACCGCTCCCCACCGCGCCAGCGTCTCCTCCGAACTGCGTCGCGCGATCACCAATGTCGCTGTGCCGCATAATGAACCGCCCGGTGTGGTGCGCCGTCGACGCATCGTCGTCGCGATCACGCTGGTGATCGGCGCCGCGGTGCTCGGGTTCTCGCTGCGGCGCCACCCGGGCGAGTCGAGCTTTTACTACCTGACCCTCGTGCTGGCGGGGGTATGGGTCGTTGGCGGGTTCGTCTCGGGCCCGCTGCATCTGGGGGGCATCTGCTGGCGTGGCCGCAACCAGCGGCCGGTCATTACCGGGGTGACGGTCGGGCTGATGCTCGGCGGTGTCTTCATGGTGGGTGGCCTGATCGCGCGTGAGATCCCGCCCGTGGCGGCCCTGATCACCCGGGTCCTGCTGTTCGCCCACCACGGCTGGTATCCGGTGATAGTCGCGATCACGCTCGTCAACGGGATTGCCGAGGAAGTGTTCTTCCGGGGTGCGCTGTACACCGCGTTGGGGCGCTATCACCCCATGCTCATCTCGACCGTCTTGTACACCTGCGTGACCTTGGCCAGCGGCAACCCAATGCTCGGGTTCGCCGCGATCATCCTGGGCGCGGTGTGCGCTCTGGAACGCCGTGCCACCGGCGGGGTGCTGGCGCCCATGCTCACCCACTTGGTGTGGGGGCTGATCATGGTGCTCGCACTGCCCCCGATGTTCGGGGTTTGACCGGTCGCGCGGCGTCGCGCGCCAGGGAGCGCAGCGCGCCCGTCCGCACCGGCCGGAGCCCGATCCAGTACAGCCGCCCCAGCAGGCCGCTGGGCACGAAAATGGCGCACTGCAGGTAACGGCTCCCCCCGTCGCGTCGCGGCGTGACGGTGATGTCGAGCCAGCCCTGCCCCACCCAGCGGGTGCCATCTCGCAGCCGGAGCCTGTCGGGCGCGCGCTCCAGCACTCTCCAGTGCCCGAGCGGACGGCGCCGAGCCAGCTCATTCTCGACCGCCCGCCATACGTCGCCGGCTTCGGCGTTCGTGTCGGCCGTGCGGACGTCGGCGTAGACGGTCTCGCCCGCCCAGGCCGGGTCGCAGGGCAGCGGTTCGGCGGGATCGGACCGCAGCGAATCCCAGGTCGCGTCGGCAAGTCCGCGTGTTGAACGGTCGAGCGCCAGTTCCACGGCGTGCCGGTAGCCGGTGAGTCCGCCGGGGGGTGGCTCGATAACAGAGTCGATGTCGGCGTTGCGCATGACCGCATCGCATTCCAGCGACTCGATCAGCGGCCGCGCAAGGCCGGGCGGGATTGGCGTGACGGTCCCGATCCAGAGGCTGGCGACGGTGGGGGTAAGAAACGGCAACACGATCAGGTAGCGCCGGCCCAGCCCGGCGACCTCCGCGTACACCCGCATCATGTCGCCGTACTCGAGGACGTCGGGCCCGCCGATATCCCACGTTCGGACCTTGTCCTTCGTCGATAGCGGTGCGGTCGCCGCGGCGACCAGGTAATAGAGCGCGTCTCGCACGGCGATCGGCTGGATCCTGTTGTGCACCCACTTCGGCGTCGTCATCACCGGCAACCGGTCCGTGAGGTGGCGGATCAGCTCGAACGAAGCGGAGCCGGACCCCACCACCACGCCAGCCTGCAACACCATTGTCTCGATGCCGGAGTCGATGAGCGCCTCGCCGACGGCGACGCGGGACTCGAGGTGCTTGGAAAGGCGGCTGCCCTCCGGATGCAGGCCGCCCAGATACACGATTCGTCGCACCCCGGCGCGGCGAGCGGCCGTGACCACGTTGCGTACGGCGCGGGCCTCCTCGGAGCCGAAGTCCTTGGCGGCGCCCATCGAATGGACCAGGTAGTAGACGACGTCGACGCCGTCGAACGCCGCGATCAGCGAGTCGAGATCGCCGAGGTCACCGCGCGCGACCTCGGCCCGCTCACGCCAAGGCACGTCGTCCAACTTGCCCGGAGTGCGGGCCATGGCGCGCACCGTGTGGCCCTCGTCCAGCAGCCGCGGCACCAACCGGCAACCGATGTAGCCGGTTGCACCGGTCACCAGGCAGCGCGCCATCGCCCATCCCTTCGTCGCCTGCGGCCCACCCTAGCGAGGGGTAAGCGACCGGGGTGCGCGTCGGTTGAGCGCGACTGCGAAGATGCGAACGACGGCGGGAGCGGACCAAAAGCAGATGAAGGGCTACACCATGGCGGGACCGTTGAGCGGGTTGCGTGTCATCGAGCTGGCCGGCATCGGGCCGGGCCCGCATGCGGCGATGATCCTCGGTGATCTCGGTGCCGATGTGATCCGGATCGATCGGCCGCCGAAAGAATCCGGGGGACCCGGTGGCTCGGGCGGCACAGCCAAGGATGCGATGCTGCGCAATCGTCGCATCGTGACGGCCGACCTCAAGTCGGATGAGGGCCGCGAACTGGTGCTCAAGCTCGTCGCCAAAGCCGACGTGTTGATCGAGGGCTACCGCCCCGGCGTCACCGAGCGGCTCGGCCTGGGCCCCGAGGACTGCGCCAGGGTCAACGAACGGCTCATTTACGCCCGGATGACCGGTTGGGGCCAAACCGGCCCGCGCAGCCAGCAAGCGGGCCACGACATCAACTACATCTCGTTGAACGGCATCCTGCACGCCATCGGCCGGGTGAACGAGCGGCCGGTGCCACCGCTGAACCTGGTTGGTGACTTCGGGGGCGGCTCGATGTTCTTATTGGTCGGAGTACTGGCCGCCCTCTGGGAGCGACAGGGCTCCGGCAAAGGGCAGGTGATCGACGCCGCGATGGTCGACGGTTCCAGCGTCCTGGTCCAGATGATGTGGCAGATGCGCGCCTCCGGCATGTGGACCGACGTGCGTGGCACCAACCTGCTCGACGGCGGTGCGCCCTACTACGACACCTACGAGTGCGCCGACGGCCGCTACGTCGCGGTCGGGGCCATCGAACCGCAGTTCTTCGCGGCGATGATCGCCGGGCTGGGCCTGGACGGCGCCGACTTGCCGCCGCAGAACGACGCCGCGCGCTGGCCCGAGCTGCGGGCGCTTCTTACGGAGAAGTTCGCCAGCCGTGATCGCGACCACTGGGCCAAGGTGTTCGCCGACTCCGACGCCTGCGTGACGCCGGTCCTGACGTTCGGCGAGGTGCGGTCGGAGCCGCACATCACCGAACGCGACACGTTCTACGAGGTGAACGGCGGCCTGCAGCCGCTGCCGGCGCCGCGGTTCTCCCGCACCGCGCCGGGGACACCGCGCCCGGCCGAAGCGGCGATCGACGCGGAAGCGGTCTTGCAGGAATGGATATGATTCCCAACCAACTGGTTGGCTGGACGACAGGGAGGGACACACGTGGAGATCAAGGACGCCGCAGCCGTCATCACCGGCGGAGCGTCGGGCCTCGGCCTGGCCACCGCCAAGCGGTTGCTCGATGCCGGGGCGCAGGTGGTGGTGCTGGACCTGCGGGGCGAAGACACGGTTCGTGAGCTGGGCGACCGAGCGCGTTTCGCGCAGGCCGACGTCACCGACGAGGCCGCCGTCGCCAGGGCCCTCGACGTCGCGGAGGCGATGGGCCCGCTGCGTATCGTCGTGAATTGCGCCGGCACGGGCAACGCCATCCGGGTGCTCAGCAAGGACGGCGTCTTCCCGCTGGACGCTTTCCGCAAGATCGTGGACATCAATCTGGTCGGAACCTTCAACGTGCTGCGGCTCGCCGCCGAGCGAATCGCCAAGACCGAGCCCATCGGGGAGGAGCGCGGCGTCATCGTCAACACCGCGTCGGTCGCGGCATTCGACGGCCAGATCGGCCAGGCCGCCTACTCGGCGTCCAAGGGCGGCGTGGTCGGCATGACGTTGCCCATCGCCCGAGACCTCGCCAGCAAGGCCATTCGAGTGGTGACGATTGCGCCCGGGCTGTTCGACACCCCGCTGTTAGCAGGGCTGCCGGAACCGGCCCGGGAGTCGCTGGGCAAGCAGGTGCCGCACCCCTCGCGGCTCGGCAACCCGGACGAGTACGGGGCGCTCGCGGTGCACATCATCGAGAACCCAATGCTCAACGGCGAGGTCATCCGCTTGGACGGCGCCATCCGCATGGCCCCGCGCTGAGGGCGAGCGGGCGGACAGCGAAAGCCCCCCGCATTCGCGGGGGGCTGACACCAGGAAACGAGAACGAAGCTACCGGCGGAACCAGCGGGTAATCGCAGGTTCGGCCATCAACAGCCGAGCGAGCACACTCATGGCCGGCTCAGCTTGCCGTAGGGAGCGGGTGCCAGTCTTCGAGCTGCTCCGAGGTCTCCCCTTCCACCAGCATGTCGCCGTGGTAGAGGGCGTCAAAGTCAGCCTTGATGAGGTCGGCACTCGAGTCGTCGATCCACATGACAAGGAGCCTATGGGCCGCCATTAAGGAATCTTTGAGTCACGATTCGGAAAATGATGGCAATTTACCGGCCGGTAGGTTTCCGACCGGTAGCGGCCGTCAATCCCGTCGTGACGACGGCTTTCGGTGCGCGCGGGCGCCGCTTCTCAGTCGGTTCGAAGCCGCTCGCGAGTTGGTTTCGAGCGGGATACGGGTCGGATTGAACCGGCCAAGGTGGTCGCGCGTGCCTTTAGTTAGTGTTGTTTGACACATGTAACTTACCACCGATAAGTTACATGCCGGCCCATGTGGCCGGCACGGACGGCGGGAGGACCCTTGATGTTGCAGGCGACCGCTCGACTGGCCATTGCAGCGCCAAGACGAATCATCGCCGCCGCGGTCCTGGTGTTCATCGCCGCGGCCGTCTTCGGCATTCCCGTCGCGAAAAGCTTGTCACCCGGGGGGTTCCAGGACCCCAACTCAGAGTCGGCCCACGCCATCGGTGTCCTGGCGGACAAGTTCGGGCAGAGCGGTCAACAGCTGCTGGTCCTGGTGACGGCGCCCGCGGGCGCCAACAGCGAACAGGCCCGCAAGGTGGGAACCGAACTCGTCGACCAGCTGCAACACTCACCGTTGGTCTACAACGTCTCTTCGCCCTGGACCGCGCCACCGCCGGCGGCCGCCGAGCTGATCAGCACCGACGGCAAGTCCGGATTGGTCGTCGTCAACCTCAAGGGCGGCGAGAACTACGCCCAGAAAAACGCGCAAACCCTCGCCGACCAATTCGTCCACGACCGTGACGGCGTCACCGTCGGCGCCGGCGGCCCGGCCATGCAATACGCCCAGATCAACAAGCAAAACCAAGACGACCTCGTCGTCATGGAGCTGATCGCCATCCCGCTGAGCTTCCTCGTGTTGATCTGGGTATTCGGCGGGCTGCTGGCCGCGGGCCTCCCGATCGCGCTCGGGGCCCTTGCGGTCGTCGGTTCGATGACGGTGCTGCGCCTCATCACGTTCACCACCGAGGTGTCGATCTTCGCGCTCAACCTGAGCACCGCCCTGGGCCTGGCGTTGGCCATCGACTACACGCTGCTGATCGTCAGCCGCTATCGCGACGAATTGGCCGAGGGCGCCGATCGGGAGACGGCACTGATCCGGACCATGGCCACCTCCGGTCGCACCGTGCTGTTTTCCGCGGTCACGGTCGCCTTGTCGATGTCGGCGACGGTGGCGTTCCCGATGTACTTCCTGAAGTCGTTCGCCTACGCCGGAGTGGCCACCGTGGCCTTCGTCGCGATCGCGTCGATCGTGATCACCCCGGCCGCCATCGTGCTGCTGGGGGATCGGCTGGACTCGCTCGACGTGCGACGGCTGGCGCGGCGGGTGCTGCGCCGCCCGGATCCCGTCCACAAGCCGGTGGAGGAGCTGTTCTGGTACCGGTCGAGCAAGTTCGTGATGCGTCGCTGGGCGCCGATCGGGCTGGCGGTGATGGCGCTGCTGCTGCTACTCGGGGTTCCCTTCTTCTCGGTGAAGTGGGGTTTCCCCGACGACCGGGTGCTGCCCCGGTCGGCGTCGTCGCACCAGGTGGGCGACCGCCTGCGCAGCGGTTTCGCCCACGATTCCGCCACCGCGGTGCCGATCGTCGTTCCCGATGCCCGAAACCTGGACCGGGCGGATCTCGACCGGTATGCCGCCGATCTTTCGCGTGTCCCCGACGTTTCGGCGGTATCGGCTCCCGGTGGCACGTTTGTTCACGGAAACCCGGCGGGACCGCCGACCGGCGCGACCGGCTTGGCCGACGGAAGCGCATTCCTGACCATCAACAGCACGGCGCCGCTGTTCTCCCATTCCTCCGACGCACAGCTCAAGCGGCTGCATGAGGTGGCCGGGCCCGCGGGCCGGTCCGTCGAGATGGCCGGTGTCGCGCAGATCAATCGCGACAGCGTCGATGCGGTGACGGATCGGCTCCCGCTGGTATTGGGGCTGATGGCCGCGGTCACCTTCGTGCTGCTCTTCCTGCTCACCGGCAGCGTCGTGCTGCCGGCCAAGGCCCTGGTGTGCAATGTGCTGTCGCTGACCGCGGCCTTTGGAGCCCTGGTGTGGATCTTCCAGGAGGGCCACCTCGGCGCGCTCGGCACCACCCCCAGCGGCACGCTGGTGGCGAACATGCCAGTCCTGTTGTTCTGCATCGCGTTTGGGCTCTCCATGGACTACGAAGTGTTCTTGATCTCGCGGATCCGCGAATACTGGCTGGAGTACCGGCCGGCTAACCCCACCGCAAAGGCGGCGCACGCCGCCAACGACGAGGCAGTGGCACACGGCGTCGCCCGCACCGGCCGCGTGATCACCGCCGCGGCATTGGTGATGTCGATGTCGTTCGCCGCGCTGATCGCCGCTCACGTGTCGTTCATGCGGATGTTCGGCCTCGGGCTGACGCTTGCCGTGTTCGCGGACGCTACCCTGGTGCGGATGGTTCTGGTACCGGCGTTCATGCATGTGATGGGTCGCTGGAACTGGTGGGCCCCAAGGCCTTTGGTGTGGCTGCACGAGCGGTTCGGCATCGACGAGGGGCCGGCCGCGGCGGCCGGTTCCGTCGAGCCGGTGGAAGCCGCCGCGCAAATTGCCGACGCGCAGCATAATGGGCGCCCGATCAGGGAGCCGGTGACCAAGATTGGTTAGCGCGCCGATCGACAATCTTCCTCGCGGTCGGACCAGGGCCCCTCGCGGGTTCGGTGATCGGCTCCGCGAGGAGATCTTGGATGCGGCCACCGACCTGCTGCTGGAAACCGGGCATGCCCGGTCGGTGTCGATCCGATCCGTGGCGCAACGCGTCGGCGTCACCCCGCCATCCATCTACCTGCATTTCGCGGACAAGGACGCGCTGATGGACGCGGTGTGCGCGCGATATTTCGGGAAACTCGGCCTGGAAATGCAGCGGATAGCCGCCGAGCGGTCCTCTCCCGTCGACGTGTTGCGTGCCCAGGGGCTGGCATATGTCCGGTTCGCCACCCAAACCCCGGAGCTGTACCGCATCGCCATGATGGGCGAGTGGCGGTCCGGAAGCAACGTCGACGAGACGCTGGACATCTCGGCGTTCACGCACCTGCGTGCGACGGTGCAGACGCTGATGGATGACGGCATCTATCTGCCCGACGACCCCACCACCGTCGCCCTCGAATTCTGGAGCGCCGCGCATGGGGTGGCGGCGATGCTGATCGCCAAGCCGCACTTGCCTTTTGGCGATGCCGAGGCGTTCGCCGACCGGGTGTTGTGCTCGGTCTTCTGCGGGCAGTTAGTGATCGATTATCGCGGAGCCGACGCGACTCCCGGCAAGTTGGCCGCGTGGGTGACCGCATGGCGGCGATCGGAGGAGTCGCGGACATGACGCAGCCGGCGGGGTCGACCATTGACCATCCGTTCTTCGCCCGTATCTGGCCCGTGGTGGCTACCCACGAGACGGAGGCGGTGCGGGCGCTTCGCCGCGAAAACCTGGCAGGGCTCTCGGGCCGGGTACTGGAGGTTGGCGCTGGCATCGGGACCAACTTCCCCAACTACCCGCGTGCGGTCGAACAAGTGATCGCGGTGGAGCCGGAGCCGCGGTTGGCCGCCCTGGCCCGCGCGGCGGCCGAGGTGGTCCCGGTTCCGGTCGTCGTCACCGAGGGCACCGCGGAGGGCATCAGCGATGGCGAGCCGTTCGACGCCGTGGTGTGCTCGCTGGTGTTGTGTTCGGTGCGCGATCCCGCCGCCGTGCTGCGGCGTTTGCATTCGGCCCTGCGCCCCGGCGGCCAACTGCGATACCTCGAGCATGTGGCGAGCGCCGGCGCCCGCGGTCGATTTCAGCGCTTGGCCGACGCGACGCTTTGGCCGCGGCTGTTCGGTAACTGCCACACCCACCGTCATACCGAGCGTTTCATCGTCGAGGCCGGGTTCGAGGTCGACAGTTCACGGCGTGAGCTGACGTTGCCGTTCTGGGCGCCGCTGCCGGTGTCGGAACTTGCGCTCGGCCGGGCGCGCAGGCCCTAATTTTTTCCGTGTGCCGAGCCTGACCTCAGTGCGTGAGCCGGCGACCGGATCGCGATCTCTGCGCAGGCTCGATGCGCCTTGCGCAGGGTCGGGCTACTTCAGCAGGGCCGGCAGCCGCTGCAGCAGTACGGGCAAAGCTTGGCTCGCGCTTTCGCGGATGCTGATCGTGGCGCTTCTGGTCAGCGGGGTGACTTCGGGATTGATTTCGATGACGGATATGCCGCGGGACAGCGCCAGGTCCGGCAGCCCGGCCGCGGGATAGACGATCGCAGAGGTGCCGACCACCACCATCACATCGGCGGCCTCGGTCGCGTCGACCGCATGCTGCCACGGCTCGTCGGGCAGTGGTTCGCCGAACCACACGATGTCGGGTCTGATCATTCCGCCGCAGTGGCAGATCGGGGGTTCGACCTCCAGCGTCGGTTCCGTCATCTCGGGCAGCGCGCCAGTGTAGGCCATATCGCAACGCTCGCAACGGAATTCGAAGAGGCTGCCGTGCAGGTGGTGCACCGGGCTGCTGCCGGCGCGCTCGTGCAAATCGTCGACATTCTGCGTGATGACGCTGACCTCGGCGTAGTCCTGCCAGGCGGCGATTGCGCGGTGTCCGGCGTTGGGCTGGACCTGGGCCACCAGGTAATGACGCCACAGGTACCAGCCCCATACCCGCTCCGGGTTGTCGCGCCATCCCTGGGTGCTGGACAGCTCGTAGGGATCGAAGCGGGCCCACAATCCGTTCTTGTCGTCCCGGAATGTCGGCACGCCGCTTTCCGCGGAGATCCCCGCGCCGCTGAGCACCGTTACTCGCATCCCACAAAGATAGCCGTGCTTGCGACATACTGGGTGGGTGGAGCTGCGGGATTTGCTACGGGTCGACGTGAAGGCGGGCAAACCGCTGTTCGACCAGCTCAGAAATCAGGTCATCGACGGTGTGCGCAGCGGCGCGTTACCGCCCGGCAGCCGGCTGCCCACGGTGCGTGATCTGGCCGGTCAGCTCGGCGTTGCGGCAAACACCGTCGCACGTGCCTATCGTGAGCTGGAGTCGGCGGCCGTCGTCGAAACACGCGGCCGTTTCGGCACTTTCATCTCCCGCTTTGATCCGACCGACGCCGCAATGGCGGCCGCGGCCAAAGAATACGTCGAAGTGGCCAAGGCGTTGGGGCTGACCAAGTCAGATGCGATGCGCTATCTGACCAACGTGCCCGACGAGTAGCGTCAGCCGACAGGGTTCTATCGCAGGACTTTCGACAGCGTGCGAAGGTTGCGGGTCGTCGTCGAGGACTTGTAGCGCGGTTTGCCCATCGTCTTGCCGATCGTGCTGTCCATGGTGGAGCCCTTGGGAACCTGCCAGTAGACGACGCCCTCACCGAGGGAGATCTTTTCTCCGGGCCGGGCGTGCCGCACCAATTCGGCGAACTCGTCCAGCACCGCGGCGTCGGCGACGAACGTGACGTAGGACTGCTGCCCTTCGACCTCGCGCTCGAAAGGGTAGGCGTCGACGACGGCGCGCACGGTGTCGATGTCGTAGGCGAGCACCCAAGCGTCGTAGCCGAACCTGTCCCGCAGGACAGCTTCGGCCTTCTTGCGGACCGCGGCCACCCCGGCGGTAGTTTCCAACACCACATTTCCGCTGGCCAAGACAGTGCGCACATTCGCAAAACCGGCGTCGGTCATCGCGGCCGCGACCTCGGCCATCTTGAGGTTCACGCCCCCGACGTTCACGCCGCGCAGGAAGGCCGCGTATTGGGTCATGATGCAATTCCACCAGCCGGCCTCGCGCACCGCGACGTAGGCTTTCGGCATGAGCCGCCAAGTCTTCGATGACAAGCTGCTTGCCGTGATCAGCGGCAACTCCCTCGGAGTGCTGGCCACCATCAAGCGTGACGGGCGGCCCCAACTGTCGAACGTGAGTTACCACTTCGACCCGCGGGAACTTGTGGTGCGCATATCGATCACTGAGCCGCGCGCCAAGACCCGCAACCTGCGCCGCGACCCACGGGCGTCGATGCTGGTCGACGCCGACGACGGCTGGTCTTATGCCGTGGCCGAGGGCACGGCGGACCTGACGCCGCCGGCGGCCGCCCCGGACGACGACACCGTCGAGGGGCTGATCGCCTTGTATCGCAACATCGCCGGCGAGCATCCGGACTGGGACGAGTACCGGCAGGCGATGGTCACCGATCGCCGAGTGCTGCTGACGCTGCGGATCTCGCACGTGTACGGGATGCCGCCGGGCAAGCGGTAAAGCGCAAGCCAGGCCGGCTCTTAACGGCTACGCTGCCTTCATGGCTGAATCGAAGCCCAAGCAAGAGGACGACACCAAGCGCAAGTTCCGGGAGGCGCTCGACCGCAAGAACGCCAAGTCCTCGGGCGGATCCGATCACAAGGACGGCGGCGACAAGCAGCCCAGGGCACACGGTCCGCTGGAGAGCCGCCGCGAATTCCGCCGCAAGAGCGGGTAATGACTTCCGTCTGGAACCTCATCGCCGGTTCCGGCGTCGCGCTGGAGGACTACGGGACGCACGTATTGAAGGCATCTCCGCACCGTGTGACCGCTACCGCGTCGTCAATGTCGCAACGTAGGGCGCGTCAGACAGCCGGGTTTGGCTGGGCGGGTCGGCAGGGCGGTCCTAGACTGTCGGGGTGGCGAAACTGCAGTTAGCCCAGGACCCGGCCGCCGACGCGTTGCTTGAAGACAATCCGTTCGCATTGCTAATCGGCATGCTG
>NZ_JAFBAT010000271.1 GCF_019247615.1 Mycobacterium sp. | reverse complement strand
TTCGTCCCGAATCCGCTTGAGACACAGACCGAATGCGAAGCTGGGTGCGGCCGTGATGGTCCCGCGGTGCCGCGAGATGGCCCGCAGCCACGCGCCCGGGTTCGCGACGAACAACTCAGGGGGAAGCAGCACGAGCCTTCCCGGAACGTAGAAGGCGCTCAGCAGGTTTCCGATCAACCCCATGTCGTGGTAGAGCGGCAGCCAGGTGACACCGATGGGATACGGGGCCCCGTCTTTGGTGATGTACTGCTCGAGGCTCGCGAGATTCGACAACAGATTGGCGTGGGTCAATGCCACCGGCTTGGGATCGTTCGTGGTGCCCGACGAAAATTGGATCACCGCAATGTCGTCACCGGCGACCTCGACGGCGTCGGACACCGGGCCGGCCAGGCTGGACGCCGTCACACAGCCGAGCCGGGGCGCCGAGTTGGCAACTGCCACACCAAGAAAACGGCGAATGCGCTCGTCGGTCACCACCATGACGGCGTCCACCGCGGTCAGCATGGCCGTGGTCCGGCGGTGGAACTCGTCGAGCTTTCCCAGCCGCAACGGCGGATATAGCGGGACCGGGATCGCGCCGGCGCACAGCACGCCGAAGAAACATTCCACGAACTCCGGGCACGTCGGAAGTACCAGGGCGACGCGGTCCCCCTTGCGCACCCCGCGGCTAACCAGGTCTGCGGCCACGGACAGCGCTTGCTCGCGGATGCGGGCGAAGGGCACCTCGTGGTCCTGCTCCTTTTTATCGACGAACACCAGGCCGAGCTCGGACTGCGCTGCCGCGTCGAGCATTTCGATCAGGGTGGTGTGCTTGGGACGGATTGCGGGGGCGCCTTTCATGACTGCTCCTCAATGCGCTCGACCACAAGGTTGGCCAGATCGCCGACCGTACGGACATCGTCGGCGTCCTCCTCTTGCAGTTCGATGTCGTAGTGCGTCTCGATCGTGAAGACGACCGACATGAACTTGAGGGAGTCAAGACCCGCGTCCTGCAAATCGGAATCGGCGGTCAGGTCCACTCCCGGGGCCTCGATCGAGACGAGGTCGATGATCTCCTGGGTGACAAGCTCCAGGATTTGCGGCTGTTGTGCTGGGACGGTCATGCACAGAAGTATTGTGCGGGCGGCGCGGAAAAGCGCTCCTGCCAACGCGAATCGTCACTACTGGTTAGCACCAACCTTACGGTGACCCGAACGCGTCGGCGGAATAGGCTGAAAGGCACGGCATCCCGTTACCGCTAGCAGCAGCGCGTTCTACCGGCTAGCCGGAAGAACCGATCATGTGCTCAATCCCTGGCAACGGCATCCTGGATGCTCTGCTTGAGGAAACCTTGAGCGACGAAGGTTGGGTCGCCTACCGGGCCGATCGGATGCTCGTGATCTCTTTAGGGTTTGGGTGCCGGGACCGGATTTCCATATAGGCAGTCATGAAGTTCCTGACTACCTGGGGCGAAGTCGAATCCGCAGTTGCACTCACGAGCGTCCCTGGGGGGAAGCGAATTGCAGTACGGGCTATCAGCCGAGGCCGATGGGGCGGTCCACATGACACCGGCGGCCAAGGCTGCCGCTGCGGCACAGATGGTGGACAGCAATACTGTCGTCTTCATGTTGCTAACCTTCGCACACCCGTGCGGAAACCGCAGGTCGGTGCGCCCTTCAAATTGACGACGGAGCCTCGCCGCCCCACGACGGGCTGGCGGTCAGCACGTCGGCGCCTTCGTCGACGAGCTCGGCGTTGGGGGATGCCACCGGCCCCGCACTGGTCACCAGGACCACGTCAGCACCGCCGCGAAAGTCGGTGTGATGGCGTCGGTTCCGCCCCGCCGCGGCGTTCCCGCCCAGCAATTGCGAAATCACCGCAGGCCCTTGCATCGGACCGATGGGTTTTCGTAATCCCTTGTGCCACTTTGGTTTCAGTGGCCACAAATCGACGGTTTTTGTCGGTGGGTGTTTCTACGGTTTGGGGTATGGGTTCGAGCAGTCGTGAGGAGATCGTCGAGGTTCTCGACGCGCTCGATGCGGACCTGAAGCGGTTGTGCGATTTGTGTTTTGACGTGTTCACCACCCCGGAGCGGTTGCGGGCGTTGGAGCGCTTGGAAGGCACGGCGCGCCGGATACGCGCCCCGCAGCACACGCTGATCAATCAACTCGGCGCGCAGGCCGGCGAGGAAGAACTGGGCGGCACGCTGCGCTGCGCGCTGGCGGACCGGTTGCACATCACCAACGCCGAGGCGGCCCGGCGTATCCAGGAGGCCGAGGATTTGGGGGAACGCCGGGCGCTGACCGGGGAGGCGCTGACACCCCGACTGAGCGCGACCGCCGCCGCCCAAAGTGAGGGGTTGATCGGTGATACCCACGTGAAGCTGATCCGCAGCTTTTTCGCCCACCTGCCCGCCGAGGTCGACCTGTCCACCCGGGAAGCCGCCGAAGCCGATCTGGCCGGCAAGGCCAGCCAGTATCGCCCCGACGAGTTGGCCCAATACGCCAAGCGGATCATGGACTGGCTCAATCCCGATGGCGAATTCAGCGACGCTGAGCGGGCCCGCAAACGCGGCCTCGTGTTGGGCAAGCAGGACTTCGACGGCATGTCGCGCCTAAGCGGCCTGCTGACCCCGGAGTTGCGGGCCGCCCTCGAGGCCATGTTGGCCAAGCTGGCCGCCCCCGGAGCGGCCAACCCAGTGGACGACACCCCGGTCGTCGATGCCGAACCCGACCCGGACGCGGTGCGGCGCGATCACCGAACGGCAGCCC
>NZ_JAFBAT010000184.1 GCF_019247615.1 Mycobacterium sp. | reverse complement strand
ATCGAGGGCGTCGCCGCGGTGTACCTGACCGGAGTGCACGGCATCGACGACCAGAACGTTGCGCTGAGGCTGGTGTCGCTGATCGACCGGCTCTACGACGCGGGCATTCCGGTGGTGGCCTCCGGGGCCCGGCTCGACACCATCTTCAGCCAGGAGATGCTGGCCGGTGGCTACCGAAAGAAGTACCTGCGGGCTACTTCACGGCTGGTCGCGCTCACGTCGTCGGTAAGCCGGACCGACCCAACTCGCGAACCATGACGTAGTCGTTCTCGCAGCGGGCCCCCACCTGAAAGGTCCTGGTGCCGTTGACCGTGAAGCCGCTCTTGGCATAGAAGCGTTGTGCGCGCCGGTTTTGCTGATTCACTCCCAGCCACACCCGGCGCACGCCCCATTTCTCGGCGGTACCCAGCACCAGGTCCATCAGCGCTTGGGACACCCCGGCGCCGTGGTGGTCGGGCAGCACGTAAATCTTCGACAGTTCGGCGGTCTGGTCAGTGGCGTCACGAACGAGCATGGCGTAGCCGATGATTCGCTCGCCCAGCGCCGCGATGATGACGGCACGTCCTGGATCGCCCAGATAGTCCGCGAAGCGTTCGGCCGACAGGTTGGTCTCGACGAACGCTGCGACGTCTTCCGCGCCCGTCGCGGGTGGACAGGCCAGCGGAAAGGTGCGCGCGGCCAGCTCCGCGAGCTCCGCGGTGTCAACGCAATCCGCGGTGATGACCCGCACGGCCAGGGTCAAAGATTCCATTGGGCGAGGTGATGCCCCGTCTTCTTGTCCAGCAGCACGACGGTGGAGACCGGATCGCGGTAGGCGTCCCAGTAAACCCCGCCGCGCACGATCGCGCCGTTGGGCGCGTTCACGAGCACGTTGTCCAGCGCGTCGGGCGCATCGGAGGCCCGGGGCTTATAGGCGTCGGCGTACGGCGTCACCCCGTCGAAGCTGAAGTCGGTCGCCATGACGTAGGGGTTGGGCACCCGGATGGCGCGGATCGTCACGTCGGCACGGTCAACCGTGCTGCCGGGAAAGCTCTTGACGGGCACGCCCTCTCGGGTATAGCCGAATCCCGGCGGTGGGTCGCACGGGGCGACGCTGCTGACGGTGACGTCGGCGATGTAGGTGCCGGTGTCCACGCGCAGGGTGTCGCCGATGTGGCCGATGGGCGCGTCGCCGGCTTGTGCGCGCGGGGACGTCAGGCCCGCGGCGGTGAAGCTCGCGGCGGCGACGACCGATGCGGACAGGACCATCAGCCAGCGGTGCATGTTCGCATGATCGCACACGCGCTATGGCGACGGGGAGGGGTTTATTCTGCTGTTGAGTGTTTCCAGCGCCGCTATCAGATCGGTCTCTACGCGGTCCTTGTCGACGCCGGATCGGTGCAGCGGTCCCGCGCCGTCCTCGAGTTCAAGTAACGCCAACAGCAGGTGTTCGGTCCCGATGTAATTGTGGCCGAGCCGAAGTGCCTCGCGGAAGGTGAGTTCCAGCGCCTTACGCGCCGGGCTGCTGAAGGGGATGAGTTCCGGCGGTTCGGCGCATGCCGGCGGTAGTGTCACGGCCGCGCGGACTGCGTCGACGTCGACGTCCTGCCGCTTCAGCAACACCGAGGCCAACGCGTTCGCATCACTGAGCAGCCCGAGCAATAAATGGTCAGGCGTGATCTCGCAGTTGCTTGCTTCGTGTGCGGCGTTCTGTGCCGCCACAACCGCACCCCGCGCTCGCGGTGTGAAGCGGCCGAAACCCAAGGTTGACGATTTGCTAGGTGTCAACCTTCGGTTGACGTTGCGCGAGCGCCGGGCGAGATCCGGTGGCGGCTGGCGTGCGAATTCGCCGCCACTCTGCGACGATCGGGGAATCGTGAAACGCCTGCTCCTGACGCTGACCTGCCTCGCCGCCGCGATCGGCGCGGCCGCGCCCGCGCACGCCGACAGCGTCGACGACGCATTCCTCGCCGCCTTGCAGGCCGCCGGCATCACGTATCCCGACCCGGCCCGCGTGATCGGCGCGGCCAGATGGGTGTGCCAGGCGGTCGGCCAAGGCACGGCGATGGCGGATGTCGTCAAGACGGTCCAAGCCCAGAACACCAGGCTTCAGGGGGACAACGCCGCCAAGTTCACCGCCATCGCCGCTACTGCGTACTGCCCGGAGGCGCTGCCCAACACGAGGGCCGGCGGCGCCTGACAACATGCCGAAAATGTCCGCAACGGATGCCGGCGCGATGCCAATACGCTAGCGATCATGGGTGCCAATCCCGGACCGTTGTCGTGGGCGGCCCTTGTCCACACCTGGCATGTCGACCTGACTTCGGCACTGGCGATGGTGTCGGTGACGACCGCATACGTGTGGTGCTACCGGCGCGCCCGAAACGCCGAGCCACCCGTCCAACCCGCGCAGGCCTGGTGCTTCGGGGTGGGCATTGCGCTGTGGGCACTCGCCACTGTCAGCGCGATCGGCGCCTACGCCTACGTCCTATTCTGGATGCGCGCGCTGCAGGTGCTGATGCTGTTGTACGTCGTGCCGTTGTTCCTCGCGCTGAGCAAGCCGGTCACCGTTGTGCGAACTGCGGTGGGCCCGGCGGCCCGCGACGGCATCGACAAACTGCTGGCCAGCCGGTCGGCCCGCGTGCTCGCGCATCCGGCGACCACATCGCTGGCGATGCTCGGCACGCCGTGGCTGCTCTACCTGACACCCTGGTACACCGCGTCCCTCCAGAGCGGTTGGATCGGCGCGCCCACTCGGATCCTCCTGGTAGCGATGGGCTTTGGGTATTTCTACGCCCGACTGCAAGCGGACCCCGTGCCCCGCAGGTACCCACAGTTGATCTCGCTGCTGATCACGGTCGTCGAGGCACTGGGTGACGGCGTCCTGGGATTGGTCATCTGGCAGGGCTCACTGATCGGCGCGGCGTATTACGCGGGATTGCACCGATCGTGGGGACCCGATCAGCGGCTCGATCAGACGATCGGTGCCGGCGTTCTCTGGATCCTGGGGGATCTGGTCGGATGGCCGTTCGTGCTGTTGCTGATGCGTGCGCTGGCGCGCGACGACAGGGCGCATGCGGTCGACGTCGACGCTGAGCTCGACGCGGCCGAAGCGACCGAGACCGAAAGCGCCGCCCCGTCGGGATCTCCGTCGGGATTTACGTCGGGATCTCCGTCGGGATTGTGGTGGGAGCAGGACCCGCAACTGCGGGAGCGATTCCGGCGCGGCTGACCGGCGAAAGTCATCGCTTCACTCCATGGGCGTGCCCAACCCATTTGAAATTCACATGAATTCCGCCCCGTGGCTCGAGTGGTCCGCTATGTTGCGCGAGACGTCGGCAACTCAGCACACCCGAAGGAAGCCATGGTGCGGAAGGTATCGGTCATGGCGGCGAGTGCCCTGGTAGTTGGTGTGGCGGTCACGGGCTGCGGGGGCAACAAGTCGTCAAGCCCCTCATCGAGCGCTTCGTCGAGCGCGTCGTCAACGTCCTCGTCGTCGACTTCCGCCGCGTCCTCCTCGCCCGCGACACCGGCGCCGAGCGGCGGCGCCGCCCAGCCTTCCGATTACAGCAATCTGCTCATCAAGCCCAGCGACATCGTCGTACCCGGGGAGACCTTCGCACTGTCGCAGACGCTGCCCGTGCCCAATCCCGCGGGCGCCGAAGGGGTCTTCACGAACCAGGCCGCCACTCGCAAAATCGACGACACCATCTACGTGTATCCCGATCCCGGCGCCGCGTCAGCGGCGCTCGATCAGAGCGCCAAGGCCATTCAGGAGCTGAGCGTGAAGGCTCCGCCGACGCCGGCGGCTGTGGGCACCGGCGGGCAGATGGCGGTGGGGCCGTCGCCTGACGGCTCGAAGTCCAAAGCGATCGTGATGTTCACCGAGGGCAAAGTCTTCACGGTCCTCGAGTTCGAGAGCCCGCCAAACGATCCCGTGCCGTCGGACTTCGTCATGGACCTCGCGAAGAAGCAGGATGCCGCCATCAAGAGCGGCCTGCCTGCCTAGTCGGATGTCGCTCGTGCCCCCCAGCTGAAGCTGTGCATCTTCGGAATTTGCGACGCCACCGCGGCAGCGACGCGGCGTCCGATTTCGTCGGCTGCCGACAGCGACGTTTCCGGGGCAAGGAATCCTTCCACCTCCACTCGCAGTGTCCGCCCGGTCCAGCGGGCGCGGGCGTGCGCGTGGAGGACGCCGGGGACCGTAGCGGCGGCGGTCTCGGCCGATGTGACGATTTCCGGGTCGACGCCGTCGAGCAGGCGGTGCGCAATGTCGGCAGTGACTTCCCAACCGACGTGGCAGATGAATCCGGTGACGACGATCCCGGCGACCGCGTCGGCCCAGCCCCACCCGAGCGCGACACCGATCAGCCCCAGCATCGCCCCGGCCGAGGACAACGCGTCCAGCCACGAATGCTTGGCGTCGGCGACCATGGTTGCGGAGCGAATCCGCCGGCCCACGACCAGCTTGTAGCGCGCCACCAGCTGATTGCCCGCGATGCCCACGGCCGCCGCGGCGATGCCCCACCACAGGTGACCGGTGCCGCCGTGGCGGAGCAGCTTGGTGACGCTCTCGAAGCCGGCGATCAGGGCGCTGCCCCAGATCACCAGGGCCACGCCGATGCCGGCGAGATCCTCGGCGCGTTCGTAGCCGTAGGGGTAACGGTCGGTGGGCACTTTGCGCGATGCCCTGAATCCGACGAACACCAGCGCGCTGGTCGAGACGTCGGACAGGTTGTGCAGTGCGTCGCCGAGCAGCGCGACCGATCCGGACACCACTGCGATGGCCAGCTCGACGAGCCCGGTCAGCGCGAGACCGACGGCGCTGACGGCAACGGCACGGTTGGCCTGGCGACGCTCGCTGGCGTCGTCGGCACCGGTCTCGAGTGGGAAGCTCGCGGCCGGGTCCCGGACGCCACTGATCACATGCATATCCGAAGCATGCCCGCGTTGTCGGTGCCGCGAAAGCCGGCGAGCGCACGCCGTCGTGCCGCTGACCACCGCGGAACCAAGCCGCGTCCGCCTTCGTTCGACGTATCAGATCAGCGATGGCCTCGGAGGTGCAATCGTGTGGTTCGATCAGCACGCGCGGTGGCAGCGTGGCAGCCAGGAATGACGACAAGAGCAGGAGAAAAGTGACAGCACGATTCAGCGGGGTCGTCGTGGCCCCGGTCCTGTTGGCGCTGGCGATGCTGCTCGCGCCGTCTGCGCGGGCCGACGCCTATACCGACCAGATTGTGGGCAGGTTCGACGCCCAGACGCATGTGGTGGCCGACCCGGCCGCCACACCGCCGTTGCGGAACGCCGACGACCTGAACCAGCAGATTCTCACCAGCCGGTGGACGTGGAGCCCTGCACCCCCGGTCTGGGTGGCGGCGGTGGCGCCCGGCCAGACGGGTGTGACCACCCCGGACGCGTTGCACAACGTCATCCTGGCTCGCCACCCGCAGTTCAGCGGAGTGATTCTGGTGATCGACTCCAGGGGCTACCACGTGCGTGCCTACAACGTGCCGAAGGTGATCGCCGACAGCGTGGATCCGTTCATGGGTCAGTCGGCCAGCGATCATCGCAATGACCCCTACGGCGCGACCAGCGAGTTCATCAGCAAGCTGGCCGGCGTCAACGTGGGCGCCGGAGCGCCGGGGACAACCTCTCCAGTCAGCCACGCCAAGCACACCAGCTGGACCTGGTTGTGGGTGCTGCTGGCAATCGTCGGGGCGGTTTGCCTGATCCTGTTCGCCGTGAGTCGCAATCGCAAGCGCCGCAAGGACGCAGAGGCGCGAGACCAGATCAAGCAGGAATTGATCGCGGCCGAGTCTGATGTCGCCGACCTCGACAACGCGGTGATCACCAACACCGGCACGGACGTCAGCGCGGAGTCGACGAAGGCCAACTCCAGCCTGTACGAAGCGCGCAAGGCCTACCAGGCAGGTGACTACACCGCGGCGCGGGCACACCTGCGAAACGTGCGGTCCACCGTGGACAAGGCCAACCGCAGGCTCGACCCCGGGCGGCCGGCACCGAACGTGGATGCCGTGACGTCGGTTCCCGACGAGGACCGCAAGCAGGCGTCGGTACGGGCGAGGAACCCCGACACCGGTGAGTACGTGACGATCAACAACAACAACTACAGCACCATGCAGCAGCCGGGCTACCCCCACTACTACCCGGGTGGCTACTACAACGGAATGTTCTTCTACCCCGGCTATTACCCGTACGCCTTCTGGGGCGCGGGCTGGGGGTGGGCGGTCGCCGACGTCCTGATGATGGATGCCCTGCTGGACGACCATTGGGGCGGCAGTTACGAGAGCGGCTTCGAGGCCGGCCGGGACTCGGCCTATGCGCAATCCGGTTACGACGCCGGCTATGACGGGGGACAAAGCGCCGGCTACGACAGTCAGCAGGGCGATGTCGGGTTCGACGGCGGTTACAACTCCGGTGGCGGCGGATTCGATTACAGCGGCGGCGGTTACGACTCCGGTGGCGGCGACTTCGGCTTCGGCGGGTCCGACTTCGGCGGTGGCGGGTTCGACTCCGGCGGTGGCGGCTTCGACTCCGGTGGAGACAGCGGGTTCTGAAACCGGTCGCCCTGGCGACGCCTCGGCGTGCGGTGATGCGTTTCGTCGAACGGGCAAAAAGCCGACTATTCAGCTGGCCATAAGCTGCTTTTTCCCCGCTATCTTTATTGTGTATTGCGGAGAAAGGAGCGCGTCACATGGTCTCACGTCGCTGGCTGGCCGGGGTGATCGTTCCCGTTATGGCAGGGGCTGCTTTGGTAACGGGAAGTGCGACCGCGGCTGCCGATCCCGCCGATGACGCCTACCTCGCGCAACTGAGCGCAGCGGGGTTCACGTGGCCGCCGGACCACGAGGCCGCCCTCACCGGGATGGGACGCCTCATTTGCGACGATCTGGGCTGGGGCTGGACGTATGACCAGATCGCCCAGCAGGTGCACGCCACCTTGGACCCGCGAAACGTTGCCCTCGCGGACGTCGGGAACATGGTGAGAATCGCGCACGCGACCTATTGCCCCAACCAGCGGTGCTGGGCAGCCCACTGCTGAACGACCGGCCGTCCTACGGGTTCTCTTGCTGTGCGCATTGCACGACCACGGCGGCCGCATGCGAGTCGAATCCGAGCTGCATGACTTTCTGAGTTTCGGCGGCAGGGGAAACACCGGATTTGAGGTCCTGCTCAATTTGGCGGGCAAGCTGGATGCTTTTCGGGTCGGGCTCGTTCAGCGGAAGTTGCGCGATGTTTCCGACGCATCGGCTGTAACCGGATTGGTCGGCCTGCGCGGACGGCGCTCCCGCGAGCACCACCGGGGTGATGAGCGAGGCGGCGGCGGAAAGGCCGACCGCCGCAGCGACGTGAATGAAACGCATGCTTGTATTCATACCCCTCGTCGCGGCCAAAAAGTCGTCCGAATGGCAGGAGAGTGCGGACTTCCGCGCATTTGATCGAGCAAATGCCCCCACGTCACCCGTCACGTTCCGCGCAGCGCATCCCGCGCGCGTCCGCGAGCGCGGTCGAGCCGAAGGGCCGCCTCGGCCGCATCAACGCCGGCCAGCAGCGCGACGATCGCGGTCTTGGCGTGGCCGCCCGCGGCGGCGAGCGCGGCCAGCGCGGTCTTCTCGTCGACGCCGGCCGCGTCGCGGACGATCCGCACCGCGCGGCGGCGCAACTTCGCGCTGGTCGCGCGCACGTCGACCATCCGCGGGCCGTAGGCCTTGCCGAGCGCGACCAGCACGCTCGTCGACAACGCATTGAGCACGACCTTCTGGGCCGTTGCGGCGGTCAGCCTCGTGGAGCCGGCGAGCACCTCCGGCCCCGTGAGCAGCTCGATCACGATGTCGGCGGACGCCTGGCTGCGCGGGTTGTTGACGATCGCGACGGTCAGCGCGCCCGCCGCCCGCGCGTGCTCGAGCGCCCCCAACGCGTACGGCGTGCGGCCCGAGGCCGTGATCGCGACCAGCGCGTCGGCGGCCCTCAGGTCGGCCAGATCCGCGGGGTCGAACGAGTCCTCGGCGCCTTCGATCGCCTCCGTCAGCGCCGCGGATCCGCCGGCGATCACGCCGCGCACGAGGTCGGTGCCGAATGTCGGCCCGCATTCGGCCGCGTCGAGCACGCCCAGTCGCCCGGGCGTTCCGGCGCCGGCGTAGATCAGCCGCCCGCCATGCTCCAAGCGCGCCGCGATCGCCTCCGCCGCCGCCGCGATCCGCTGGACGGCCGCCGCCACCGCGGCGTGCGCCTCCCCTTCCGCGGCGACGAGCAACGCGACGACCTCGCCGATGGGCCGCGCGTCGAGGTCGTCCAGGTCCGGCCGGACGGCTTCGGTGGCCAGCCGGTCGAGCGCGTTCCGGGAACGACCCTCGCCGGCGGCGGCGTGCCTGCGGATCACATGCGGCTCGTGGATCGCGCCCAGCCGCAGGGCGCCGTCGAGCGCGTCGCCGGCGGCCGGTATGAGGTTGAGCCGCCGGCGCAGCGCCGGGACCTGCGCCAAGCCACCGGCCATCGCCACCGGTCGGTCACCGAGGGCGCGCGCCGTCGCGGCGAGCGCCTCGGCGGCCGCGGCGACGATCGCACCCGCCGTGGCGTCGCCCTCTGCGGCGAGGACGTCGGGCGCGAACGATGCGAGCCCGGCCGCATCGGTGAGCTGCGCGGGCCAGGCCATCGGCGGACCGAACCGGGCGACGGCGGCGTCGAGCAGCGTGGTGGC
>NZ_JAFBAT010000152.1 GCF_019247615.1 Mycobacterium sp. | reverse complement strand
CGTCGCGTCGCGGGTGATTCCGGCGTTGTTGACCATGATGTCCAGGCCACCGAAGCGCTCGACGGCGGTATTGATCAGCGTTTCGACCTCGGCCGCCTGGGTCACGTCGCAGCGGACAGCCAGCGCCACCTCGTCGCCGCCCAGCTGCTTGGCCGCGGTCTGCGTCGCCTCGAGGTTGACGTCCCCGAGCACAACCCGTGCTCCCTCGGCGACGAATCTCTCCGCTATCGCGAAGCCCAGACCTTGCGCACCACCTGTGACTACTGCCGTCTGACCGTCCAGCAACGACACGTGAATCCCGCCTCCCTTACCTTTGCTCCCGCCATGGGGTACCCGTCGGTCGAATATCATATTTCATATAGGATCGCGCTCGGCGCCGGGTGCGCCGCGGCACAGCGACAACTTCCCCAGAGGAGCGTTCGCCTATGACGACTGCTGAAGTTCAGGAAGTCTCAGACGAGGACTTCCAGGAGATCCTTGCCCAGACCCGCCAGTTCGTCCGCACCGCCGTCGTGCCGCGCGAGCAGGAAATCCTGACCGACGACCGGGTGCCCGACGATCTGCGCGACCAGGCCAAAAAGATGGGCCTGTTCGGCTATGCGATCCCCCAGCAGTGGGGCGGCCTGGGTCTGAACCTCATCCAAGACGTCGAACTGGCAATGGAATTGGGCTACACCTCGCTGGCGGTCCGCTCGATGTTCGGCACCAACAACGGCATCGCCGGACAGGTTCTCGTCGGCTTCGGCACCGACGAACAGAAGGGCCGCTGGCTGGAGTCGATGGCCTCCGGCGACGTCGTCGCCTCCTTCGCGCTGACCGAGCCCGGCGCCGGCTCGAACCCGGCCGGCCTGCGCACAAAAGCCGTTCGCGACGCAGATCACTGGGTGATCTCCGGCGACAAGCGCTTCATCACCAACGCGCTCGTCGCCAACCTGTTCGTGGTGTTCGCGCGCACCCGACCGGCCGACGACCAGGGCCCCGGCATCGCCGTCTTCCTGGTCCCCGCGGACGCCGCCGGCGTCCAGGTGGGCGCCAAGGACGCGAAGATGGGCCAGGAGGGCGCCTGGACCGCAGACGTCAGCTTCAGCGACGTACGCGTCGCCAGCGACGCGCTGATCGGTGGCAGCGAGGACATCGGCTACCGGGCCGCGATGACGTCGCTGGCGCGCGGCCGCGTTCACATCGCCGCCCTCGCCGTGGGCGCCGCGCAACGCGCGCTCGACGAATCCGTGGCGTATGCCGCCACGGCGACGCAGGGCGGGATGCCGATCGGGGGCTTCCAGTTGGTGCAGGCGATGCTCGCCGACCAGCAGGCCGGGGTGCTGGCCGGGCGCGCGCTGGTCCGCGACGCCGCGCAACTGTGGGTGACGAACCAAGACCGCCGGATCGCGCCGTCGGCGGCCAAGCTGTTCTGCACCGAAATGGCCGGCAAGGTCGCCGATCTCGCGGTGCAGGTCCATGGCGGCAGCGGCTACATGCGCGGCGTTCCGGTCGAACGCATCTACCGCGACGTGCGCCTGCTGCGGCTCTACGAGGGCACCAGCGAGATCCAGCGGCTGATCATCGGTTCGAACCTCGTCAAGGCGGCGCAGCGATGAGCGGCCGGTTGGCGGGGCGGGTGGCCCTCATCACCGGCGCGGCGCGCGGCCAGGGTCGGGCCCACGCGGTCCGCATGGCCCAGGAGGGCGCCGACATCATCGCCGTCGACATCGCTGGCAAGCTGCCGTCCTGCGTGCCCTACGACCCGGCGACTCCAGACGACCTCAACGAGACCGTTCGCCTGGTCGAAGAAACCAATCAGCAGATCATCGCCGCGGTCGTCGACACCCGCGACTTCGAGGCGCTTCGTCGGGCGGTCAACGTGGGCGTCGCCGCGCTCGGGCGACTGGACATCGTCGTCGCCAACGCCGGCGTCGCTGCCCCGCAGGCCTGGAAGGAGATCACGCCCGAGAACTTCCGCGACGTCATGGAGATCAACGTGACCGGCACCTGGAACACCGTGATGGCCGGCGCGGACAAGATCATCGAAGGCGGTCGCGGCGGCTCGATCATCCTGATCAGTTCCGCGGCCGGCATGAAGATGCAGCCGTTCATGGTGCATTACACCGCCAGCAAGCACGCCGTCGCCGGGATGGCCCGGGCTTTCGCCGCCGAGTTGGGCAAGATCACCGCCGCCCGGATCCCGGTTGACCAGGGCTCGACGCAATACTGATCGGCCGTCGGCGGGAATAGACCTGCCCGACGGGCGTTTCTAGGCGGCATGAAAGCTTTCAGCGAAACCGAACGCCAGCAGTTTCTCAGCGATAAGCACGTCGGCGTCCTGTCCGTCGCCGCCGAGGGCCGGCCGCCGGCCAGCGTCCCGATCTGGTACGACTACACGCCCGGCGGCGACATTCGGATCATGACCGGCGCCGCGACCCGCAAGGCTCGGCTCATCGAGCGAGCCGGCGCGGTGACGCTGGTGGTTCAGCGCGAGGAGCTGCCGTACCAGTACGTGGTGGTCGAGGGCACGGTCGTCGACACGACCAATCCCGCCCCGGCGGACGTGCAGGAAGCCATCGCCATCCGCTATCTCGGCGAGGAAGGTGGGCCCGCGTTCGTCAAGAGCATGGAGGGCGTCGAGGAGGTCCTGTACACGATCCGCCCCGACCGCTGGCTGTCCGCCGATTTCACCGGCGACCTCTAGCCGATCAGCTCGAGCGTCCCCAGCTCGCGGATGGCCCGACAGCCGCGGGTCAGCATCGCGAGCACCATGTCGTCGCCGCGCTCGGTGGCGGCGGCGAAGGCGAATCCCAGCGCGGCGATCAGCGGCGCCTGCACGACGCCGAGCCGGTAGTCGCGCCAGCAGGTTTCGCGGTCGTAGCCGGTGACCCCGAGCCCTGTCAACGCTCGGTGATAGTCGGCGACGAGGGATTCTTCGATGCCGGCGCGCAGTTGCGAGTCCAGGCTGGTGGCGGTGAAGTAGGCGAGATCCCGGGCCGGCAGGCCGACGCCGAGCGTCTGCCAGTCCACCACGCTGATGCGGGTCCGATCCGGATCGAACAGCATGTTGTCCAGCCGATAGTCCCCGTGCAGCAGGGCAAACCGGTCATATTCTGCCAGCAGCCACGAGGCCACTAAACCCATTGCCGCACGGAAGGTATCGCGGTCCTCGGGGGTCATCCGATCACCCAGCTTCTCGAGCGTGATGTCGGCGCTCATTTTCGCCACCTCGCCCATCCCGTTGGCCCCGGCCTCGTCCGGCCTTCCGAAGGCAATGCCTTCGAAATCCAGCCAGGCCGGATCGCACCAGCTGGGCGCGTGCAACCCGGCCAGGGCGGTAACCGCAAGGCGCGCTTCGGCTTCCTCGCAACCCGCGAGCTGATCGCCCTGCACCGCCGGCGCCTGATCGGCGAGCAGCAGGGCGAAATCCATTGCGTCCTCAGTGATCTCGCAGTAGAAGCACTGCGGCCTCGGCACCTGCACCCGGTCGGCCACGGAGGAGTAGAACGCGCATTCGCTGCGATAACCGATGACGACCCGGTCGCGCACGGTGTCGTCCTGGGCCGGCAGCTTGATCACGTAGGTCTGCGGCAGATCCCCGGGATCCGTCGCATAGCTGGCCGTCACCCGGTAGGTCGCGCCGGTCTGCCCGGTGCCGATGGCAACCACGTCGACGCCGGACACCTCGACGGGTGCGCGGCGTTCGCTGAGCGCGGCCGATAACCATTCGGGGGTCACGTCGCCGGGGTATCGCGGGATCGACACCACAGCACTCATGGGCGGGCCTCCAGTCGCAGACGGTCAACTGAGGAGATCAACTGTAAGGCATACGGCAAGCGCGACCTCAGGGGCGATCCGCCGAAGCGCTTTCCGCCTGCTCGTCGTCACCCCGCCGACTTCCCATCGCACGCCCAGCGGTCCAATAGGCCTGGGCGGGTAGGTCGGACGTGCGAAACCCGAACTCGTCACGCAGCCGTCGCCGGATGTGCTTGAGGGTCGCGGCCTCGGGTGTCGCCCACGCATACCAGTGCGACCAATCCCGTCTTTCGATCGCCTCGGCCAGCGACTTTTCATCGCGCCGCGCAACCCAATGCACCTGCAGTCGTGGGTGTTTCGCGAGCGGGATCAGCGCGTCGTCATCGTGATGCTGCCGCTTCCATACACCCGACGAGCCGCCGGCGGGCTACCTGCTGATCGGCGGCTCGTCGGGTGCATGGAAGAGCCCATCAGGGACATGACCACGATCGTCGTGCCGGGTTCCACGGTGCGCGCCCACGACGACGCCGGGCCAGCAGCGTCGTGCAGCACGACGTCGACGGCGAACCTGCCGGCGGTGGCGTCCGCCTCGGAGATCGTGTACGCCCGCTGGAACTCGGTCTTCGACCCGTCGGGGTCCGGAAACCCGAACCGCAGCCACGCCGCGGGTTCGACCTGCGCGTCGTCGAACAGGGTCGGTGACTGCATCCGCACCCGCACGAAGTGCGGCGCAATCCGGACGGTCACGGTCACGGTCGCTACGTGGTCGCGCGCGCCGAGAGTGCGCAGGATCAAGCCCTGCAGGCCGCGCGCCATCAGCCGTCCTCGCCTGCGGCGGTGGATAGAGACAACGGTCGCCCTCCCTGACGGGACGCGCCTTACCAAAGGTCGCCTCGAGGGTGCGTGGCTTGGCACGCGGCTCGGCCCTACGATTACTGCGGCGATCCCCCTTGCGCAAACTTCAGCGCCGCGCTGGGAAACCCTCTGAAACGGAGGCGCTTTGATGACCGAATCACCGACCTACCTGGTCACGGGCGCCGGCGGCGGCACCGCGGGGATGAGCCCGCAGGTGGTTACCCGACTGCTCGACCGCGGCGAGAAGGTTCGGGCGATGGTGCATCGCGACGATGCCCGCGCCGACGCGCTGCGCGCCCAGGGCGCCGAGGTGATCGCCGGGGACCTGACCAACCCCGTCGACGTATTCGCGGCGATGTCGGGCGTCACCCGGATGTTCTTCAACATGAGCGTCTCACCGGATTACCTGCAGGCCACCACCGTGGTGTGCGTCGCCGCGGAGGAGCTGGGCGGCCTCGATGTGTTGGTCAACATGTCGCAGATGACGGTCTCGCAGATGACCGCCACCAGCACGGCCGAATCCAAACACCAACGCCTGCATTGGCTCGCCGAGCGCGTCATCAATTGGTCGGGCGTGCCGGCGGTGCACATCCGCCCGACGGTGCTGCTCGAGAACCCGCTCTTCGGCATGCTGGCGGCCCGCTCGATCCGCGAAACGGGCCAATTGTCGCTGCC
>NZ_JAFBAT010000038.1 GCF_019247615.1 Mycobacterium sp. | reverse complement strand
TCGCGTTCCACCCGTTGCACGTGGCCCATCCGGACGATGCCGGTGATGCGTCGCAGCTGCTCCAGCTCGGCACGGGTGACGGTCGCGCAGCGGTACATGGTGGGTCGGACCGCGAGGTCCAGCCGCAGCAGCACACCGCCGGCCTCGAGGCGACCGAACAGGTCGTCGATCGACGCGGCGTCCCGGATGGCCTCCAGCTGTGCGGTGAAGTTGGCCTTGATCGTGTCGGCGAACAGCGGCCCGGGCTGGATCGTCGCCCGGTCGAGCAGCCACGAGTCGCGAGGCATGATCCAGGCCAACCGTTCGGGCGGGATGCCCTGGGCCAGCAGCCACAGGCACGTGTCGATGCCCGTCTTGCCGGCCCCGACGACGACGTACCGCTCGCGCGGGTCCCGCCGCGGCAGCTCGTTGGGCGGCACGCACGGCACGCCGGGCGCGACCGGGTAAGCCGGCGGGCGCATCGCGGGCACGGTGACGCGCATGTAGGTGCCGTCGACGACGCGCCGGGACACGTCGACGGTGTAGTCGTCTCCGCCAAGCGTGGTGAACCGGCCGTCACCGCGGTATTCGCTCATCGGGAAGTAGCGAACCCGCCCGGTCGGCAGGAGCCGCCGGCGCATGACGTGGTCGTAGTACGCGCACACCTCACCGCCCGTGGCGAGCTCGAAAAGCCCTGCGTTCCAACCGGCTTCGTCGATGGTCCCACTGCCGAGGTCCAGCGAGTTCACGCCGTAGAACGCCGACGGCTGATGCAGCCGCACGAAAGGATAGGCCACGTTCCAGTGCCCGCCGGGCTGATGGTAGCGGTCGACCACCACCACGCTTGCCTCGGTCTCGCTGACGAGCGTGTCGACGAACGCCATGCCCATGGCACCCGCGCCCACGACCAGGTAATCCGCCTCGATGGTCTGCATACGGCTGCCAGGCTAGCCTGCGATGCGTTCAGGGACGCTCAGGGAATCATCCAGGACAGCACCGAGGCCTGCAGTCCGACCAGCGCACACATGAAGGCGAGGAACCCCAGGCTCCAGATGATCACCCGGCGAAAGATGTCGCCCTCCTTGCCGTGCACTCCGACCGCCGCGGCCCCGATCGCGAGGTTCTGCGGCGAGATCATCTTGCCGAGCACGCCACCGGAGCTGTTGCTTGCGGCCATCAGCACCGGGGAGAGCCCCGCCTTCCCGGCCGCCGTCACCTGCAGGGCGCCGAACAAAGAGTTCGCCGACGTGTCCGAACCGGTGACCGCCGTGCCGAGCCAGCCGAGGATGGGAGACAGCAGGGCGAACGCGCCGCCCGCTCCGGCCATCCAGGTACCTAGCGTGATGGTCTGCCCGGACGCGTTCATGACGAACGCCAGTGCCAGCACGGCCATTACGGTGACGATGGCCCACCGGAGCTGAGACAGCGTCGTCCCGTAGGCCTTGAGCGCGCTGCCCACCGACACGCGCAGCGCCACCATCGTGAGGATGCCCGCGGCGAGCATCTGGGTGCCCGGGGTGGTGAGCAGGTTGAAGGTGAAGGTGGGAAGGGTCGACGCGGCGCCCTTGGCGGTGTAGAGGTGCAGGCCCGGCCAGTGCACGATGAAGGTCGCGCCGTCCAGCAGCTTCTTCACCGCCGGGATCTGGCAGAGCACGAACACGGCGATGATGATCGCGTACGGCGCGTACGCCCGCAGCACCTGGGCACGCGAGTCGGCTTCGGCCTCTGCGGTCACCGTGGCGGGCGTGGACTCCGCGCGCGGACGCCGGGCGCGGAGCAACAGCACCAGGGCGAGGACGGACAGCAGGGATGCGATCACGTCGGCCAACGGAACCGACACGAAGTTCGAGGTGGCGAATTGGCCGACGCCGAAGACCGCCCCGGCGGTGAGCGAGGCGGCCCAGGTTTCCCGCAGGCCGCGGCGACCGTCGACGATCGCCACCAAGGCCAGGGGGACGAAGACCGACAGAATCGGTGTTTGCCTCCCGACCATGGCGCCCAGGGTGTCGCTCGACAACCCCGACACCTTCCCGAGCGTGAGAATCGGCGTGGCCATGGCCCCGAACGCGACGGGCGCGGTGTTGGCGACGAGCGCCAGCACGGCGGCCTTCAGGGGCTTGAACCCCAGCGCGAGCAGCATGACCGAGGTGACCGCGACGGGTGTGCCAAACCCGGCCAGCGCTTCGAGCAGCGCGCCGAAGGAGAACGCGATGATGATGGCTTGGATGCGGCGGTCGTCACTGACCGTGGCGAAGCTGCGTCGTAAGACGTCGAAATGCCCTGTCTGCACTGTCATCTGGTAAACCCAGATCGCGTTGATCACGATCCACAGGATCGGGAAGAACCCGAAGACGGCGCCTTCGCCGGCCGCGAGGCCGGCCTGGTCCATTGGCATGCGGTAGACGACGACCGCGATGGTCATGGCGACGACGAGCGAGACCAGCGACGCGATCCACGCCCTCACGCGGAACGCGCCGAGCAGCAGGAAGAGCGCGGCCAGCGGGACGGCGGCGACGAGCGAGCT
>NZ_JAFBAT010000031.1 GCF_019247615.1 Mycobacterium sp. | reverse complement strand
GCTTCACCATGGGAACGATATCCGCGCCGCGGCAGGCACAGCCAATCAGCGCGGGCAACACGGTGGTCAGCGAGATGAATGACAAATCCGCCACCACCAGGTCGACCGGGCCGCCGATCGCCCCGGGCGACAGGTCGCGAACGTTGGTCCGTTCCACCACCCGAACGCGCGCGTCGCCGCGCAGCGACCAGGCCAACTGGCCGTAGCCCACGTCGGCGGCCACGACCTCGGCGGCCCCGCGATCCAGCAGCACCTCGGTGAATCCGCCCGTCGACGCGCCGGCGTCCAGGCAGCGGCGACCGGACACCGGGATTCCGAAGGTGTCGAGGGCCCCGATGAGTTTGTGCGCGCCGCGCGACACCCAGCCGCGTTCGCTCTCGCCGACGACCGTGAGGGCCGCCGTGACGGCCACCGCCGTGCCGGGCTTGCTCGCCGGCATGCCGTCGATGCTCACCTTCCCAGCGCCGATCAACTCCGCGGCCTGCTGACGGGATCGCGCGAGCCCGCGGCGGACCAGCTCGGCGTCAACGCGGGCACGTCGTGCCACCGCCGCTCTCAGCCCTTCTCCGCCGACTCGAGCGCCCGCAGCAGCACGTCGTGCGCCTCCGAAAGGCGGCGCGCGATCTCTTCGAGCTCGGCGAGGGACAGGTCGTGTTCGGTACCGGGCTCGGGCAACTGGGCCGCCAGAGCGTCAATTTCAGCGCGCAGCTGATCGGGATCGACAGTCATCGGGCTCCTACGCTAGTCACCAGTCAGTCGGCGTGCACCAAAGACCAGCGCTGCAGGGCCTCGCGGGCGCGGTCGTCGGCGGCCTCGACCCGCATGCCGCGCCCGTCCCGCAGACCCCATACGGCGCTGGCGACCGCGCGCACGATTGACAAGCCGTCACCGTCGTCCGCGCCGTCGGCGCTGACGGTCACCGCCTTGTCGGCGACGTCGACGTGCCACGCCGGCTGCGGCCCCACGGCGAGCAGCTCGCGGTCCTGGTGCAGTGAGCGCAGATCCTGCCCGATGTAGGTCGGGCGTTGGGCGGGTTCGGCGTAGACCGCGTCCCGCGCGGTGTTCACCCCGGTCAGCACCATCAGGCTGGGCAGCTCGGCGGCGTTGGCGCCCTCGATGTCGGTGTCCAACCGATCGCCGATCACCAGCGACGCTCGGAAGTTGCCGCGGGCCGCCGCGTCCTTGAAGAGTTGCGGCGCCGGTTTGCCCGCGACCTGCGGTTCGGCGCCCGTGGCCGCCCGCAGGGCCGCGACCAGTGATCCGTTTCCGGGCAACAGGCCGCGCTCGGTGGGCAGGGTGGGGTCGACATTGGCCGCGACCCACAGCGCCCCGGCCCGGATGGCCAGTGCGGCCTCGGCGAGATCGGGCCAGCCGATGGTCGTGGAGAGACCCTGAACCACGGCGACCGGGTTGTCGTCGTACTTGCGCACGGGGCGCAGCCCGACGGCGGCGATTTCGTCGGCCAGGGCGTCGGTGCCCACGATCAGCACCGGGGATTCCGGCGGTAGCTGGGCCGCCAGCAGGTGCGCAGCGCTCTGGGCGCTGGTGACGACGTCCGCCCCGGTGGCGGTGAAGCCGAGGTCGCGCAGGTGCGACGCCACCTGGTCGGCGCTGCGGGAGGCGTTGTTGGTGACGAACAGCTTGCGGGCCGCCACGTCGTCGAGTGACTGCACCGCGCCGGCGGTGGGCGAAGCACCGCGGAAGACCGTCCCGTCCAGGTCGATCAACAGGCAATCATATTCCTGTGCAAGGCTTTTCATCTCAGATCCAGCTCGCTGACGCGCTCTTCGGCGTCCGTGACGCCGTCGACGTCGGCGACCGCGGAGTGCAGAAACCATTGCAGCGCCTCGTCTTTGCGGCCGAGCGCCAGCAGCGTTTCCGCGTACGCGTAGAACAACCGGGCCGCCGTCGAGCCCGTCTTGCCGGGGTCGAGCTGCGGTGTGGAAAGGATGGTCAGCGCCTGCTCTAGCTGCCCAAGATCGGAGCGCGCGCCGGCCGCCACGATGCGTAGCTCGTCGGCGTCGTCACCGCTGAGCTCGGCCGCTTCGGGACCGCGCGCGAGTTCGATCGCCCGCTCCGGGCGGCCAAGTCCGCGTTCGCAATCGGCGATCAGGGCCAGCAACGGAGACTTGCTGCCCATCCTGCGCGCAGCGCGCAATTCGGCCAGCGCCTGGCCCCAATCGCCGCAGCGATAGGCGGCGATTCCGACGGCCTCACGGATGGCGGCCAGCCTGCTGGCGCGGGCGCGCGCCGCGCGGGCGTGGCTGAGCGCGGCTTCCGGATCCTCGTCGATCAGCTCTCCGGCGGCGACCAGGTGACGCGCCACCGCGTCGGCGGTGGCCCGGTCCAGGGTGATCAGTTCGCGCCGGATTTCGGGCGCCAGCTGCTTGGCCTCCACCCCGGGCGGTATCGGCGGCGCACCGGGGATGTCGTGGCCGTCGGCATCGCGCGGCTGGACGGGACGTGCGCGGCCCGGGCCCGACCAGCCGCCGGCCGCCGAGCGCTCTCGTCGTTCACCACGATGCCCCTGCCTGTCGTCGACCACTCTGGCAACGATACGGGCGCTAGGCCGGCGGGCGGTCGGAGAGCAGCGGCGCCATGACAGCCGGGCAGTACGTCGCGACCGCGACCATCGTGAACACGCCGGCCGCTTCGTGCGAAAGTCCGCTGCCGTCGGCCATGGCCGAGATCACGGAGTCGAAGGATCCGCCGGGCGAGACGAGCAGCGGGCACACCGACCGTCCAAGCGCCGTCGCGCTCTCCGGCTCCGAGACCGGCACGCCGGCATTCGTCAGAGCCCGCAGAAATGTGTCACCCAGCAGATCGGCCCGGACCGGCGCCGCCAGCACTGTCGTCAAACCGGCGACGCCCGCGCTCATTCCCACCACCCGCAGGACCCGCGCCGCACCGCCCACGAAAGACAACAGTGGCCGGGCCCCGTCACGACGACATCGCGCCGGCAACTCGGCGAGGTCACGGTTTTCGGCTAGCCGTCGACTCTTTCCACTCCGGCGATGTTGCGTTTGCCGCGGCGCAGCACCAGCCACCTGCCGTGCAGGAAGTCCGAGGATCCGGGCGTCCACTCGTCGTTCTCGATGCGGGCGTTATTGACGTAGACGCCGCCCTCGCCGATCGTGCGCCGGGCGGCCTTCTTGCTCTCCGCCAGTCCGCTGGCCACCAGGATGTCGACGATCCCGTCGGGAGCGCCCGGCTTGAGCTCGGCGACGGAGGTCTCGCGCAGCGCGGCCGCCAGCGTCGCCTCGTCCAGCCGGCTCAACTCGCCCTGCCCGAAGAGCGCCCTGCTCGCGTGCTCCACCGCCTCGGTGGCCGCCTCACCGTGCACGAGGACCGTCAGTTCGCGGGCCAGCCGCCGCTGGGCGGCGCGTTGCTGGGGGCGCTCGGCGGTCGCCTGTTCCAACTCGGCGACCTCCTCGCCCGACAGGAAGGTGAACCAGCGCAGGTACCGCACGACGTCCGCGTCGGCCGTGTTGACGAAGTACTGATACCAGGCGTACGGGCTCGTCATCTGCGGGTCCAGCCACAGGCTGCCCCCGCCGGTGGATTTGCCGAACTTGCTTCCGTCGGCGGAGGTCACCAGCGGGACCGTCAGCGCATGCACCGTGGCGCCGAGCTTCTGGCGCACCAGGCGGACACCGGCGATGATGTTTCCCCACTGGTCGGAACCGCCGATCTGCAGCGTGCAGCCGTGGCGCCGGTGCAGTTCGACGTAGTCGTTGGCCTGCAGCAGCAGGTAGCTGAATTCGGTGTAGGAGATTCCCTCGCCCTCCAGACGGCGCCGGATGGTGTCGCGGTCCAGCATCACGTTGACCGAGAAGTGCTTGCCGACATCTCGCAGGAACTCGATGGTCGACATGGCGCTGGTCCACTCGAGGTTGTTCTCGACGATCGCGCCGGTCGGTGAGGCCGCAGAATCCGAGAAGTCCACGAAGCGTTCCAGCTGTCCGCGGATGCGATCGGTCCATTCTGCGACGGTGTCGGCCTCGTTGAGGGTGCGCTCACCGACGTCTCGCGGGTCGCCGATCATGCCGGTGGCGCCGCCGGCCAGGACGATGGGGCGGTGCCCGGCTCGCTGAAACCGACGCAGCGCGAGCAGCGGGACCAGGTGTCCGGCATGCAGGCTCGGCGCGGTCGGGTCGAAGCCGGCGTAGACCGTCATCGGCCCCCGCTGCGCTTCGGCCGCCAGCGCATCGAGGTCGGTGGACTGGGCGATCAGCCCGCGCCAGCCCAGCTCGTCGAGGATCCCGGAAGACATCGCGCACGACTTTAGTCGCTGCGGCGGCCACGATTCGCCGATGCGCGGCTATATAAGGCAAGCTAATTACGCGGCGCATCGTCGCGCCATCGCCTTTCCCCGTACGCGCACCGACAACGCGGAGCGTCATGGACAACCGATACTGGCCGTTGGTCGTCGCGATCATCATGCTCGCCCTCGGACTCACGCTCACCGTCGCCGACTTCAAGCGGGCCGCCACACTGCGCAAACCGCTCGCGGTTGCGCTCATCTGTCAGTCGCTGCTGCTGCCGACCCTGTGCCTGGTGATCGCCGAGGTCTTCCACCTCGAACCCCATCTGGCGGTCGGGCTGATGCTGATGTCCGCGACCCCCGGCGGGACGATGGCGAACCTGCTGAGCCATCTGTTCAACGGCGATCTCGCGCTAAATCTCACCCTGACCGCAATCAACGCCGTGCTGTCGATCGTCGCGCTGCCCGCGATCCTGGCGGTATCGATGACGTGGTTCCTCGGCGAAGGCCGGTTCCTCCCGCTGCAACTGGGCAAGTTCCTCACGGTGATCGGCCTGGTGCTGATTCCCATCGCGATCGGGGTCGCCATCCGCCATCGCTTCCCCGAGCTGGCCCGGCGGCTGCAGAAGCCGGTTCGAATCGCGGCGATCACGCTGCTGGTGCTCGCCATCGTCGCCGCCATCGCCGAGGGACGCACGACGCTCTGGCACAACATCGGTCTGCTGAGCGGGGCCGTCGTGGCCTTCTGCGCGGTGAGCCTAACGGTCGGCTACCTGGCGCCACGCCTGATGCGGCTGGCTCCGCGGCAGGCCATCGCGGTCAGCCTGGAGGTCGGCATGCACAACGCCGTCGTGGCGATGGGCATCGCGCTGAGCCCGCAACTGCTGAACAGCGCCGTCATGGCCACGCCGGCGGCGGTGTACAGCTCCGTCGCGCCCCTGTTGGCCGTGGCTTTCGTTTTCCTCGCGCGCCGGGTCGACCCCGCCTTTCGCGTCATCGCGCCCGCCGTCGTCTAGTCCGATGGTGGCCACCCGCCGCGCCCGGCTACGCCGCGCTTGCGATGGCCACTAGTCGCTCGTTCCAGGCGCGGGTGCCCTCGGGCTGCGCCGGTACGCCGACACCTCGGGGCGGCCGGCGAGCCACAGTCGCCACGGCCGGTCGGCGGCCTGGCTGACCCCGACGCGGGGGCCCGACGTGGCGGTCAGCGCGGCGTTCAGTTCCAGGGTCACCGGCGCGTCGGGATCAAACAGGTCGATCCCGTTGTCCTCCATGGTGATTCCCAACGCCGAGCACAGATTGCCCGGCCCGCGCGCCAGCGCCGCGGTGCGGACCAACTCGCCGCGGCGGGCGCGCGCGACGTCGGTTCCTTCCTCGACGGCGGCGGCGCGCAGCAGGACGGCCGCGGCGGTCCCGTCGGGCCCGCAAGAGACGTTGGCGCACACGTGGATTCCGTGGCTGCGGTAGGTGTAGAGCCGCCCCGGCGGGCCGAACATCACGGCGTTGCGGCCGGACAGGCCGCGATACGAGTGGGCCGCTGCGTCCGGCCAGGGACCATCGGGGACACCGCCGTAGGCCTCGACCTCGACCACGATGGCCCGCACCCCACGGCTGGTGAGCGTGGCGCCAAGCAGTCGGTGCGCGGCCGCAACGGGGTCGACCAGCAGTTCTTCGGCAACCACCCACCGAACCTATCGACACCGCCGCCATGACAGTATCCCGGTTGCCGCGAGGCGAAGGGGCGCCGGCCTGGTGGCCATCGGGCGGTTCGGCCGAAGTCTTGACAATCCTCAACCTGCGGCGCATATTCATCACATGATGAGTTCATCGAGTGATGAATTACTGGCCCGGGGCCACGAACCCGCTGTGAGCATCGACCACCTGCGGGTGGTCCGCTTCAAACGGCCAGTGCTGCATGACCTCTCGGTAAAGATTGCCCGCGGCACCATCACGGGCCTGCTCGGGCCGTCCGGGTGCGGCAAGACGACGCTGATGCGGTGCATCGTCGGCACGCAGGTCGTACAGTCGGGCACCGTCACGGTGCTCGGCCGGCCGGCCGGAAGCGCGGCGCTGCGCCGCCGCATCGGATACATGCCGCAGGACGCGACGCTCTACGACGACCTGCGGATCGTCGACAACGTCCGCTACTTCGCCGCGCTGTATGGCTTCGACAACCGCGCCGCCGACGCCGCCATCGAGCGGGTCGGGTTGACTGACCATCGAACCGCTTTCTGCGGCAACCTATCCGGCGGTCAGCGCACCCGGGCGTCGCTGGCGTGCGCGCTGGTCTGCCGGCCCGAGCTGCTGGTGCTCGACGAACCGACGGTCGGCCTGGATCCCGTTCTGCGGGTTGATCTTTGGGAGCAATTCACCAAGCTCGCCCGGGGCGGCACCACCCTCCTGGTGTCCAGCCACGTGATGGACGAGGCCGACCACTGCGGCGACCTGCTGCTGATGCGTGAGGGCCACCTCGTTGCGCACACCACCCCGACCCGACTACGTGAGGAGACCGGATGTCCGTCACTGGAGGACGCGTTTCTCTCCATCATCAAGCGCAGCACGAAGCTCCAGGCGAGTTAGGGCTCAGGGGCTACGCGGCGACCACGACGCGGATCCTGCGTCAGCTGGCCGCCGATCACCGCAGCGTCGCGATGATCCTCGTCGTTCCGGTCTTGGTGATCACGTTGATGTACTTCATGTTTCACAACGCTCGGCACCTGCCCGGCACGCCGTCCCCGTTCAACAACGCCTGCTTGATCCTGCTCGGCCTCTTCCCGCTGTTCGTGATGTTCATCATCACGGCGATCACCATGCAGCGGGAACGGTCCTCGGGGACGCTGGAGCGGATCCTGACCACTCCCCTGCGCCGCCTCGATCTGTTGATCGCCTACGGCACCGCGTTCTCGATCGCCGCGGCGGTGCAAGCGACGGTGGCTTGCACCGTGGCCTTCTGGTTCCTCGGTTTCGACACCAAAGGCAGCTGGGTGTGGGTGTTCGTGATCGCGATCGTCAACGCGGTTCTGGGCGTCGGACTCGGCCTGTTGTGTAGCGCGTTCGCCCGCACCGAGTTTCAGGCCGTGCAGTTCATCCCGCTGGTGATGGTGCCGCAACTGCTGCTGGCCGGCATCATCGTCCCGCGGGCGCTGATGCCAGACTGGCTGCAATGGATCAGCAACGTCATGCCGGCCAGCTACGCGCTGGAAGCACTGCAACAGGTCAATTCACACACCGAACTGACCGGGGTCGCGGTGCGCGACATGATCGTCGTCGCGGGTTCCGCGTTGGCGGCGCTGTGCCTGGCCGCGGCGACGCTGCGGCGGCGGACCGCCTAGTGGCGATCGCAAGCGCGGCGAAGCCGGCGCTGGGGGTACCCCCGCGGAGCCGGGGGACGGGTCGCCACGGAGACCGCCTAGCGTGACGGCGATCCCAAGCGCCGGGCGCAGGCGACCCGGGCGGCCGGCCGGCGGCTCCGACACCCGAGAGCGGATCCTGGCCAGCGCCCGAGACCTGTTCGCCCGCAACGGTATTGGCAATACGTCGATACGGGCGGTGGCCGCGGCCGCCGGCGTGGACTCGGCGCTGGTGCACCACTACTTCGGCACCAAGGAGAAGCTGTTCGCCGCGGCCGTGCACATCCCGATCGACCCGATGGACGTCATCGGCCCGCTGCGCGAGGTGCCGATCGAGGAACTGGGCTACACCCTGCCGTCAATGTTGCTGCCGCTCTGGGACTCCGAGATCGGAGCGGGTTTTATCGCCACGGTGCGGGCGATCGTGGCCGGCACGGAGGTCAACCTTTTCCGCACCTTCATCCAGGACGTGATCGCCGTCGAGGTGGGTTCGCGGGTCGACGATCCGCCGGGCAGCGGGCTCATCCGGATCCAGTTCGTGGCATCGCAATTGGTGGGCGTGGTGATGGCGCGCTACATCCTGCAATTGGAGCCGTTCGCGTCGCTACCGGCCGACCAGATCGCGCGCACCATCGCGCCCAATCTGCAGCGCTACCTCACCGGGGATCTGCCGGACGCGCTCGCGCCATGAGCCGGGCATGCTCGTCGTCGTCGACGTCGCGGGCCTCGTCGATCAGCAGCACCGGGATGCCGTCGTCGATGCGGTAGGCGCGCCGCAGCCGGGGGTTGTACAGCAGCTCCCCATCGCCGGGGTCCACGAGGACCAACGGCCCCCGGTCGGCGGGGCACACGAGAATGCTCAGCAGCGAATCGTCAAGCATCGGCGCCGCTCAGCTGTGACCGAACGCCGGGTGTCAGCCGGTGGAATTCGTTGCTTGCCGGGTCGAAGTACCACGCCTGGCGTCCCGGCTTGGGTATCCCGGCGGCTCGCAGGGCGCTGACCGTCGGACGATACGTGGCGCTCAGCGTCATCCGCGGGCACACGTGCACGATGCCGGGCCCGACTCCGATGGCGAGGTTGGCGACGGCTTCGGTCAGGTCGGCGGCGGTGATGGTGGCACCGGGCAGCAGCGTCACCGCTGACACCGCCACCTGCCGGTCACCGACCGGGACGTTGTAGGTCACCGCGAGGTCCACTCCGTTGACGCAGCTCAGCGCGTCGGTGACCGGCTCGGCATACACCGGTCCGCGGGCGGTGTGGACCACCGAGCCGCGCCTGCCCGCCAGCCAGTAGTCCCCGTCGGAATCGCGGTAGAACAGGTACTCCGTCGAAATCCAGGTGTCGGCGGGAGCGAAGACGCCCCGCTTGACCGACGCGGTTGGATCGATAGGCCCGTTGGAGGCGGCGAGAAGGACGCCGACCTGATTGGTCTCGGCCACCTGCACGAATCCCCGGTCGTTCTCGAGGATCAGATCGTGCTCGGTGTCGTAGGCGCCCAATTCGACCCGCCCCACCCCCGGCAGCGGGCGCCCCTTGCTGCCGATCTTGGCTCCGGACACGTTGGCCAGCACCGCTTGTCCGTCCGTCGTGGCGAAGAACTCGACGACGCGAGCCGGCGCGAAGGCGTCGAGAACCCGCTGCCACAATCCGGTCGGCATGCCCGAACCGATGAACAGTCGAACCGGATGGTTGCCCTGGAGCACGAAGGCGGGATCGTCGACGACGTCGCGCAGCATGGCCCAGGTGTACGACACGACGGTGACGCCGTACTGCCGCACCTCCTTCACGAACCGGTCGGGCTGCAGGCCACGGGACAGCGCGATGCGGGTGCCGCCGACGACGGCGCCGCCGAGGCTGACCAGCAACGCGGATTCGTGGTGCAGCGGGGTCAGGCAATACAGGGTGTCGCGGCGATCGAGGACGGCCGTCGATGCGGTGCCGAAGGCGGACACCGCCCACCGGTAGTTGGTGATCTGCTTGGCCACCAGCTCGCCGCCGGCCGCGCTGAACGCGATGAACGCCAGATCGCGCGCCAGCCCGGGGTTGGGCCGGTACCACGCGGGCAGCTGGACGGCGTCCGGGTCGATCTGCTCCATGTCGATGACGTGGTTCTGCTCCACGGCTTCCTTGGGCAGATGCAGATCCCGCGTCTCGCCGCCGCCGAGCACCAAGACCGGCCCCGGCAGCTGCCGCGCCGCGTCGAGGTTGGTGGGGTCGGTCATGATCTCGGTTATTCCCCCGAGCCGGACCGACGCGGCCAGGTCGGCGTCGGGCCGCATCACGACCGCGACCGCCCCGAGCCGCGACAGCGCGGCGATGGCGACCAGCGCGCTGGGGCGGGTCTCCATCAAGACGCCGACGCGGTCGCCCTGCCGCACCCCGACTTCGATCAGCCCGCGAACGACGTTGTTGATGCGCCGGTTGACGGCCTCGTAGGTGTGCACGCGCCCGTCGAACAACAGGAACTCGCCTTGCGGGGCGTCACGCGCCTGCTCGTCGATGATGCGGCCCAGCGAAATCCTGGTGTGATCGTTGATCTGCCCCAGCCGGACCAGACGCGGCAACGTACGGACCGTCTCCACGGCCAGGGTCCGCATGGATTTGTTGGCCGCGACGGCCGTGTTGGCCGCGCCGCGCACCATTCCCAGGGCCGCCTCGGAGACCTCCCCGATGCCGTGCGCGAGCCGGGAGCTGAACGCGACACCGCTGTCGGTGTGCTCGATCGGCTGATCGGCCATCAGGTCGATGCCTTTCGGCTTGTCGCCGCCGGTGGACAACCACTGGACCCATGAGGCGACGGTGGGCCAACTCTGACGGGCCGCCCGCGAACCCACGACCAGGCCGAAATGTCCTGTGCGGATGAGGCACTCGTACACCTCGGCGTTCGGCGCCGCTCTCCGGATGCCGCGCACAGCCGCGGGCTGTCCGATATCGTCGACCTCGCCGACGAACGCCAGGACCGGGCAGCTGATATCGGTGAGGGTCACCAGCTGACCGTTGATGGCGAAACCGCCGGTCATCATGCGGTTGTGCGCGATGAACTGCTTGAGCAGCTCGGAGATCGCCGGACCTGACCAGGCGATCCAGCCCTCGGACTCGAGGAACCTGCGCTGCTGTTCGCGCGGCAGCAGCGCCTCCCGGTCGTGCAACTGACGGACGAAGTCGACCCGCGCCTTGGCGGTTTTCAGGGGATCCATCATCTGAAAACCTATGCGCGCCATCCAGCTTGGGATACTCAAGCGGTTGAAGACATGATCGGCCATGAAGTCGGCCATGGCCGGAGCGAGGTTCGGCGGCAAGCCCATGGGCAGCGCGGCCAATGTGTCCACCGGGGAACCGAACGCCACGATGCTGGCGACGTTCTTTGAACGCCGATACGCCGCCACCTGATAGCACCACATCCCGCCCTGCGAATAACCGACCAGGTGGACATCTTGGCCGGTCGTGTCCTTGACCGTGTCGATCGCCTGACTGAGGGCGACGATGTGGTCGGCGAGATTGCGGCGCATACCGCCCTCGACCTTGTCGGGCGAGCCGAAGTCGATGACCCACGGATCCAGCCCGCTGGCGTGCAAGATGCCCACCGCCCCGTCCTGCCGGGTGACGTCCCACATGTCCGCCGACATCATCATCGGGTGCACCATCAGCACCGGCGGGCCCGCCGGCGGCTGCCCTGGCCGGTTAGCGGGGGGAAAGTACCGTCGCAACTTGTACATCGGCACGCTCTCCACGATCTGGGAGGGCGACGGGACGCTCTCGGTTTCCAGGCCGCCCAGCCGCAAGACCTCCAGACCGTTCTGCGCCGTGGCGACCAGGCGCCCGACCGGTCGCGTGATCAACGAAAGATTGAGATCCACCGCTGCTCCCTGTTCTCGACAGCGTGGACATCATGGCACATCGCCGCGCCCAACGGTTCTGGTCAGGCGTTTTGCGGCTCCGGCGGCAAGTTTCGGCGACGAGTGGTGAGGGTATGAGAGGTGCACTGGAACCGCCGATGAGAAGGTGCAGGGCTCATGATTACCAGCGCTGTGAACTCGCTTATCTGGATTTTGGTGCTCATCGCCATTGTCGCGGTGATCATCGCCGTAGTGCGCGCGATGTCGAGGCCGAGAGCAGAACGGACCGTCGTCGACCAACCGGTGGTGCAGCAACAACCGGTGGTACAACAACAGCCGGTTGCCGTCAACGGTCTGGCGCCCGGCTGGTACCCCGACCAGCAAGAGTCCAACAAAATGCGTTATTTCGACGGTCGGGTGTGGACCGCGCAGACTCAGCCCCGTGTTTGAGTGACCGCGGCCTGGGCCATACGCCCCTGCCTGTCGCCAGAATGGCGGTGGCTTGTCGCCGCCGTCGCCCAGTGGGGCGGACGCCCGCCGGCTGCCAGGCGTTGCGGCCTTTCGCCCGGGGCGCTGATTCCGTCAAGGCGGCCGGCCCATTGGCCGGTCATTCCCCACCCTCTCGTCGACGGGATGTACACCAGCAGAAAGTCATTCGCTGATCAGCCGACGGCGAAAACGGTTAACTTCGCCCACGCCCTGCTGCTCGAATGCACGGCCACGCCTGCCGAGGACGCCGCCCACCATGACTGATTGCGGGATCGGACGAAAGGCAGTTGTGCGATGACACCGACACCAGAGACGGTGGTGATCACCGGAGCCAGCGCAGGCATCGGCCGCGCGACCGCTCAGTTGTTCGGGCAGCGCGGCGCGAACGTCGCCCTGCTCGCCCGCGGCGCCGCCGGGCTGAAGGGCGCGGCCCGCGACGTCGAAGCAGGCGGCGGCAATGCACTGGCCATCCCGACCGATGTGGCCGATTATTCGGCCGTCGCAGCCGCCGCCGACGAGGTCGAAGACGCCTTCGGGCCCATTGACACGTGGGTCAACGTCGCGTTCGCGTCTGTGTTCGCGCCGTTGTGGGAGATCACGCCGGAAGAGTTCAAACGGGTGACCGAGGTGACCTATCTGGGGTACGTGCACGGCACCATGGCGGCGCTGTCGAAGATGCGGCCGCGCGATCGCGGCACCGTCGTGCAGGTCGGCTCGGCACTCAGCGAGCGCTCGATTCCGCTGCAGTCGGCCTACTGCGGTGCCAAACACGCCGTCAACGGCTTCACCGAATCGGTACGCTGCGAATTGCTACACGAGGGCTCCAAGGTGCGGATCACGATCGTGCAGATGCCCGCCGTCAACACCCCGCAGTTCTCCTGGGTGCTATCCCGCCTGCCGCGGCATCCGCGGCCGGTGCCACCGATCTACCAGCCGGAAGTGGCGGCCCGCGGCGTCGTCTATGCCGCCGACCATCCCGAGCGCAAGCAGTACTGGGTCGGCGGCAGCACCGCGGTCACGCTCATCGCGCAAAAGTTCGTTGCGCCTTTGCTGGACCGGTACCTGGCGCGCACCGGCTACCGGTCTCAGCAGACGGACGAGCGCGTCGGCGGATCGAATGGTCAACGGCCGCATAACCTTTGGGAACCCGTCGACCAGGAGCCGGGTACCGACCACGGCGCCCGCGGCGAGTTCGGCGAGCAGTCGCATGCCCATAGTCCGGAGGCATGGTTGTCCAGGCATCCGGTGATCGGCGGCGCCGGCGCTGTCGGCATTGGAGTGGGTGCGCTGGGAGCGGTGGCGGCCCGCCGACGGTCCCGATGACCGAGTAGGTGCGGCGCGAGGACACCGACATGAAGCTGCGCGACCTCGCCGCCCGCTTCCCGGACGCCGTGGCGGGCTCGGCCTCGCCCGACAAGCGCACCCACGGCGACCATGCGCTGCTGACTCTCGAATAATTGCCCGGTGGCCCACTTACTGGGAGCCGAGGCGGTGCGCCTGGAATACCCGACGCAGATGGTGTTCGAGTCGGTGACGGTCGGCGTCAACGAGGGCGCACGCATCGGCATCGTGGGGCGAAACGGCGACGGCAAATCCAGCCTGTTGGGCCTCCTGACCGGTCACGTGCGGCCCGATTCCGGCCGAATCACCCGGCGCAGCGGGCTGCGCGTCGGCGCGCTGAGCCAGGCGGACACGTTGAACCCGGACCACACGGTGGGCTGGACACTGGTCGGGGACCAGCCCGAGCACCAGTGGGCGGGTGACCCCCGGGTGCGCGACGTGGTTGGCGGGCTGGTGTCCGACATCGATTGGCACGCAAGGGTCGCCACGCTCAGCGGCGGACAGCGCCGCCGCGTGCAACTGGCGGCGCTGCTGGTCGGCGAATGGGACGTGATCGGACTCGACGAGCCGACCAACCACCTCGACATCCAGGGCATCACGTGGCTGGCCGGCCACCTTCGTGAGCGCTGGGCGCGCAACAGCGGCGGCTTGCTGCTGGTCACCCACGACCGCTGGTTTCTCGACGAGGTCGCCACCTCGACGTGGGAGGTGCACGACGGGATGGTCGAGCCGTTCGAGGGGGGTTACGCGGCCTACGTGCTGCAGCGCGTGGAACGGGACCGGCTGGCCGTCGCCGCCGAGGCCAAGCGGCAGAACCTGATGCGCAAGGAGCTGGCCTGGCTGCGCCGGGGCCCCCCGGCGCGAACGTCCAAGCCCAAGTTCCGGATCGACGCCGCCAACCAGCTGATCGCCGACGTGCCACCGCTGCGAAACACGGTCGAACTGGCCAAGCTGGCGACCGCCCGGCTCGGCAAGGACGTGGTCGACCTGCTCGATGTGTCGGTCGCATTTGACGGCCGCCCGGTGCTGCGCGACATCGAATGGCGGATAGCGCCGGGCGAACGCACCGGCATCCTCGGGGCCAACGGCGCCGGGAAGTCGACGCTGCTGGGCTTGATCGCCGGCACCGTCACGCCGGATTCCGGACGTGTCAAGCGCGGCAAGACCGTTCGGCTGGCGGTGCTCGACCAGCGTGGCGAGGACCTCGCGGCGGTCGCCGGTGACCGGATCGCCGACCTGCTGGGCGGGTTGCGGGCCGGCTATCAGGTCGACGGCCGGGACGTGACGCCCGCCCAGCTGCTGGAGCGACTCGGGTTCGCGCGCGGCCAGCTATCCGCCCGCGTCGGCGACCTCTCCGGCGGCCAGCGCCGGCGCCTGCAGCTGATGCTCACGCTGTTATCGGAGCCCAACGTGCTGCTGCTTGACGAGCCCACCAACGATGTTGATACCGAAATGCTCACCGCCACAGAAGATTTGCTCGACTCCTGGGCGGGCACCCTGATCGTGGTGTCGCACGACCGATATCTGCTCGAACGGGTCACCGATCAGCAGTACGCGATTCTCGGCGCCCGGCTGCGGCACCTGCCCGGCGGCATCGACGAGTATCTGCGTTTGGTTGCCGATTCGGAGACCGCGGTTCGACCACGCGTTGACGCCGCCAAGCCGCAGGCGATGTCCGGTGCCGAGCGACGCGCCGCCGAAAAGGAATTGGCGGCCACGGACCGCCAGCTCTCGCGCCTCGCCGAGCGGATCGCGGCCAAGCACCAGGAACTCGCCGAGCACGACCAGTCCGACCACATCGCCTTGACTCGGCTGACCCGGGAGTTGCGTGACCTCGAGGGCGCGGTGACGGCTGCGGAAGCCCGCTGGTTGGAGCTGTCGGAGGTGCTCGAATAATTAGACCGTGCATTCGGCCCCGATCGAAACGGTGGCGTGCGTCGGCTCGAGCACGACCGTGTCCAAGGGAACCTATCCGTGGATCGCCGAGTTGGAGAGCCGACCGCAAAACCGCCGGTTTCGGTTCACCAACTTCGGGGTCGGCGGCGACCTGTCGTTCAACACCGTCCGGCGCGTGGGGCGGGTAGCCGCCTCACGACCCGACCGGGTGATCGTCCTGATCGGCGCCAACGACATTCTCGCCAATGTCTTCCCCAACTTTCGCAGGATGGCTCGGCTGTGGAAGGGACTGCGCATCGAACCCACCGCGGAGCGATTCGCCGAAAACCTGACCGGCATCGCGCAAAGGTTGCGACGCGAGACCGATGCCAGGATCGCGCTGAGTTCCCTTGCGCCCGTGGGAGAAGACCCGCATTCGCAGGATCCCGTTCAGTCCCGGCTCAATGAGCTGTATGCCACCTATCGCGACGTCATCCGGGACGTTTCGGCGCGTGAGGGGGCGGACTACATTGCCTTCTACGAAGCTTTTCGGGATGAGCTGGAGCGCTCGCAGGCCACGAAGCCCTTCACCCGGTTCTCCTTTCCGTCCTTCTACCGCGACTATCTGGTCCGGGAGATGATTTTGCGGCGCAGCTTCGACGAAATCGCCCGGATCAACGGTTGGCAGTTCCACATCGACGGGATTCATCTCAATACCCGCGGCGGGTTGATCCTGGTGGAGGCGGTGCAGGGGTTCCTCGACTCTCCGGAAGCGTCATGACTGCGTTGGTGCGCTACCCGCCCGGCGAGGCGATGCTCGCGCTGTACCGGCGGCGGGGCCCGGTGTTCGGTTACGGAATCGGCCGGCACGGCTACACCTACCTGCTGGGGCCCGAGGCCAACAGGTTCGTGTTCGCCAATGCCGACGCGTTCAGCTGGCGGGAGACGTTTCAGAACCTGGCCCTGGTGGACGGGCCGACCTCGCTGATCGTCAGCGACGGCGACGATCACCGGCGCCGGCGCAGCGTCGTCGCACCGGGGCTGCGGCATGGGAAGGTCCAGGACTACGTGGCGACCATGGTCGCCAACATTGACACGGTCATCGACGGGTGGCGCCCCGGTCAGCGGCTGGACATCTATCGACAGTGCCGCTCCGCGGTCCGGCGCAGCACCGCCGAAAGCCTCTTCGGCCGGCGCCTGGCGGCTCATTCGGACTTTATGGGCGAGCAGTTGCAGCCGCTGCTGGACCTGACCCACCAGCTGCCGCCGTTGGTTGCGCTGCACCGGCGGATCAACTCGCCGGCTTGGCGACGCGCGATGTCCGCCCGCCAACGCATCTATGACCTCGTCGACGCCGCGATCGCGGAGGCACGCGCCGAGCCCCGACCCGACGACCACATGTTGACCACGCTGATCAATGGCCGCGGCGACGAGGGATATGTTTTGAGCGACAACGAGATTCGCGATCAGATCATTTCCCTTGTCGCCGCCGGTTACGAGACCACCAGCGGCGCACTGGCGTGGGCGATCTATGGGTTGCTCTCGGTGCCGGGTGCGTGGGACACCGCCGCAGACGAAGTGCGTAGGGCCCTGGGCGGCCGAACGCTCACGGCGAGCGACCTGGGTGCGCTGACCTACCTCAACGGCGTCGTTCACGAGACGCTTCGGCTGTGTCCGCCCGGCGTGGTGTCCGCGCGCAGGGTGATGCGGGACCTGTCGTTCGACGGGCATCGCATTCGCGCGGGCCGGTTGCTGATCTTCAGCGCGTACGTCACGCACCGGCTGCCCGAAATATGGCCGGAACCCCTGGCGTTCCGGCCGTCGCGCTGGGACGCTGCCGCGCCGGACTACCGCAAGCCGGCACCACATGAATTCATTCCGTTCAGCGGGGGCCTGCATCGCTGCATCGGGTCGGGTATGGCCACCACCGAGATGACCGTCATGCTGGCCCGGCTGCTCGCCCGGACCACGCTGCGGTTGTGCGCTCAGCGCATCCGCGCCCGCAACCTGGCCGCGCTGTCCCCGTCGCCGGGCCTGATGGTCGAGGTCACCGGCTCAGTGCCAGCGCAGTAGGACCAGCTCGGAGCAAAATCCGGGGCCCATCGCAAGCATCAGACCGGGGCTTCCGCTGGGCGGCGGCTTGGCGATGGTGTCGCGCAGGATATGCAGCACCGAGGCAGACGAGAGGTTGGCGATCTCCCCCAGTGAGCGCCAGGTCAATTCGAGCGCGTCGGGGGGAAGCTCGAGGGTCTTGGTGATCGCGTCGATGACTTTGGGACCGCCGGGGTGGCTCACCCATGCGCCGATGTCGTCCTTGGTCAGCCCGTGGGTGGCGAGGAAGCCGTTGACGTCGTCGGCCAGGTACCGGTCGATAACGCTTGTCAGCTCTGGGGACAGCACCAGCTGCAGTCCCGCGGAGCTGACGTTCCAGCCCATGATGTGCAGCGACTCCGGATACAACCGGCTGCGCGAATCGAGGATGTCGGGACCACTGGCGTCGAGCTTCTGGGCGCGACGTTCGCCGACGGCCACCACGGCGGCCGCTCCGTCGCCGAACAGCGCGCTTCCGACCAGTCCCGACACCGTCGGCTTGACCGCCGGATAGGTCAGCGAGCAAAGCTCGACCGAAATCAGGACCGCGACGTCGTCGGGAGCCCCGCGCAGGTAGTCGTGCAGCCGAGCCACCCCGGCAGCCCCGGCCACGCACCCCAAGCCGAACAGCGGCGCGCGGCGCACATCCGGACGCAGGCCCAGACGCCCGACAATCCGGGCATCCAGCGAAGGCACCGCAACCCCGGTCACGGTGGTGGTGACGATCAAGTCGACGTCTTGGGGTACCAGCCCCGCCTCCTCGAGAGCGCCCGTCAGGGCTTGGCAGCCGAGATCCACGGCGCTTTCGATGAAGATCTCGTTGGCCTCCCCGAAGTCGGTCAGCGACGGGTAGCGCTCCAATGGCAACACGAAGTGACGACTGTTGACCTTGGCCGCCGCGTGTAGGCGCCGAACGATTTCCTCGTGTCCCTTGAGACCGGGAAAGTCGACAAATTGGTCCGTGATCTCGCTTTGGCTGTAACGGTGCGGGGGCAAAGCCCCGACCACACCTGCGATAACGCTCATGCCCGTACCCTCTTAGGTGACTGCGAGGACTCCCCCAGGCCTCAAATCTTAAGTGGTCGTGTCAGGGCGCGCAAAGACGCTCCTATTCAACACATGTCACTCAACGTCGTCGCTGTCGTCCTCCTCGGACTTCAGTGCCATGGCGATCAGCGCGTCGGGGCTCAGGGAGTCAATGATGTCGTCGGTGACCGTTTCCATATGCGACTTTTCGGAGCCACGCGCCAGTACCAGTAGTTTGTCGAGCATTCCGGTTCTCCGAAGTTCTTGCAGCGGGATCTTTCTCAGCGTCGACCAGATGTCCTCGTCATCGGCGAGCGGGTGGTGATTGCTGAGCACTCGAAGGAGATGGCCGGCCAGCGCCGTCGGTGTTGGGTAGTCGAAGATCAGCGTGCGCGACAATGCCAGTCCCGTCTCGGCTTTGAGTCGGTTGCGCAGTTCGATTCCGGTCAATGAGTCGAATCCGAGATCTTGAAAGGCACGTTCGGGATCTATTGCGTGGCTGTCCGCATGCCCCAAGACGGTCGTCGAGTGCCGGCATACCAACTCGAGCAGCTGACGATGCTGCTCATCGGGCGCGAGTTGCGTTAGCCGTTCGACTGAATGTGTTGGGCCGGTGGCGGCGGTGGTCTTCGGCTGCGCGTTTTCGCCCACCCAGAAGCGCTGTCGCACAAAGCCATAGGTTGGGAGCGAAACCCGCCCGCCGGGCGGTAAGACCGCACCCCAGTTGATCGTCGCGCCGTTGACGAAGAGGTTTGCGACCGCGGTGAGCAACGCGTCTACTTCAGGGCGATCTTTGTCCATGGTAGTGACCGATATCGGCCCCTGGGTCGCCAGCGATTGCTCCACCGCGGCGCCGAGGCCGGCGCCGGGGCCCACTTCGACAAACATTCCGGTTCCTAACGATTCGGCCGCACGCACCCCATCGGCGAATCGCACTGGACGGCGCAAGTGCTCAATCCAGTATTCGGGCGAGCCGTATCCGCCCGCTGCTGCTTCACCGGAAACATTTGAAATCACCGTGATTCGTGGCATTTGCGGTGACACGTCGGCGAGCAGCTGAGCGAAATCGTCGACCATCGGCTCCATGAGTGATGAGTGAAACGCATGCGAAACCGCCAAACGATGCACCCGCTTGCCCCGGCGGGCCAAGCCGTCCGCGACGTCCTCGACTCGAGCCTCGGCACCCGAGATCACCACCGCGTCTGGTCCGTTGAGCGCAGCGATCGTCACCCCGTCGGTCAGCAGCGGGGCCACCTCGGCCTCGTCGGCTGCCACCGCCACCATGGCTCCTCCGGCGGGGAGCGCCGCCATTAACCGGCCCCGCGCCGCAACCACCTTGGCCGCATCGGGAAGCGATAAGACCCCGGCGATATGGGCCGCCGCGAGTTCGCCCACCGAATGACCCAACACCACGTCGGGCATGATGCCGAAGTGTTGCAGCAGAGCGGTCAACGCCACCTCGAGCGCGAACAGGGCCGGTTGAGCGAACTCGGTGTTATCTAAAAGGTTTGTGTTGGTGCCCCACATCACGTCGCGCAGCGGTAGCCGGAGGTGGTCGTCCAACGCGTCGGCTGCTTCCGCGAAAGCCGTTGCAAATACCGGGAATCGGCCGTACAACCGAGCACCCATCCCGGGCCACTGCGCGCCCTGGCCGGGAAACACAAACGCCGTATTGCCCACCGGGCGTGCGCGGCCGACGATGGTGTCCGGACCCCGCTTTCCGGAAGCCACATCAGCCAACCCGGCCATCAAGGCGTCGGGGTTCGTGCCCACCAGCACGGCCCGCTGCTCAAACACCGTGCGCGTCGTGGCCAGCGACCACGCGATGTCGCGGAGCTGTGGCCCCGGATCGTCGGTCATGTATGCGCGTAGGCGTGCGGCCTGGCTGGTCAACGCTCGTTCCGACTTGGCCGACAGCACCCATGCGGTGGGCGCTGTATCGGCTTCTGCCACAGAGCTTTCCGGTTGGGCAGGCGGTTCTTCAACGATCACATGCGCGTTGGTCCCGCCCATTCCGAACGACGACACCCCCGCCCGCCGCGGTGCCTCGTCGTTCGGCCAGGCCGTCAGCGCGGTATTGACCCGCAGCCCCAGGGCTTCCGGGTCGATATCGGGACGGGGCCCGGCGTAGTTGAGGCTCGGCGGAATGACCGCGTTCTCGATGGCCAGCACGGTCTTCAGCAAACCCGCGATCCCGGCGGCGGCGCCCGAGTGGCCGATGTTGGTCTTGACCGAACCCACACGCACCGGGCGGCTTTTGTGCTCGCCGAACACCTCCCCCAGCGCCGTCGCCTCCACCGGATCACCGGCCGCGGTGGCCGTGCCGTGGGCCTCGACATACTGCAGCTGGTCAGCGCGGAGTCCGGCCCTAGCCAGTGCCCGTCGGATGACGTCGACCTCTCCGGCGACTGACGGCGCAGTCGGCGCGGCGGTCGTCTGTCCGGAATTGCCCACCGCGCTGCCGCTGATGACCGCGCGGACGCGGTCACCGTCGTCGCGGGCGGCACGCAGCGGCTTCAGAAGCACGAGGCCCGCACCTTCGCTTCGCACGTAGCCGTCGGCGCGTCGGTCGAAGGCGTAGGTGTGACCGGACGGCGACACCGCACCGAACTCTCTTTCCAGCAATGCGGTTTCGCTTGCCAGGTTCAGGTGGACGCCGCCGGCTATGGCCAACGTCGATTCGCCAGCGCGGAGGCTCTCGCACGCTAGGTGCACGGCCACCAGCGACGACGATTGGCCGGAGTCGACGGTCAAACTCGGACCGGTTAGTCCGAAGTTGTACGAAATCCTGTTTGCGATCATTGCCCGGCTGATTCCGGCAAATGAGTGGTGGTCGAGTTTCTCTTCCAGCGTCAAGACGGCGTAGTCGTCGTTCATCGCGCCGACGTAGACGGCGACCCGTTGTCCGCGCAATGTCTGCGGCAGCACGAACGCGTCTTCGAGCAGTTCCCAGGTCAGTTCCAGCGCGAGTCGCTGGCGAGGGTCCATCGCGCGGGCCTCGCGGGGAGAGACGTCGAAGAAGGCGGCGTCGAACTCGGCAATCGCGTCCGGCAGCGCTTGTCGGGGTTTGCGTGTCTCGATGTGGTCGCCGGGTGGCTCGGTGACCTCGCGTCCGTCACGGACGACACGCCAGAATTCTCCTGGGTGGGCGGCGGAAGGAAACCTACAGGCGAGGCCGATGATGGCTACGTCTGCCGGTCGCACGCCATGCTCCACATCACCGAGGTCTAGCACGACCGCTTTCCTGGCGAAACCGGCACGCCATTTTGGCCACACAACACTGTGCACCCACACCCGTTAGGGCCTATTAAGCAAACGTCTAAGATACGGCAAACATTGCTTCGATACCCCATACGATGAACCAGCGATGCCGGTTTGCTCCAAGCGCCCGAAAGTTCCGGGGATCGAAGCAAAAACCTTCAAAGGCGAAGGAGCGGCCGCATCACCTCCTTCGTAGACCTGTCGCTCGACATGCTTTCGGCCGCGACAGCGGATTTGAAAGGAATCGGTTCGGCGCTGGTAGCTGCCCATGCGACGGCCGCGGCTCCCACTACCGAGGTGTTGACTGCCGCCCAGGATGAGGTGTCGACGGCTATCGCCCAGCTGTTCGGCGCGCATGCCCGGGAATTTCAGGCGGTCAGCGCGCGTGTGGCGGCGTTTCACTCAGAGTTCGTGCAGGCATTGAGCGGGGCCGGCGGTGCCTATTCGGCCGCCGAGGCGGCCAACATGTCGCCATTGCAAGAGTTGTCCAGTCTTGCGGTGTTTTCGCCATGGAAGGGCGTGACGGGCCGTCCGCTGGTCGGCAATGGCGCCAATGGGGCGCCGGGCTCTGGGCAGGCAGGGGGCCCCGGTGGGTGGCTGATCGGCAACGGCGGCAATGGCGGCTCCGGAACGCCGGGCACCGGCAGCGGCGCTGGCGGTGCGGGTGGGGCCGGCGGGGCGGCAGGCCTTCTGTGGGGCCAAGGCGGTGAAGGCGGGGCCGGCGGGACCGGCGGCCCTAGTGGCGGGACCGGTGGTCACGGCGGTGCCGGCGGCGTCAATGCCTTCATCGGTGGCGGTGCCGGCGGTGCCGGTGGAGCAGGTGGCGTCGGCGGGGCCGGCGGGACCGGTGGTAATGGCGGCGCCGGCGGCGCAAACAGGCAGTTGTTCTCGCCGACGGGTGTCGGCGGTGTCGGCGGAGCCGGCGGAGCCGGCGGGGTCGGCACCCTTGGTGCCGCCGGCGTGTTTGGCAACAACAGTGGGGCCGGCGGGGACGGAACTATCGGTGGTAAAGG
>NZ_JAFBAT010000313.1 GCF_019247615.1 Mycobacterium sp. | reverse complement strand
CGGTTCACCGAGATCGTCAAGATGGTGGGCACCGATCGGGTGCTGTTCGGATCCGACTGGCCGCACCCCGAGGGCCTGAAGGACCCCATCTCCTTCGTCGACGAGCTCACCGACTTCGAAGAAGAAGACGTCGCCAAGATCATGGGTGGCAACCTGATGAAGCTGATGAAGGTCTCCGCGCCCTCGAAGAAACCGGTCTCAGCCTGACGGAGGTTTCACCTCCTCGCGGCCGTGACAAAATCTTGTCGTTCACACCGTGATATCGGTTGCTAATCTGGGGTACATATACATGCCCGAGTCATGCCTCTGATCGGGCTGTGTGACTACATGGATAGGTACCCCGGGAGAGACGGCCAAATGGTCGCCGACAAGGACTGGGACAAGACCGTCGGTGCGGCAGATGACGTTCGCCGCGTCTTCGAGAATGTTCCATCGATGCTGATCGGGCTCGAGGGGCCCGATCACCGGTTCGTGGCGGCCAACAAGGCATACCGGGCGCTGAGTCCCACGCCCGCTCCCATAGGGCTGACGGCGCGGGAGGTGTATCCCGCGCTGGAGGGCCAGCAGGTCTACCAGATGCTCGATCGCGTCTATCGGACCGGCGAACCGCAAGTGGGCAACGAGTGGCGGCTGCATGCCGACTACGGCACCGGACTCGAGGAACGGTTCTTCGACTTCGTCGTCACCCCGCGCCGCGGGGACGACGAAGCGATCGAGGGGGTGCAGGTCCTCTTCGACGACGTCACCGAGCGGGTACGAGCACGGCTGGCCACCGAAGCACGCTTGCACGGGTTGTCCGAGCGCTACCGCAACGTCCGCGATTCGGCCACGGTCATGCAGCAGGCCTTGCTGGCCCCCTCGGTGCCGGTCGTCGCCGGCGCCGACATTGCCGCGGAATACCTGGTGGCTGCCGAGAACACCGCGGCCGGGGGCGACTGGTTCGACGCGATCACCTTCGCGGATCGGTTGGTCCTCATCGTCGGCGACGTCGTCGGACACGGCGTCGAAGCCGCTGCGGTGATGTCGCAGCTGCGCACGGCGCTGCGGATGCAGCTGACTGCGGGCCACACCGTCGGCGAGGCGCTGGAGGCGCTCGATCGTTTTCACGAACATGTGCCGGGGTCGAAGTCGGCCACCGTGTGTGTCGGGTCGCTTGACTTGGCCACCGGCGAATTCCAGTACTGCACGGCGGGCCATCCGCCGCCGCTACTGGTGAGCGCCGACGCGCAGGCGCGTTACGCGGAACCTTCGGGAGCGGGTCCGCTGGGCAGCGGGACCGGGTTTCCCGTCTGCTCGGAGTGGCTCCAAATGGGCGATGCGGTCCTGCTGTATTCCGATGGACTTGTCGAGCGTCCCGGGCGGCCCCATGGAGCGAGCACGGCGGAATTCGCCGAACTGGCCGCGAGCATCGCCGGCGGCAGTGGCGGCTTCATCATCGATCCCCCGAAACGGCCGATCGACCGCATGTGCTCCGAGACGCTGGAGCTGCTGCTCCGGTCGACAGGCTACCAGGACGATGTCACATTGCTTGCGGCGCAACGGCATACATCCCCGCCACCGCTGAACATCACGCTCGATGCGACCATCCACGCTGCCCGCACCGTTCGCACCCAACTTCGCGAATGGCTGAAGGACATCGGTGCCGACGACGACGACATCTGCGACGTGGTCCATGCGGTCTCGGAATTCGTCGAAAATGCGGTCGAGCACGGGTACGCGAACGGAGTCGCCGGCACGGTTGCCGTCGAGACCACCCTCGCCGGCGATGGCAACCTGCACGCCTCGGTGATTGACCACGGACAGTGGAAGGATCACCGCGAGGGCGAGCGTGGCCGCGGCCGCGGGCTCGCAATGGCCGAAGCCCTGGTGTCGCAGGCGCGGATCGCGCATGGTCCCGGCGGCACGACGGCCACTCTGACGCATCGCCTTTCGCGGACCGCGAACTTTGTCACCGATACGTCTGTCAGCCCGCCAGCCCATGAACGACGCGTCGACTCCGAATTCGCGTCCGTGGTCGGCACAGGCGAGCTAGCGGGCCGGATCACCGTCAGCGGCGACGTAGACGCCATCACCGCATCGACCCTCGACCGCCAGATCGCGGTCGAAAGCCGTTCGGGGATAGCGTCGTTGACGGTCGACCTCAGCGCGGTCACCCACCTCGGATCGACGGCGGTCAGCGCGCTGGCGGCGGCCCGCGACCGGGCGCGCACCCAGGGCGGTGATCTCGTGCTGATCGCTCCGCCCGGTAGCCCGGCGCATCACGTCTTGTCGCTGGTCCAAATGCCGGTGGTCGGCGGCGATCCCGACAGCGTCTTCGCCGAAGGGTAAGCGGTCAGCCCGCCTGGCCGTGCCGCACCTGGTTGAACGGGACCCCACGGTCGGCGGCGTATTCCCGCGGAAAGCCCAGCACCCGTTCACCGATGACGTTGCGCGCCATCTCCGTGGTGCCGCCACCGATGGCGACGTTTTGCCGAGACAGGTAACGCATCCCCGTCTCCAGGCCCTCGCCGAGTTGCCCAACCACACCCACGCTGCCGGCAATCGCCAAGGCGGTGTCGATATCAAGGGTCAGTGTCTCGGAGTGAAAGAGCCTGATGAGCGTTCCGGCGGCCGGAGGCAGCACGCCGTCCCTGACGTTGCGGTACACGTGATCTATCAGCTGCTCGGCCACCGCCCGGTACACGAGGACCCGGCCGGCCATCTCATGCACCCGCTCGTTATCGGCCTGGCCCGTCTTCTCTGCAAGGCCAACGTAGTCAACGGGATTGGTGCTGCCCCCCTCGGTGCCGCTACCACTGGCGAACTCCGAGCCCTGACCGACCGCCCGGCGTTCGTGATACAGCTGCCGCGAGGCCACCGCCCAGCCACCGTTGACCTCCCCGACCACGGCGTCATCACCGACGTCCACGCCGTCCAAAAACTCCTCGCAGAACTCGGTGGAACCGGTGAGCATCGTGATGCGCCGCAACGTGATTCCCGGATGTGCGATGGGCACCAGGAACATCGTCAGGCCTTCGTGCTTGGGCACATTCCAGTCGGTGCGCGCGAGACAAAGCCCGTAGTCCGCGGCAAACGCGCTGGTGCTCCAGGTCTTTGCGCCGTCGATCACCCAACGGTCACCGCGGCGTTCGGCCCGGGTGATGACACCGGCCAGATCCGAGCCGCCGCTGGGTTCGGACAAGAGTTGCACGAGCACTTCCTCGCCGCGCAGGGCGGCGGCTATGTGCCGTCTTTTCTGGTCTTCCCTGCCGGTGTCGAGCAGCGTGGCACAGCAAATGGTGAAGGTGGGCGTGTTGAGGATCAACGGCATCTCGTAGTTGCGGCTTTCGGCGTCGAAGGCCTTCTGGTATTCATAGTCCAGGCCGAGGCCGCCGTACTCTTGCGGAAAGCAAATACCCGCGAATCCTCCTTGATAGAGCCGCTTTTGGAGTTCGCGGGCCCTGTCCCAGGACCGCTGGTCGTCGCGCGGGGCCGGCGGCGGCGACTCGGGGTCGATGGCAGGCATGTTGTCCGCCAGCCAAGCCCGCCCCCGGGCGGCGAAATCCGTTACCGATTCGCTCATTTCGCGCCCCGGCTCGCCTTCTCGGCCTCGTATACCCGTAGATTGTGCTCCTCGGGCGTGCCGAACATGGAGCGGTACAACGTGACCCGCCTCAGATACAGGTGCAGATCGTGCTCCCAGGTGACACCGATGCCTCCGTGCATCTGCACGCACGCCTGAACGATCCGCCCCGCCATCTCGCCGACGTAGGACTTCGCGATGCTGACCGACAATCCCGCCGCGGGTGAGCCGGCGGCCACCTCGTTGACCGCCGCCGCCGTCGTCGCACGACACGCTTCCAGCCACAGCTTCATATCGGCGAACCCGTGTTTGAGTGCTTGGTACGACGCCAACGGACGACCGAAAGTGTGCCGATCCAGCGCCCACTGGACGGTGAAGTCGAACACCGTCTGCAGGATGCCGACCACCTCCGCGCACTGCAGGACCTGGGCCAGCTGGCTCTGCCGGTCGATCAGCGCGGCGGTCTCGGCAGCATTGCCGACAACCGCCGACGGCTCCAGCGCCACCCCGTCGAAATGCACACGCGCGTAGTGCTTGACCAGATCCACCGACTGCTGGGGTTCGACCCGGACGCCGGGCGCGTCCGTCGGGACCAGAAACTGGCGAATCTCGTCGTCGCCGCAGCGCGCCACCACCAGCAGCGCAGCACTCAGGGCGGCGGCCTCGACGCGGTCTTTTATGCCATCGATTCGGAAGCCGCTGTCGGTCTTCGTGGCTGTCACCGACGGCTCCAGCGGCGACCATCCCCGGCCCGGCTCCGAAACCGCCCACGACGCCACGGTCTCGCCGGAAACCATCGACTCAATGGTGGCGGCGTGCGAGCGCGGATCCGAGCAGCCGACGAGCGCCGCCAGCACGACGCTGACCGGGTACAGCGGTCCGGGTGCGACCGTCTTGCCCAGTTGTTCAGCGACCATGGCCAAATCCTCGACACCCCTACCAGAGACGCTGCCGCCGCCCAATTCCTCCGGAACGAGCAGGGCCGTCCACCCCAGTCCCGCGGCCCGCCGCCACCATGCCGGATCGAAGGACTCCCCCGCGGCATGCAGTTCCCGGACCCGCCTCAGCGGCGCTTCTTTCTGCAGAAATGCTTGGGTTGTCGAAGCGAAGAGTATCTTTTCGGGAGAGTCAACAGCGGTCATGGTGCCGGAAGGTTCCTTAGGTGTTGATGATCCGCCGGTTCTCGTCGGAGCTCGCTCGAGACTCTGATGTTAGCAATGAGCAATACGGTAAGAGATACCGGAGTCCAATCGATAATGACGAGCGGCAAGCACGAGGCGAACGAAGCGCCGGAGGATACTGCGTCGCAGGCCGACGCCGCGGCGCTGCTCGAGGAAGCTGAGGCGGAAGCCGCCGCGGCCGAGGCGGTGGCCGCCGCGGCGCAGGCCCGCGCCCGCGCCGCTCGGCTGCGGCGTGCGGCCCTCGGTCTTCCGGAACCCGACGACGATTACGGCGACGATGAGGATTACGACGAGGACTACCAAGACTATGAGGACCACGACGAGGAGCACGACGAGGAGCAGGAAGAGGACCACGACGAGGAAGACCAAGAGGACCACGACGACGTCGACGGTGCCGAGCACGGGGCCGGCGCTGTCGGGTGGCGCCGCCGGCTGCCGGAGATTGCCGCTTTGGCCGCGATCGTCCTCATCGTCTGCTTCGCGGGGCTCATCGCCTACATGGTGGTCGAACATCGCGACACCACCAGGAAGCATGAGCGCGAAGCCGCCTTCGTCGCCGGCGCCAAGCAGGGTGTCGTCAAAATGACCTCCCTCGACTTCAGCAAAGCCAACGAGGACATCCAGCGCGTGATCGAAAGCTCCACCGGCCAATTCAAGGACGACTTTCAGAAGGGGGCCGGCGACTTCATGGCAACGGTCATCCAGTCCAAAGCCGTCACCGAAGGTACCGTGACCGGAGCCGCTCTGGAGTCGATCACAGGAGATTCGGCGGTGGTATTGGTCTCCGCGACGTCGCGGGTCACCAATTCCCCGCCCGGGGACGATGTGCCGCCACTGGTATGGCGGCTCCGAGTGACCGTCGCCAACGTGGACGGGCAGTACAAGATGTCGAAAGTCGAGTACGTACCGTGACCGACGACGTGCGTGACATCGATTCGGCTGCAGCCCAAGCAGACCCGGAACCACAAGCCCAAGCCGAGCCCGAAGCCGAAGGCCAAGCCGAGCCCGAACCCGAACCCGAACCCGAACCCGAACCCGAACCCGAACCCGAGAAGGCCGTAACCGAGGAGCTCGCGGACGGCGAAGCGGACGAGCACTCGCCGGAGAAGCGTCGCCGCCGCGGGATACCCGGCGGGCTGCTGAAAGTCATTGCTGCCGTGTTGGTTTCGCTCGCACTGATCTTAGGCGGCGTGGCCACGTGGATGTATTTCAAGCAGTACCGGCCGGACCGACAGACCGACGCCGCCACCGCACAGTCGGTGATCAACGCCGCGTCCGACGGAACGACGGCGTTGCTGTCGTACTCATATGATTCGCTAGACAAGGACTTCGCCAACGCCCGGACACACCTCGGCGGAGATTTCCTGCCGTACTACGACGAATTCAGCCAGCAGAGCGTGGCGCCGACGGCCATCCAGAGGTCGCTGAAAGCCGTGGCCAAGGTGACGGGCGCGGCGGTGTCGGAGCTGCATCCCGATTCGGCGGTCGTTCTGGTCTTCGTCGATCAGGTCACCACCGCCAGGGACAACGCCCAACCGTCGGTGGCGGTCAGCAGTGTGTTGGTGGGAATGACCCGCATCAACGGGACCTGGCTGATCACCAAGTTCACCCCGGTGTAAACCCCTGGCCCCGTCCGGACCGGGGATGGATCGCGATTCGAGCTGACGCCGTCGGTGTCGACCCCCGCTCCCCGCGCGGAATTCGACGAGGCCCAGCTAAACGGCCGCCGCGCGCAGCACCGGGTCGATACAGGTAATGCCCTGTGGCCGCGCCAGATTCGCTTGCGTCACGACTCGATCCCTTCGGGCTGTTCGCCAGGGATGGCCTTGACGGTCGCCCGGCAGACCGTATAGCGCTCCACCGAGTCGCTTCCGGTCAAATCCTGTGCCCGTTACGGTAACCGCCACGCCGTTGGGCTTCGTTGCTATCTATATTATGATAGCGATATTCGACCAGGAGGAGCGCTGATGACGCTCAGCACCGACCCCAAGGGCCAGGCCGTCACCCTCGATCTCACCGGTGAAACCAGCCCGTATCCGTTCTTCGAATACATGCGGCGCACCGACCCGGTCTGGCATGGCTCGCTGGCCGATCACACACAAATGCCGGAGGAGCTGCGGCCGAACGACGAATGGGTCCTATTCGGCTACGACGGGGTCTTCCAGGCGTTCCGCGACGACCGAATCTTCACCTCGGCCAATTACGACAAGACCATCGGATTGGTCATGGGTCATACCATCCTGGCGATGGGCGGCAAGGAGCACCACGACCATCGCAACCTGGTGGCGAAGGCCTTCCGCGCCACCGCGCTCGAGCGCTGGGAGCCGTCGATCATCGGGCCCGTCTGCGACCAGCTGGTCGACGAGATCAAAAACGACGGCCACGCGGACCTCGTGAAAGCACTCACGTTCGAGTTCCCGACCCGGATCATCTCCACCCTGCTCGGTCTTCCGGCCGAGGATCTCGACATGTTCCGGCGGCTTTCCCTCGACCTCATCTCGATTCCAACCGACATCATGGCCGGGTTGAACGCGGCCGCGGAGTTGCACGGTTACTTCCTCGAACAGGTCGAGCAGCGGCGCCACCAACTCACGGATGACATCATCGGCGATCTGGTCGCGGCCGAGATCGACGGCGAAAAGCTCAGCGACGAGGCCATCATCGCCTTCCTGCGACTGCTGTTGCCGGCCGGCCTGGAGACGACGTACCGGTCGTCGGGCAATCTGTTGTACCTGCTGCTCACCCATCCGGAACAGCTGGCGATGGTGTACCAGGACCGGTCACTGATATCGATGGCGATCGAAGAGGGCCTGCGTTTCGAAACGCCACTCACCATGGTTATGCGGACCACCACCGAAGAAGTCGAAATTGGCGGCCAGACCATCCCCGCGGACGCGCAGATCGACATGTGTATGGGCTCTGCCAACCGCGACGAAAGCCGTTGGAAGAACCCCAACGTGTTCGACATCCGCCGACCGCGGCAGGCGCACATCGCATTCGCCGGCGGGATCCACATGTGCCTCGGCATGCACCTGGCGCGGCTGGAAACCCGGGTCATGCTGAACAGCCTGTTCGACCGCGTCCGCGACTTGGCTTTCGTGCCCGACGACGGCACCGGCCGGGAGCCCAAGATCGTCGGGCTGACCTTCCGGTCGCCCAACAAGCTGCCTGTGACGTTCGCCCCGGTCGCATGAGGAGCCGGGCGGCGATCCTGCATGACGTCGGCGGGCCGTGGTCGGTCGAGGAATTCGAGCTGGACCCGCCCCGCGCCGGGGAAGTCCTGGTCGAAATGGCTGCGGCCGGGCTGTGCCACTCCGACGACCACATACTCAAGGGTGAGATGTCGGCGCCCAACGAGGTGATGCGATCCCTCGGGCTGCCGACCATGTTCCCGACCATCGGTGGTCACGAGGGTTCCGGCGTCGTGCGTGAAGTCGGTGATGGTGTCACCGATTTGGCGCCGGGAGACCACGTGGTGATGTCGTTCGTCGCCGTGTGCGGACGGTGCCGCTGGTGTGCCAGCGGAATGGAGTACATCTGCGACGTCGGGGCCTTCACCCTGACCCCGGGCATGCCCACCGACGGCACCTTCCGCCATCACACGGCGGACGGCAAGCCACTCGGACATCTCGCGAAGGTCGGCGCGTTCGCCGAGCACACTGTGGTAGCGACCAGTTCACTGGTGAAGATCGAGCCGCACCTGCCACTGGCGCCGAGCGCGTTGCTGTCGTGCGCCATTCCGACGGGTTACGGCTCGGCCGCGAACCGCGCCGGCGTGCGCGGCGGCGACACCGTCGTCGTGATCGGCGTTGGTGGTATCGGCACGGGCGCGATCCAGGGCGCCCGCATCAGCGGCGCCGCCCAGATAGTCGCCGTCGATCCGGTGGATTTCAAGCAGAAGTCGGCCCGGCAGTTCGGCGCCACCCACAGTGCCGCAACCGCCCACGAGGCGCTGGACCTGGTGCGCGATCTGACCTACGGCGTCATGGCCGACGCGGTGGTGGTCTCGCCTTCCCTGATCACCCCCGACGACGTGCGTGATGCGCTGAAGCTCACCCGCAAGGGCGGGACCTGCGTGCTCACCGGCATGACCTCGCAGCTGACCCGATCGGTCAACATCGACCTGCAAGAGTTCATTTTGATGAACAAGAGCCTGGCCGGAAGCATATTCGGCTCCTGCAACCCCAGGGCCG
>NZ_JAFBAT010000289.1 GCF_019247615.1 Mycobacterium sp. | reverse complement strand
GGCGGCGACAACACCGACGCCTATTACTTCATGTGCCCGGTCGATCCGCGGCGACGGTACCGAATCAGCGGAAACCGGGGCGACAGCGTGTACTTCTCGGTGACCGCGTATAACGAGCCATCGCCCGGCGCGTGGTCGGACCGGGTCGTTGCGATCCTCCGCGACAGCGATCTCAACATCGATGCCGACGGCAGCTTCTGCTTCGAATTCCCCCCAACCCCCGACGCGGCGGTGCTGATGACTCGTGACTACCAAGCTGACCCACTCACCGGCCGCCCGGTTTCGTGGAACATCGAGGCGCTGGACGAGCCCGACCCGATCCGGCACGGCGACGCGCAAACAGCGGCGAGCCTGCGGGCGGCCGCGGCCTGGTTGCGCACCATGTTCGCCATCGTCCCGCTGGCCGTCGGGACCCGCGCTGACGACGAACATGCGCTCGGTCACGAGACGGCCCATGCCGCAAACGAGTTCGCCGACCCTTACCAGGTGCCCGACGCCAATTTCGGCTGGTCGGCGCGCGACGCATGCTACGCCTACGGCAGCTTCGTGCTCGACGACGACGAAGCGCTGATCATCACGCACCGGCCCCCACGCTGCCGCTTCTGGAACATGGTGGTGTGGAACCAGTTCATGGCCACTGTTGGACCCTCCGAGGGTCCCGACGCGCGTTGCTCCGTCAACGGCCATAGCGCGGTGGCGAACAGCGACGGCTCCGTGAGCATCGTGTTGTCCCACGGGTTGACGGCCCACCCGAATTCACTGACCACACTTGGCTATCCGCGTGGCAACCTTGCCTTCCGGTGGTTCCTCGCCGACGGCGTGCCGGCGCGGCCCGATGTGCAGCTCGTGAAGGTGTCCGAGGCACCCACCGGCACGCACTGAGTCAAGCGGCCTCGCGGACCAGCTCGATGGCCCTGCCCAGGGTCGCCAGCTTGGCGTCCATGGTGTCGCCCGCCGGGTACAGCCGCACGGTGTTCACGCCGGCGTCACGCCAGACGGCGAGCCGCGAGCGCACCATCTCCTCGGTGCCGACGAGCGTTGTGGCCAAGACCATTTCGTCGGTCACCAGCCCGGCCGCTCCCTCACGGTCGCCGCCCTGCCAGCGCTCGCGCACCTCGGCGGCGACGTCCTTCCAGCCCTGCCGCCCGTAAGCCTGGTTGTAGTAATTCGTGCTCGACGAACCCATGCCCCCCAGGCTGAACGCGAGTTCCTTCTTCCGGGCGGCGAGCATGCCGCGCAGGTGGTCCTCGTCTGATGCGAAGGCGACTTCGGCACCCTGACAGATGTCGATGTCGGCGCGAGTCCGTCCGGCGGCCGCCAGGCCCTGGTCGAGATGGGAGAAGTAGGCGTCGCCGGCGCCTTCGGGGACGAAGCTGGTGCCCAGCCAGCCATCGGCAATCTCCCCGGTCAGCCGGAGCATCGCCGGCGACAGGGCGGCCAGGTAGAGCGGGATGGCGTGGTGCGGCCGAATCGACAACCGCATCGGCACGGCCTCACCGCCCGGCCGCGGGATGTGAAACTCCTTGCCGGAGTAGGAGAGCTTGTCCCCGGTGAACGCCTGCCGCACGATCTCGACGGTTTCGCGCATCCGGGCCAGGGGCCGGCTGAACGACACTCCATGCAGGCCTTCGATCACCTGTGGGCCCGACGCGCCCAGCCCCAGCAAGAACCGCCCGGACGACAGGTTGGACAGCGTGATTGCCGTCTGCGCGACCGCGACCGGCGTCCGGATGCCGAGTTGCAGAATGCCGGAACCGAGCAGCATGCGGTCGGTGCGCGCCGCAATGTAGCCCAGCGCCGACGGCCCGTCGGATCCCCAGGCCTCAGCAACCCAGCAGACGTCAATACCCAGCTTTTCGGCCTCGACGGCGAACTCGGCGACCTTGCCGCCGGCCCCGGAGAGCTCGACGGTCGTCGCGGTTCGCATCAGCGCACCCCGTGTTCGGCCAGCCTCTTGATGGCCGCCAGGGTCTTGTCGATGGCGCCCTCGAACTCCCGCAGCCGCACGAATACGATCTTTTCTTCCTTGTCGGGCATCGCGTCTATGGCCACCGACAAACCCGAGCGTCCCGGTCCCATCTGCATCCAGAAGCGCAGCACCGTGCCCCCGTCCCGGGGCGTCAGCCTGAACCGCCATGTCGCCGACGGAAACGCGGGATCGCCCACCGCCCAAGCAAACTCGCGTGACTCGTCACAGGCGATGACCTGTGACGTGGTGGTCCATTTCCCAAACGCGTCGTGTTCGTTGTACCCGACGAAACGGGCACCGACGCGCGGTCCGGTCGCTCCGTCGACCCACTGGACCGATTGCAGCTCGTTGCTCAGAGTCGGCATCAGCGCGATGTCGGAGACCAGACCCCAGACGCGGACCGGATCGGCGTCAATCCACGTCGATGCTTCCACCGTTGGCTTGTCCGCATAGCGAGCACCGGTCCATTCCACGGGCCCATTGTCCCCCGCCGGACCCATGGCGTCTGCCCCCGAAATGCCCCGAAATGGATCGAGCCTGCGCCCAGCGCCGCCCCAAGGGAACCTTGAATTCAGGCGGACGCGCAGTGAGCGCAGGCTCGGTGCCCGAACGGGATCAGGCGGCGAGCATTTTTTCGGCGGTGTCGTCTGGCTCCGGCGCCCGCACCCCGGGTCCCGGAAAGCTCAGCTTGACGATCTTGCGCACCACGGTGCCGAACTGCCGCAGCAGCGGGCCCTTGTTGTACGGGATGCCGTAGCGTTCGCAGATCTCCTGCACCTCGGCGGTGATATCGGCATACCGGCGCGCCGGCATGTCCGGGAACAGGTGGTGCTCGATCTGGTGCGAGAGGTTGCCCGACAACAGGTGGAAGAGCTTGCCGCCGGTCAGGTTGGCCGAACCGAGAACCTGGCGGAAATACCACATGCCGCGCGACTCGTCCTTGGTCTCTTCGACCGTGAACTCCTGTGTGCCGTCCGGGAAGTGACCGCAGAAGATGATCATGTAGGACCACACGTTGCGCATCAGGTTCGCCGACATGTTGCCCGCGAAGACGAACGGGGCGAACGGCCCCGCCAGCAACGGGAAGGCGACGTAGTCCTTGAGCGTCTGCCGGCGCGTCTTTCTCCAGATGGCCCGAAGCACCTTGCGCTTGTCGGCGAGCCGGATCTCCCCGGAGCGGATTCGCTCGGTCTCCAGGTCATGCAGTGCGACCCCATATTGGAACAGAATCATCAGCAGGAACGCGTAGAGCGGGTTGCCGATGAAGTACGGCTCCCAGCGCTGGTCTTCGCTCATCCGCAGGATCCCGTAGCCGATGTCGCGGTCCATGCCCACGATGTTGGTGTGGGTGTGGTGCATGTAGTTGTGGGAATGCCGCCATTGGTCCGCCGGGCAAGCCGTGTCCCACTCGAACGCGCGACCGGAGATCGCCGGGTCACGCATCCAGTCGTATTGGCCGTGCATGACGTTGTGACCGATTTCCATGTTGTCCAGGATTTTTGACAGGCCGAGCATCGCGGTGCCCAGCAGCCACGCGGGCGGCAGGAACAGCAGCGCCCGGCCGCCGACCTCGAGGGCCCGCTGCGCTTTGATGACGCGGCGGATGTATTCGGCGTCCTGCTCGCCGAGCTCCGCCATGACGCGCTCCTTGATGGCGTCGAGTTCGCGGCCGAACTCCTCGGCCTGTTCGGGTGTCAGGGTGATCTTGCTGTGTGGCATGGGTTCTCTCCTCGGGTCGAAAGTCATAGGGACAGATCGACGTCACCGACCGGGACGGAGACGCAAATCTGCACGTCTTCGTCGGGGGCGGTGGACACCGCACCGGTGACCAGGTTGCGCACGATGCCTGCGGTCTTACGCCGCGTGCAGGTATGGCAGATGCCCATCCGGCATCCGTTCTCCGGCGTCAGGCCGGCGGACTCGGCTTGCTCAAGCAGCGAGCGTCCGTCGTCGACGACGTCGATCCCGCTGTTGGCGAACGTGATTCGCCCGCCCGACGGGTCGGCCGGCGCGTCGAACACCGGTGGGACGAAGCTCTCGGTGTGGACGTTGTCGCAGTGTTCCCGCACGGCATCGACCAAAGACGTTGGCCCGCAGACGAACACGACGTCCGGCGATGGCATCGCGGCGGCCAGGTGCTCGGCATCGAAGCGGCCTACCAGATCGCCGGCGCCGGAGCGGGTGTAGCCGTGCAATACCCGCACGCCACGCAGCTCGTTATGGGCGGCCAGTTCGTCGCGGTAGCACGCCTCGGCGGGCGTGCGGGCATAGTGCACAAACGCGACCTCGCCCCCGTGGCGCTCGGCCACCAATGTGCGCAGCATCGCCATCACCGGCGTGATGCCACTGCCACCGGAGACCAACAGGATCCGTCGCGGCCGCACCGCGGGCAACGCGAAGTCGCCACCGACGCCCGCCAGGCCGACCACCATGCCGCGCCGCGCGCGCTCGAACAGGTAGTTCGACACCAGGCCGCCGTCGTGCCGGCCGATCGTCAGCTCGAGATGCGCGCTGCCTTCGGCGTTGGCCGGCGAATAGCAGCGGGTGTGCCGACGACCGTCGATCTCGAGGCTCAAGTTGACGTACTGACCGGCTTTGACCGTGTGGGCCGAGGTGAAGGCCTCGTTCGGAGCCAGCGTGAGGGTGACGCTGCGCGGCGTCGTCCGGCGCACGTCGATGACTTTGGCGCGGGCCTCGCCGAGCGTCCACGTCGGCGCCACCAGCTCGGTGTAGCGATCGACACCGTGCGGACCGGTGAGCAGGTCGAGCAGGTCCGAACCCAGGACTCGCTTCCGGAGATTCTGTGCGAGATTTCGCGTGGGTATTTGAGTGAACATACGTACACCGTGCGCCCGGATACCGCAGGTAGTCAAGGTTTTCTGGCGGTTTGTGGTAGGGTTCACATAGTGAACAGCCGTACTCCTGTCTCACGCTCGCGTCGGTCGGGCCGCGACCGCCCACGCGAAAGCCAGTCGCGCGAAGAGCGCAAGGAGGCGACCCGTCGGGCCATCATTGCCGCGGCGTTGAAGCTGCTGCAGGACCGCAGCTTTTCCAGCCTGAGCCTGCGCGAGGTGACCCGCGAGGTTGGGATCGTGCCGGCCGCGTTCTACCGTCACTTCGAGTCGATGGAGGCCCTCGGGCTCGTGCTGATCGACGAGTCGTTCCGCAGCCTGCGCGATACGCTGCGCGAGGCGCGGGCCGGAAAGCTCGACCCGAACCGGGTGATCGAATCGTCCGTCGAAATCCTGGTAGCCAGTGTCGCCACCCGACGGGAGCACTGGCGGCTCATCGGCCGCGAGCGCAACAGCGGGCTGAGCGTGCTGCGCTACGCCATCCGCACCGAGATCCGGCTGATCACCTCCGAGCTCGCCACCGACCTGGCGCGTTTCCCGGGCCTGAACGAGTGGAGCACCGAGGACCTCAACGTCCTGGCGACCCTGTTCGTGAACGCCATGATCGTGATCGCCGAGGCAATCGAGGATTCTCAAACCGCCGAGGCACTGGAAGACATCCGGCGCATCGCCGTCAAGCAGTTGCGAATGATCGCCACCGGCATAGCGGGGTGGCGGAGCAGTCCTTGAGCTCGGCGACCGTCAGGGGAGTGAACAGCCGAGCACTGACTACTCGTCGACGACCTGGTACAGGGAGTCCCCGTCTTCGGGTGCGTCGTCGATTTGTCCCCGATGAGCCCGCCCGGGACGATCGTCGGTGAGCGGGTCATCCACGACGTCGGTCACATCCGGCTCTTCCTCGGCCAGCCGAGTGTCGAGGGGTTCCCCCTCGCGCTGTTCGCGCGCCGTCATCCCGAACCGGTCGGCCTCGCTCCAGCGCTCGGGTGGGTCGACGACGATGTCGCCGTCGTCGTTGCGCAATTCGTCGGAGTCGGTGCCTTCGCTGGCGTTCAGAGTATCGCCCGGGCCGCCCTCCTCGGGGAAGTCCGCGGGATCCACCAGCTCGTCGGCTTGCGGGTTATCGCTCATGCGAAAACGGTTGCCCGCCGATCCAGGAGGCTAAACGCAGCCGTCGCGCAACGCGATCCCGCGGGTGACGAGGATCGACATCGCCACTGGACAACTCTTCGAACGCGCCGCAGTCAGCTCGGCTGGTAGCGCCGGAGCCCATGCCTACACGAAATGTCAAGGGCGCAAGTCCAATCGCGTTGCTGGCCCAGGCGGGCTCAGCGCGGTGGCCGCCACATCGCCCACATTGTTGGGCCGCCGTCCGGCAACGTGATCTCGCGGGTGACGGTGAAACCGAAACGCTCGTAGTACGGCACGTTCTCGCGGTTCGTGGACTCAAGATAGGCCGGGCAGTACTCCGCGTCGCAGCGCTGCAGCCGCGACCGCATCAGGACCTGTCCGAAGCCTTGGCCTCGGACCGACGGATCGCTTCCGATAACCGCCAGATACCAGTGCGGTTCTTCGGGATGTGCGCGCTTCATCAGCTCCTGCACCGCATGTCCCTGCATCGCACGCAGACCCAACACGCGCACCAACGTCGGCGTCATCGCAAGCTGCCCGCGGAGCGTATCGTGCCATTGATTCGGCGGATCCCACAGCGCCGCGGCAGCGATACCCCGCGGTCCATCGCCGGCCACTTCTACGCCGCCGCGGGCGAGATGGTGATGACGGGTCACCGTTTCGAACAATCGGCGCAGCCGTACGGTCCGAGACTCGGCATCGGGAAGCAGCCAGACCATCACCGGGTCGTCATAAAACGCCCGGGCCAGGGTTCGTGACAGCTCGCGGACATCGTCTTTCCGGGCCGGACGCGCCTGTATGCTCACCCGTTTCAGACTAGGGGGCGGGCCAGGTGTGGCGGACCCCGCGACGGGTATCCGGTTTCGGTGACCGGCATCCCGCGGCGGACGTTCGGGCGGATGGCGGCCGGCGTCGGCGTATTCGGCACCGTCGGGCTCTCGACGGGCTGCGGAAATGCCGGGCGCGACCGCGGCAACCCGGCCGGTCCCCCACCCTCGGGACGTGGTGTGGGGTTCGTGCTGTCGCACGAGCAATTCCGCACCGATCAGCTCATCGCACAGGCCCAGGCGGCCGAACGGGCCGGTTTTCAGTACGTCTGGGCGAGCGATCACCTTCAGCCCTGGCAGGACAACGAGGGTCATTCGATGTTTCCGTGGCTGACGCTGGCGCTGGTGGGCAGCAGCACCAGCCACATTTCGTTCGGCACCGGCGTGACCTGTCCGACCTACCGCTATCACCCCGCCACCGTGGCGCAAGCGTTCGCGTCCTTGGCCATCCTCAGCCCGGGGCGGGTGTTCTTGGGACTGGGAACCGGCGAGCGACTCAACGAACAGGCCGCCACCAACGCGTTCGGCAACTACACCGAGCGCCACGACCGACTGATCGAGGCGATCGAGATCATTCGGCAGCTGTGGAGCGGCTCGCGAATCTCGTTCGCAGGCCGCTACTTTCAGACGAACGCGGTGAAGCTCTACGACGCGCCGGCGACGCCGCCGCCGATCTTCGTGGCCGCCGGCGGCCCCAAAAGCGCAAAGTTGGCCGGCCAATACGGCGACGGCTGGATCACCCAGGCTCGCGATGTCACCAGCCCGAAGCTGCTGGCCGCCTTCGGCGCGGGCGCGCAGGCCTCGGGTCGCGACGCGGCCGGCCTGGGCAAGCGCGCCGAGCTGTTCGCGGTGGTCGGCGGCGACGACGAGGCCCGCCGCGCCGCCGCATTGTGGCGATTCACCGCCGGGGCTGTCGATCAGCCCGATCCCGTCGAGATCCAACGCGCCGCGGAGGCGAACCCGATCGATAAGGTGCTCGGCAACTGGACCGTGGGGACCGATGCCGCATCCCACATCGCCGCCGTGCAAAGGGTTCTCGACGCTGGCGCCGTTCCTTTTCTGCATTTCCCTCA